>JBBQHQ010000078.1:0-12201 GCA_038324115.1 Gaiellales bacterium
GATCACCCGCGACCGCGTCCTCGTCTCGCCCGCGCCGGGCGTGCCGGGCGCGGTGCCGTTCTGGAAGGGCGAGGGCGTCGGCCGGCCGGTCGAGCTCGGCGTCGAGATCGGCCGCGTCTCGCGCGAGCTTGTCGCGGCGCGCGAGGAGACCGCGCTCGCGACGCTGCGCGACGAGCACTCGCTCGACGCGCGCGCGGCGACGAACCTGCTCGCGTTCCTGCACGAGCAGCAGGCCGCGACGGGCGTCGTCCCCTCCGACCGCGCGATCGTCGTCGAGCGCTTCAAGGACGAGATCGGCGACTGGCGCGTCTGCATCCTGACCCCGTTCGGCGGCCGGGTGCATGCGCCGTGGGGGATGGCGCTCGCCGCCCGACTGCGCGACTCGCTCGGGCTCGAGGTGCAGTCGATCTGGTCGGACGACGGGATCGCGCTCCACCTTCCCGACGCCGATGCGCCGCCGCCGCTCGCCGATCTCCTGATCGGGCCGGAGGAGATCGAGGAGCTCGTCGTCAACGAGGTGGGGCAGACGGCGCTCTTCGGCGCCCGCTTCCGCGAGAACGCCTCGCGCGCGCTCCTGATCCCCCGCCGCCGGCCGGGCCAGCGGACGCCGCTCTGGCAGCAGCGGCTGAAGGCGCAGGGCCTGCTCCAGGTGGCGCGGAAGTACGGCTCCTTCCCGATCGTGCTCGAGACCTACCGGGAGTGCCTCCAGGACGTCTTCGACCTGCCCGCGCTGAAGCGGATCCTGCACGGGTTGCAGACACGGACGCTCGACCTCGTCGAGGTGGAGACGGCGTCTGCCTCGCCGTTCGCCTCCTCGCTCCTCTTCGACTACGTCGCGACCTACATGTACGAGGACGACACGCCGCCCGCCGAGCGGCGCGCGCAGGCGCTCTCGCTCGACCGCGACCTGCTCCGCGAGCTGCTCGGCCAGGAGGAGCTGCGCGAGCTGATCGACGCCAACGCGCTCGCCGAGGTGGAGCGGCAGCTGCGCGGCGACTCGCGCGACCCCGACGAGCTCCACGACGTCCTCCGCCGCCGCGGCGACCTCCGCGCGGGCGAGTACGACGAGGGCTTCGCCGCGATCCTGCTCGCCGAACGGCGGGCGCTCGCCGTCCGCTTCGCGGGGGAGGAGCGGCTGATCGCCGCCGAGGACGCGGGCCGCTACCGCGACGCGCTCGGGGTGATGCCGCCGGGCGGCCTACCCGATGCGTACCTCGAGGGCGGCCCCGACTCGCTGCGCCAGCTCGTCCTCCGCTTCGCCAAGGGACGCGGCCCGTTCACGACAGGGCAGGCCGAGGAGCGCTTCGGCCTCCCGCTCGAGGGCCTCCTGCGCGAGCAGGAGCAGGCAGGTGCGCTCGTCCGCGGCGAGCTGCGCCCCGGCGGCACCGAGCGCGAGTGGTGCGACCCAGAGGTGCTACGCCGCCTGCGCCGGGCCTCGCTCGCCGCGCTCCGGCGCGAGGTCGAGCCGGCCGAGCAGGCCGCCTACGGGCGCTTCCTCCCGGCCTGGCACGGGATCGACCGCCGGGCGAGCCTCCGCGAGGCGATCGTCCCGCTCCAGGGGCTCGCGCTCCCCGTCTCGCTCTGGGAGAGCGAGGTGCTGCCGCGCCGAGTCCCGGGCTATCAGCCCGCCTGGCTCGACGCCCTCTGCGCGAGTGGCGAGCTCATTTGGGTCGGGACGGGGCTCGACCGGGTCGCGCTCTTCTTCCGCGAGGACGCAGCCGTTCTCGGCCGGCCTGCCGCTGCGCCGCCGCCCGAGTCGGCGGAGGCTGACTCGATCCGCGCGGCCCTCGGGCAGAGCGCGGAGTTCTGGTACCCGCTCGTCGAGGCAGCCGGGCTCGAGCCCGAGGCGGCACTGCCCGCGCTCTGGGAGCTCGTCTGGGCGGGCGAGGTCACGAACGACGCCTGGACCCCGCTGCGCGCGGGCCGCCGCTACCAGGCGCCGCGCGCCGACCGCCGCCCGCGCCGTTTCTCGCGCACACGAACGTCGGCGATCACCTCCACCCAGGGCCGGTGGTCGCTCACGGACAAGCTCTTCCCCGGCACGCCCGACCGGCGCGCGCTCGCCGAGCTCCTGCTCGAGCGGCAGGGGATCGTCACCCGGGACGGCGTCCGGGGCGAGGGGATCTCCGGCGGCTACGGCGCGGTCTACGGCGAGCTCAAGGACCTGGAGACGATCGGGGTCTGCCGGCGCGGCTACTTCGTCGAGGGTCTCGGCGGGGCTCAGTTCGCTCTTGCCGGCGCGGTGGAGCGCCTGCGTGAGCTTCGCGCCGAGGACGACCCCGAGCCGCTCGTGCTCGCCGCGGCCGACCCGGCCCAGCCCTACGGCGCTGCGATCCCGTGGCCGAAGCGGGCCGGAGCCCGCGCCGCGCGGGTCGCCGGAGCGCAGGTCGTTCTCCTCGGCGGCGAGGCCGTCCTCTTCGTCGAGCGGGGCGGGCGGACGCTTGTGCCCCTGCGCGACCCCGACCCGGACTGGCTCCGGCCCGCGATCGAGGCGCTCGTCGCGCACGTCCGCGAGCGCGGCGGCAAGCGGCTCGCGGTCGAGCGCTTCGACGGCAAGCCGGTGATCGAGACCGAGGTCATGCCGCTGCTCGTCGAGGCCGGCTTCCTCGCCGGCCCGCGCCGCGCTGTGCTCCGCCCCTGAGCGCGCTCTCGCGGCCCGCACGGGGTCCTCATTTTTCGCAGGTTCCGCCCGATCACCGGGGCGTGATCCCCTCGCTCAGGCAGCGGCTCGGCCTCGATCCCGTCGAGCTCCACCGCGGAGACCGGCAGCGGCTGATCGCGGCCAGAGCCGCCTCGGCGCTCTACGTCGGCCTCGCGACGCTGACGCTCGGCGCAGCCGCGCTCGGGAACGCCCTGACCGAGCGGCCGGCGGTCATCCTCACCGGCGTCGTCCTCTCCTACGCGATCGCCGCCGTGATCCTGGTCGCCTACGAGCGGATCCCGCCGCTGCTCCGGTACGTGCTCGCGGCGGCGGGCTCGGGGATCATCGTGCTTCAGGTCGTCGGCCTCCCCGACGGGGTCGGCTACGCGCCGCTCTACACGTGGCTCGTCCTCTACGTCGGCTTCTTCTACTCGCGCCGCCAGGCCACCTTCCAGATCGTCGGCGTGGTCGCCACGCTCGCCGTCGCGCTCTTCAGCCGCTACGGCTTCCGGGACGCGCTCGGGCACTGGGTGCTGCTCGCGGGCGTCCTCGGGGGCGCAGGCGTGATCACGACGACCCTCCGCGGCCGCCTCGACGAAGTCGCGGCTCGGGCCTCCGAGGATCGGGCGAGCCTCAAGGCATTCTTCGACCACGCGGCCGGGGGCTTCGCCGTCGTGGACGCGTCGTTCCGCTTCACCAGGGTCAACGACGCGCTCGCCGAGATCATCGGGCGGCCGGCGGAGGGACTCGTAGGCCTACGGCTCGCCGACGTCGCGCCCTATCCCGCTCAGACGCTCGAACCGCTGTTCCGCTCGGTCCTCGACACCCGCGAGCCCCTCGTCGGAGTAGAGATCGTGGGCACGAACGGCGAGGATCACCATCTGGTCGACCTCTACCCGATCGGCGACAGGATCGGCATGTCCGTCGTCGACGTGACTCGCCTGAAGCACGCCGAGCACGACCTGACCGAGACGAACCGCAAGCTCGCGGTGCTGGCGACGACGGACGAGCTGACCGGGCTCCCGAACCGGCGCGCCCTCACCGAGCAGCTCGACCTCGCCCTCGCTCGCGCCCGCCGCGGCGGGCTCGCCGTCGCGCTGCTCTCGATCGACCTCGACCGGTTCAAGGAGGTCAACGACACGCTCGGCCACGCGTACGGCGATCGGTTGCTCGCGGAGGTGGCGTCGAAGCTCCGGCGCGGCGCCCGCGACACCGATGTGGTCGCCCGGATCGGCGGGGACGAGTTCCTCGTCCTGCTCGCCGACCTGAACGTGCAGGACGCGCCCGACACCGCCCGGACGGTCGCAACCCGGATCGAGGAGCTGCTCGAGCTCTCGATCTCGATCCCGCCCGTCGAGCTGCGGGCCGACGCGAGCATCGGGATCGCCGTCTACCCGCTCGACGCGCGGGACGCCGAGGGCCTCCTCGCGGCCGCCGACTCCTCCATGTACGTCCGCAAGAACGACTCTTTGCGCGTCGCCTAGGCGGCGGACGGGCGCGCGAGCCGGCCGAGCAGGAGCCCGAAGAGCGTGTGCCGCCAGGCGGCCTGCACGAACGCGCGACCGCTCGTCAGCAGCGGGGGGACGCCCGGCTCGCCGCGCCGGGGGTGGTACCGGTCGGTGAAGTACGAGAGCGGATACAGGCCGACGTGCTCGGCCAGGGCGAGCCCGAGCGCGAGGCGCCGTGGCTCGACGCGCGTCCGCCGCCGAACCTCCTCGAACGCCAGCCCGAACGCGGCGCCGTTCAGCGCGTGGAGGGCGAAGCCGGCGAGCCGCCAGTGCCGGCCCGGCGTGATCGCCTTGCCGAGTAGGGCGATGTCCGAGTAGTCGTAGCGGAGCAGTACCTGGTCGAGGGGCTCGACGGCACCCCAGACGACGGCGGCGGTGGCGCCTGCGGCGGCGGCCCGGGCCCGGTCGCTCACGAGGCGAGCAGGCGCTCGCCCACGGCCGTGAGGTGCGAGCTCCCCAGGAGCCTCACCGGGAGATCCGTGCCGTCCGAGACCGCCGGCCCGCCCGCGACGATCGTCGGCGCGGTGCCTGAGTACGCGGCGAGCTCGGCGCCGAAGCGCTCGACGCTCTCGGCGGTCGTCAGGCTGACGCAGACCGCAGCTGCTCCCAGCTCCTCTGCCAGGCCGAGCGTCGATTCCACCGGCGCGTCGGCTCCCAGATAGGCGACCATCCAGCCTTCCGCCTGGAGGCAGACGCCGAGCGCGAGCAGGCCGAGATCGTGCCGCTCACCCGGAGCGCAGGCGAGGACCGCGGTGCCGCGGATCCCGGGCCGCGCGTCGGAGAGCATCCGCTCGAGCCGTGAGCGGATCGTGCCCGAGAGCAGGTGCTCGTGGGCGATCGCGCCAGGCTCCTCCGTCCACAGATCCCCGACCTCGGCGAGGGCGGGGGTGACGACCTCGTCGATCGTGTCGCCGAAGGCGTGGAGGGTGAAGGCCTGGTCGAGCACGGCGCCGATCCGGCAAGTGTCGCCGGCGCGGGTCGCGTCAACGAGCCCCGCGCGCAGGTCGTCCATCGTCGTCGCGAGGCCCTGCGGGCCGCTGTCGAGCAGCGCTGCCGCGGATCCGATCCTGAACCCCTCCGCGAGCCGGTCGCGCAGCCATTCCACGCGGGCGACGTCGAGCTCGTCGTAGCGCCGCTGCCCGCCGGCCGTCCGGTTGGGGTGAAGGACGCCGTAGCGCCGCTCCCACTTCCGGAGCGTGTCGGCCGCCACACTCGTCCGGCGCGCGACGGCGGCGATGTTCAGCCCGCTGCCGGCGTTGCCGACGCTGCTCTCCGGTCGCGCCTCGATATACGCCGTGACCGTGGCGGCGAGATCCTCGACCGCGCTCAGGTCGGCCTCGCTCCACTCGCGCGGGACGAAGTCGATCGCGCAGAGCATCCCGATCGCGTCCCCGTAGGCGGTGACGAGCGGGACGCCCAGGTAGGAGACGACGCCGAGATCCGTGGTCGAGAGCAGGTCGCGGACGAGCGGGTCTTTGCGGGCGTCCGTGACCGTGAACGGCGTGCACGGCTCGATCGCGTACTGGCAGAACGCCTCGGAGAGCGGGAAGACGTCCAGGCCGGACCATTCGATCTCCGGCCCCGTGAAGCTGCCGAAGCGGAGCGTCTCGCCGTCGCGGATCAGGAGGACGGCGACGGGGACCTCGAGCATCGCCGAGACGAGCCGGGTCAGTCGCTCGTAGACCCGCTTGTCGGCCGGGCGGAGCAGCTGCTCCGGCGTGTGGCCCCTCGGTCGCTCGGACGTGACCGCACCCACGATGGTCGTCCACCCT
Organism: Gaiellales bacterium; assembly: GCA_038324115.1. Taxonomy (GTDB): domain Bacteria; phylum Actinomycetota; class Thermoleophilia; order Gaiellales; family Gaiellaceae; genus Gaiellasilicea. The sequence goes on from JBBQHQ010000078.1 coordinate 5,922, forward strand.
TCCTCATCGCATTGACGAGACACCCTACCGTCCCTCGCTAGGCTCCGGCGCGTGCCAGAGGGGGATTCGCTCCACCGCGCGGCTCGGCGGCTCCAGCCCCTGGTCGGCCAGCGGCTGGAGGTGGAGTCGCCCCATCCCCGGGCGCAGGCGACCGGGGTGGCCGAGCGCGTGGACGGGCGGGTGCTCGAAGCGGTGGAGGCGGTGGGGAAGAACCTCCTGCTCCGCTTCGAGGGCGGGCTCGTGGTCCGCAGCCACCTCCGGATGACCGGGCGCTGGCGGATCGAGCCGCGGGGGAAGGCGCGGGTGGGCCTGCCGTGGCTCGTGCTCCGGGGCGAGACGCTCGAGGGCGTGCTCTGGAACGGCCCCGTGCTCGCGCTCGACCACCGCCGGCTCTCGCGGCTCGGTCAGGACGTGCTCGCTGCCGAGCTCGACGTGGACGCTGCAGTCGAACGGTTGCGGAGCGGCGGGGGTCTCTGGCTCGGTGAGGCCCTCCAGCAGCAGCGGCTCGTGGCGGGGATCGGGAACATGTGGATGGCCGAGGCGCTCTGGGAGATCCGCGTCTCGCCCTGGATCCGCGTCCGCGACGTGCCGGATGCGACGCTCGCCGAGGCCGTCTCCGCCGCCCGGAAGCTGATGCAGGCGTCGCTCGCATCGGGCCGGCCGGGCCGGAACGTCTACCGGCGCGCGGGCAGGCCGTGCCCACGCTGCGGGACGATCGTCGCGTCCCGCGGGCAGGGCGACGAGAACCGAACTGCCTACTGGTGTGCGGGGTGCCAGGCAGGAGGAGTGGCGCCGGGCGCGTAGTCATCCGGGTGCAGGTCCGCTCACCTCAGCTCCACCTCGCGCTTCGCTCCTTCTGCCTCGGCGCCTTCGTCCATCTCGGCCGGGCGCTCGAGGAGGGCGACGAGTTGCCCTTCTCGTTCGAGGAGCACGTCCAGCGGGACGGGCCCGCGCTCTACGAGTACCGGCCGCTCGTGCGGACGTTCGTCGAGTCGCGCGCGAGCGTGCTCGCCCTGCGCGAGGACGCCCGGATCGCACTCGACGAGCTCCTGCGGGAGCCGGCCGCCGCGATCTATGCGCGTGCACACGCCGGCCCGAAGCCCTGCGAGGAGCAGGCGCTCTTCCGCACCGTCCTCGTCTCCCTCCTGATCTCGACGGCGGAGGCATGCGGCGGCTTCGACTGGGAGGACACCTCGTTCGAGCGCGCCTACGCGGAGCTCGAGAGCTCGCTCTATGGGTCGGCCCGTCAGTACACGGCGGTGGCGCCGCTCGTCGGGATCTCGGTCGTGACCCAGGTCGAGCTGGCGGACGGGCTCCGGATGCGTGCGGCCGCCGCCGGGGAGCTGGCGCGCCACTGGCCCGAGGCGTCCGGGCTGCTCCCGCCCGGGTTCGGCGTCGAGGTCGATCGCTACTGCGTGCTCGAGCTGCAGCGTGGGCTCGGGCCGGACGAGGGGCCGCCGGACGCGCCGGCCGAGCTCGCCGACGCGGTGACCGCGATCCGGCTCGCGACCGCGGCGCCCGTCAGCGCCGGCCCGGTTCTCTTCGAGCAGCTCGACCGGCGCCCGTTCGGGATCCGGCCGGCGCTCCCGATCGCCGCCACCCAGCCTCCAGGCGAGCCGACCCGGCTCGACTCGTTCCGGGCCGAGGTCGCCCGGGTCACGCTCGAGCGGCTCGCGGACGCGGACGCGGACACGCCGCTGGCCGAGGCCCTCGACCGCTGGGAGCTGGCGCTCTTCCAGAACGAGCCGTTCCGTTCCGAGCAGCTCCGCGCCTCGTTGACCGCCCTGCTCGGCGAGACCTGGCAGCTGCGCGCCGCCGTCCTCCTCGGCGAGAGCTCGGACGAACGGCGAGCGCTCCACGCGGCACTGAAGGCGCTCGGCGCGGGGGAGGAGGCGTCCCCACGGGCCGCGGACGCCGTCCGCAAGGCGCTCGTCGAGGTGCTTCGGCTCGGAGACCGGCCCGCGTTGCTGCGCTCCCTGGACGACGAGCTGCTCGGCCTGCGCGAGGCGCACCGCAGCGAGCGGCACGCGACCGCCGTCTAACCTGGGTCGATCGAAGCTCGGATCCTCCTCACCGGTGCGACGGGGTACGTCGGCGGGCGCCTGCTCCGGACGCTCGAGGAGCAGGACGAGTCCGTCCGCTGCCTGGCCCGCCGGCCCGAGGGCCTCCTGGGCCGGGTCGGTGAGGGCACCGAGGTCGTCGAGGGCGACGTGCGCGACGGCGAGAGCGTCCGGCGGGCGCTCGCGGGCGTCGAGGTCGCCTACTACCTCGTTCATTCGATGAGCTCGTCGGGCTCGTTCGCCCAGGCCGATCGCGAGGCCGCGCTGACGTTCGGGACTGCGGCCCGCGAGGCCGGGGTACGCCGCGTCGTCTACCTCGGCGGGCTCGGCCAGGGGCGCCTCTCGAAGCACCTCGCCTCGCGCCAGGAGGTCGGGAGGATCCTCCGCGAGACGACGCCGACGACCGAGTTCCGCGCCTCGGCGGTGATCGGCTCCGGCAGCGCGTCCTTCGAGATCGTCCGCGCGCTCGTCGACCGGCTGCCGGTGATGATCACGCCGCGCTGGGTCGCGAACCGCGCCCAGCCGATCGCGATCGAAGACCAGCTCGCCTACCTCGTCGCCGAGCTCGACCGCCCGTCGGACGAGAGCGAGGTCTTCGAGATCGGCGGCGCCGACGTCGTCTCCTACGGCGAGCTGATGCGCGAGTACGGCCGCCAGCGCGGCCTCAAGCGGGTCTACGTTCCCGTGCCCGTCCTGACTCCCCGGCTCTCCAGCCTCTGGCTCGGGCTCGTCACCCCCGTCTACGCGCGGCTCGGCCGGGCCCTGATCGACAGCATCGAGCACGACACCGTCGTCACCGACCGGAAGGCGCTCGAGACGTTCGAGATCCGCCCCCGCGGCTACCGCGAGGCGATTGCGCGGGCGCTCGAGAACGAGGAGCGGGAGACCATCGAGACTCGCTGGGCCGACGAGGAGCTGCCCCAGCCGAGCTTCGGCGGCGTCAAGCTGGGCACGCGCCTGCTCGACGCTCGCTCGCTCCGCGTGTCCCAGCCGCCGGCCGCGGCGTTCGCGCCGATCCGGCGGATCGGCGGCGGGACGGGGTGGTACTACGGCCGCCGGCTCTGGCAGCTGCGCGGCCTGCTCGACGTCCTCGTCGGCGGGCCCGGGCTCCGGCGGGGCCGCCGCGACCCTGAGTCGCTCCGGGTCGGCGACGCGGTCGACTTCTGGCGCGTCGTCGCCTACGAGCCCGACCGGCTCCTCCGCCTCGACGCGGAGATGCGGGTGCCCGGTCGCGCCTCGCTCCAGTTCGAGGTCGAGCCCGACGGCGACGGCTCGGTGATCCACCAGACCGCCCTCTTCGACCCGCTCGGGCTCTGGGGGCTGGCCTACTGGTATGCCGTGTGGCCGCTGCACGGGTTCGTCTTCAAGGGGATGCTCGACGGGATCGCGCGCGCCGCCGTCCGTGAGAGGATCGAGTCGTGATCGCCCACTGGGACGAGGTCGAGTGGAAGCGGAACGAACGCGGCCACATCGCCGCGGACTGGCAGAACCTCGCCGGCGAGCACTCGCTCGGGCTCGGCGTCAAGCGGATCCGGATCGACCCGGGCAAGTGGTCGACGCCCGCGCACGTCGAGAACGGGGAGGAGGAGTTCTTCTACGTCCTCTCCGGCAGCGGGATCTCCTGGCAGGACGGCGTCTGCTATGAGGTCAGGGTCGGCGACTGCCTGATTCATCCCGCGGCGACGGAGGCGCACACCCTGCGGGCGGGGGACGACGGGCTCGACGTGCTCGCGTTCGGGGAGCGTGAGCGCGGGATCGGAGCGCGGCTCCCCCGAGCGGGCGTCTCCTGGGGCCTCGGCGCCTGGGTGCGGACGGGCGACCCCGAGGAGCATCCGTGGAAGCTCGAGGCCGAGGCAGGTGAGCCGGACCTCGGGGATCCCGTCGAGCGCCCGGCGTGGATCGTCAACGCGGCCGACGTCGAGCCCTCGGCGCGCGACCGCCCGCTCGTGGGCCGCAGCGTCCGCGACCTCGCCGGCGAGCAGAGCGTCCGCACCGGGCTCCGGTTTGCCGAGGTCGTGCCCGGGAAGTTGAACTGCCCGCCCCACTGTCACAGCTCGGAGGAGGAGATCTTCGTCGTGCTCGAGGGGGCCGGCGAGCTCGAGCTGTGGCACGGCCGGGACAAGGTCGAGACGGTGCCCGTGCGCGCCGGCCACGTCGTCTGCCGGCGCGCCGGCACCGGGGTCGCGCACGCCTTCCGGGCCGGCGCGGAGGGGCTCTCGTTGCTGATGTACGGGAGCCGCCGGCCGGAGGACACCTGCTACTACCCGCGCTCGAACAAGATCTTCTTGAGCGGCCTGGGCGTGGTCGCCCGGATCGTGCCGCTCGACTACTGGGACGGCGAAGACGACGAGGCCGTGAAGGAATAACCCCAGTAGGCTTGAAAAGCGAGTCCACATGGGACTCATGCGCCTGCTTCCACGGCCGAACACCCGGCCGTCGACCACCACCGAGGAGATGTCGTTGCAGAGGGTGATCGTGTTCGCCAACCAGAAGGGGGGCGTTGCGAAGACCACGACGACGCTGAACCTCGGCGTCGCGCTCATGGAGAAGGGCCATCGGGTCCTGCTCGTCGACCTGGATCCGCAGGGCAACCTGACCATGAGCCAGGGGATGAACCCCGACTCGATCGAGCGCTCGATGTTCGACGTGCTCGTCCACCGGCTCCCGATCACGGAGATCATCCACAAGGCGGAGGTCGATGTCGCCGTCTCCTCGATCGACCTCGCCGGGGCGGAGCTCGCGCTCTCCTCGATGATCGGGCGTGAGCGGGCGCTCGAGAAGTCGCTCCTCGAGGTGCGCGACAACTACGACTTCATCATGATCGACACCCCGCCGTCGCTCGGCCTGCTGACGATCAACGCCTTCGTCGCGGCCACCGGAGTGATCGTGCCCGTGCAGTGCGAGTACCTCTCGCTCCGCGGTCTCGTCCAGCTCGAGAACACGCTGGCGATGGTGCGCGAGAACCTCAACCCCGAGGTGAAGATCGAGGGGATCCTGCCGACGATGTTCGACGCCCGCACGCTGCACGCCCGCGAGGCGGTCGAGATCCTCGAGGAGAACTTCGGCGAGCTCGTCTTCAAGACCCGGATTCGCAAGACGGTCCGCTACGCCGAGGCGCCGGTCAAGGGTTCGTCCGTGCTCAAGTACGATCCGAGCGGAACCGCCGCAGAGGCGTATCGCGACCTTGCGAAGGAGGTGCTCCATGGCGCGAAATCGCGCGAGCATGCGTGAGGGCCCGCTCGCCGAGCTCTTCCGCGCCACCGAGGCCGCCCAGCGGCAGGCCGAGCAGGGCGCTTCCGAGCCCGAGCAGACCTCGATCCCCGCCGAGGCGGCCGCGCCGCCCGCGCCTCCGGCCGAGGAGCCGCAGGAGAAGACGGTCGAGCACGTCCCCGATTTCGCGCGCGCGCCCGAGCCCGAACGCCGGCCCGAGCGCGCGCCCGACCCCGTTGCCGCAGCCCCCGACCCCGCACCACCGGTCTCGTCGACGCCGCCGGTGTCGTTCGAGCCGTCCCCGCCGCCGCCCGTCAGCGTCCCCGACCCCGCTCCGGCACCCCCGCCCCCGCGGGCGCCAGAGCCCGCCGAGCGTCCGTACGAGCCGCCGAAGAGCCGGCTGCTCGAGGCGATGCCCGAGCCAGCGCCACGACTCGAGTACGCGACCCCGCGCGACTCCGCGTCCTACCTTGCGGTGATCCGCGTCGTCGGCGTCGGCGGCGCCGGCCTGAACGCGGTCAACCGGATGATCGACGCCGGCATCTCCCAGGTCGAGTTCGTCGCGGTCAACACCGACCACCAGCAGCTCCAGATCTCAGATGCGCCGGTCAAGCTCCACATCGGCCGCGACCTCACCCAGGGCCTCGGCTCGGGCGCGGAGCCCGAGATCGGCCGCCGCTCGGCGGAGGAGAGCTACGACCAGATCAAGCACGCCCTGCGTGGCTCCGACATGGTCTTCGTCACCGCCGGCGAGGGTGGCGGCACCGGCACGGGCGCGGCGCCCGTCGTCGCGCGGATCGCGCGCGAGCTCGGCGCGCTCACCGTCGGGATCGTGACGACCCCGTTCAGGTTCGAGGGGTCGCGCCGTAAGTCCTCGGCCGATGTCGGCGTGGGGGGGGGGGGCGCCCGCGGGGGAACCCGGGATGGTGGGCCCAACCACCGGGCGGGGGGGGGGGGCGGCCGCGCCCCGTGGATTGTCGGACCCCTGCCGATAGCGGGGTCTTCTTCTC
>JBBQHQ010000079.1:0-12198 GCA_038324115.1 Gaiellales bacterium
GCGAACGTCCGCTTCGACAACGTCGCTCCGACGCTCGTCTCCTCGGCCCCGGCCGACGGCTCGATCTCCGGCTCGGTGAGCCAGATCGTGCTGACGGCGAGCGAGCCCGTGACCGCTCCCGGCACGACCCTCGACGGCGGCGCGGCCCCGGCCCCGTCGATCTCCGGCAACGTCCTCACGTTCGCCACCGGCTCGCTCGGAAACGGGATCCACGTCCTCGCCGGCGAGCTCGAGGACGCGAGCGGCACCCGCACCCCGTTCCGCGTCGCGGTCACGGTTGGCGCCGACTCGCCGACGAGCACCGCCTCCGTCGAGCGGAGCATCACCGCGTCGTCGCCGGACACGACGATGTCGGTCGCGGGCGGCACGATCACGATCCGGATCCCCCAGTCCGCGTGGCCGACGCCGCCGACCCCGGCCGACCGGATTCTCGTCATGCGCGCGAACGTCGGGCCGGGCCGCGCGGGTGGACCGGGCCTCGCCGCCGGCAGCCCGATCGTCGAGGTCACGGCGCGCTGGGCGATCGCCGGCACGTACGTGACGCAGTTCCGGGCGCCGCTGGAGATCACCTTCACCAACCCGTCCGGCGACGTGGTCATCCCGGCGTACTCCCAGAACGGCACGAGCTGGACGATCCTGCAGCCGACGGGCGGCACCACGCTGCCGGCCGGCTGGGCCGACGGCTTCTACAACGCGCCCGGCTCGACACACGTGCTGACGCGGCACCTGACCTTCTTCGGCCTGATGCGGGACGTCGAGCCGCCGAGCGCGCCGCACGACATCGCAGGCTACGTCGGCGCCGACGGCCTGACCCTGCGGTGGATCCCGGGCCAGGACTCGAGCGGCCAGCTCGGGAACACGGTGCTGCTCGTCAACGGCGTCCCCTTCCAGAACTTCGGCCCGACCACGACCGAGGCCAAGCTCGGCCCGTTCTCGGTCGACGACTCCCGCACCTTCACGTTCGTCCAGTACGACGCGGCCGGAAACAGGAGCGCCCCGTCGGCACAGCTCCGCGCGCTCCCGCCGCTCCTCGGGCTCGGCGTCGAGCAGGCGCGCGCCGCCCTGGCCGCCCGCGGCTTCGGCGTCGGCAAGCTCACGGACGTGGAGCTGCCGACGGTGGCGCCCGGCACCGTCGTCGGCCCCGCCACCCAGGCGCTCGCCCTCGAGGGCAGCGCGGTCGACCTCACCGTCGCCCGCGGCGCCACCGTCGGCGGCACCGACCCGCAGACCCGGCTGGTGCTCCAGATCGCGAATAGCCGGCAGGTCAAGGTGTCGAAGCAGACCACACTCACAGCCCGGATCAAGGTGACCCGCTCGGCCGATGTCGAGGCGGCGCTCTGGACGGCGGGTAACAAGCGGCTCTACACCTGGCGCTTCAAGATCAAGGCCGGCGTCACCTTCCGGAAGCTCCGGCTCCCGACCCAGATCCGCAAGCCGGGCCTCTACACCTTCGCGTGGGTCGCCCGCTCCGGGACGGAGACCGTCCGCCAGTCGGTCAAGGTGCGGCTCGTCGGCAAGACGCTGCCGCAGCTGATCCCGGCGAAGCAGAAGCTCGAGCTGACGCTCAGCGGCGACACGAAGGGCACGCCTCGGCCGCTGAACATCCAGATCGACGAGGCGTTCGCGCTCGTCGCCCGCTCGACGAACAACGTCCGCGTCCTCGTCGTCGACGTCGACCGCTTCGGCGTCCGCTTCGTCTCCGACCTGCACGCGGTGTTCCCCGAGCTGCGGCTGCTCGCGCTCTCGGACAACCGCGTCCGGCGGATCCAGGCCGTCAAGGCCGGTGCGAAGCTGGCGCTGCCGAGAAAGACGAAGAACAAGTCGATCCAGCGCGCGATCCGGCGCGTCGCCTCCTCGGGCTAGCCGGCGCTCAGCGCGCGCTGCCGGGTTTCCAGAGCGGCTCGTCCTTGCCCTCGCGGGCGTTGGCCGTCCGCGCGAGGATGAAGAGCAGGTCGGAGAGCCGGTTCAGGTAGACGAGCACGAGCGGGTTGATCTCCAGCTCCTGCGAGGCGAGGAGCGCCTCACGCTCGGCACGCCGGCAGAGCGTCCGCGCGACGTGGAGCCGGGCCGACGCCTCGGTGCCGCCGGGGAGGACAAAGCTGCGCAGCTCTGGCAGCTCGTCGTTGTAGTGGTCGCAGAGCCGCTCCAGGTCGTCGATCGACTCCTGGGTGACCCGGAGCCGGTCGGTGACGCCCCAGGGGACGGAGAGGTCAGCGCCGACGTCGAAGAGCTCGTTCTGGACCCGCTCGAGCGGGGCGCGCAGGTCGGCCGGGAGGTGCCCCGCGAGCACGACGCCGAGCATGCTGTTCAGCTCGTCGACGCTCCCGAACGCGCCGATCCGGCAGTCGAGCTTGGAGACGCGGGAGCCGTCGCCGAGCGACGTCTCGCCGGCGTCGCCGCCCCGCGTGTAGATCTTCGTCAGCCGGACGGGCTCGTCGCGCTTGCGGGAGCTCATCCGACCGGCTCGCGCTGCAGCTCGAGGATCGACCGTGCGATCACGAGCCGCTGGATCTCGCTCGTCCCCTCGTAGATCTCGGTGATCTTCGCGTCGCGGTAGTAGCGCTCGACCGGGAACTCCTTGGTGTAGCCATAGCCGCCGAGGATCTGGATCGCCTCCGCGGTCTGGCGGCGCGCCATCTCCGAGGCGTACAGCTTCGCCTTCGCGCCCGCCTCCGTGTGGGGCAGCCCCTGCTCCTTCAGCCAGGCGGCCTTGTAGGTCAGGAGCCGGGCCGCGTCGATCTCGGTCGACATGTCCGCGAGCTTGTGCTGGATCGCCTGGTGCTCCGCGATCGCCTTCCCGAACGTCCGCCGCTCCTTCGCGTAGGCGCGGGCGACATCGTAGGCCGCCTGCGCGATCCCGAGCGCCTGCGCGGCGATCCCGATCCGGCCGCCGTCGAGCGTCTGCATCGCGACCGCGAAGCCCCGGCCCTCCTCGTGCAGGAGCCGGTCGCGCCCGACCTCGGCGCCCTCGATCACGAGGTCGGCCGTGGAGGACGAGTTGAGCCCGAGCTTCTCCTCCTCGCGCGTGACGCGAACGTGCTCGGCATCGAGCAGAAAGGCGGAGACGCCGCGCGCGCCCGGCTGCGCCTGGTCGGTGCGGGCGAAGACGATGAACGTCCCGGCATGGCTGCCGTTCGTGATCCACTGTTTCGTCCCCTCGATCCGCCAGCCCTCGCCGGCCGCGGTCGCCGCGGTCAGGAGTGAGCCGGCGTCGGAGCCCGAGCCCGGCTCGGTCAGCGCGAAGGCGCCGATCGTCGCGCCCGAGGCGAGCGGCGGCACGAAGCGCTCCCGCTGCTCGTCGGTGCCGAAGGTGAGGATCGGGAGCGTGCAGGCGCTCGTGTGGACGGCGACCGTGACGCCGACGCCCGCATCCGCCCGCGAGAGCTCCTCGAGCACGAGGATGTAGGAGAGGAAGTCCGCGCCCGCGCCGCCGAGCTCCTCGGGCAGGCAGACGCCCATCAGGCCGAGCTTCGCGAGCTGCTCGAAGACCTCGGTGGGGAAGCGGTGCTCGCGATCCCAGGCGGCCGCGTGCGGCTCGATCTCCGCCTGCGCGAACTCCCGGGCGAGCGCCTGGATCTCTCGCTGCTCGTCGGTAAGGGCGAAGTCCATCGCCGCGCGAGTCTACCGAGGCGCGAACCGGACTTTGTGTTCTAGGAACACAAGCTCGTCCTCGGGCGCCTGGTTTCGAGCAACGACGCTTGTGCTCAGGAACACAAGCTCACGCTGCGGCCAGGAACTCCCGCCTGATCTCGTGCAGGGCATGCTCCCGCTCCCGGAACGCGTCCACGATCGCGGGGTCGAACTGCTTCCCGGCCTCGGTCAGGATCTCCTTGTGGGCGACGCGCCAGCTCTGCGCCTTCCGATACGGCCGGTCGCTCGTGATCGCGTCGAGCGTGTCGGCGAGGGCGAAGATCCGCGCCCCGAGCGGGATCTCCTCACCCACCAGCCCGTCCGGGTAGCCGCCACCGTCCCAGCGCTCGTGGTGCGAGCGCACGACCTCCACCCCGGGCCCCTGGAGGAACGCGACCCCGCCGAGCATCTGCGCGCCGACGACCGTGTGCGTCTGCATCAGCCTGCGCTCCGCCTCCGTCAGCGGCGCCGGCTTGCGCAGGATCTGGTCGGGAATCCCGATCTTGCCGATGTCGTGGAGGAGAAAGCCGTACTCGACGGACGGATGGCCCGCGATCAGCGGGTCGAGGGTGCGGGCGAGCTCGAGGGCGTAGCTCTGGACGCGCTGGGAGTGCTGGCGCGTGCCGGTGTCCTTCGCCTCGAGCGCCGTCGCGAGCGCGAGCACGGTCTGCCGGTAGGCGGCCTCGACGACGGCGCGCTGGCCCCGCTCGAGCTCGAGCAAGTGGCGGAGGTCACGGGCGTAGAGCAGCAGCTGTTCCTCTTCGGGATGGTCGGCGACGGTGCGCAGGTCGAGCCCGGCGCGCCGGCCCGCGAGCCGCTCCACGATCCCGAGCAGCTCGAGCGGCCGAAACGGCTTCATCAGGAACGCGTCCGCGCCCGCCGCGCCGGCGACAGCGGCGACGTCGTCGCGGCCCGTGAGCAGGACGATTCGGATCTCCTCGGTGTCGGGGTCCGCCTTCAGCTCCCGGCAGAACTCGAGCCCGTCCATCCCTGGCAGGCCGACGTCGAGCACGAGCACGTCCGGCTTCGCCTGCTCGATCGAGGCGGCCGCCTCGGCCGCACTGCCCGCCTCGGCCACGTCGAACGACACACCTTCGAAGGTGATCCTGAGCAGTGCCCTGAACCCTCGATCGTCGTCGACGAGCAACAGACGCATCGTTTTCTCCCCTGACCGTGGTCGCTAGGACCTATCGGCACCGAAGGGCCCGGTAGACCTACCTCTAAAGGGGGATTCGTCAGTAGGAGTAGAACCCCTGGCCGCTCTTGCGGCCGAGGCGCCCCGCCTGGACGTACTGGCGAAGGAGCGGGCACGGGGCGTACTTGGGATTCCCGAGCCCGGTGTGGAGCACTTCCATGATCGCGACGCAGGTGTCGAGCCCGATTAGGTCGGCGAGCGCGAGCGGCCCCATGGGGTGTGCGAACCCCAGCTTCGCGATCGTGTCGATCGCCTCCGGCTCGGCCACCCCCACCATCAGCGCGTAGGCGGCTTCGTTGATGAAGGGCATCAGGATCCGGTTCGAGACGAAGCCGGGAAAGTCGTTCGCCTGCGCCGGCACCTTGCCGAGATCCTCTGCCAGCGCCGTGATCGCGGCCGCGGTCTCGTCCGAGGTCTGGACGGCGCGGATCACCTCCACGAGCTTGAGCACGGGCACGGGGTTGAAGAAGTGCATCCCGATCACGCGCTCGGGCCGGCCGGTGACGGCGGCGAGCGAGGTGATCGGGATCGAGGACGTGTTCGAGGCGAGGATCGCGTGCTCGGGCAGCACGGCGTCGGCGCGGCGGAAGAGCTCCTCCTTGATCGCCGCGTCCTCGACGATCGCCTCGATCAGCAGGTCGGCCGGCACGAGCTCGTCCGCGGGCTCGATCCGCGCCAGCACCTCGTCCGGGTCGCCTCCCCCCTTCTCCGCCAGCTTCTCCAGGCTGCGCCGGATCGTCGCGAGCCCACGCCCGACGGCGCCCGGGGCGGCGTCGTGGAGCGAGACGCGGCGGCCGGAGGCGGCGACGACCTGCGCGATTCCCCCGCCCATCTGCCCCGCGCCGACGACGAGCACGTGCTCAAAGCTCACGGCGGAGGCCTTCCTGTCGCCTGCGCGCCTTACGGAGGAGGAGGACGAGCCCGGTCACGACGACGAGCGTACCGAGCAGGAAGCCGCCCCAGTTGACGAGCCGCACGTTCTCCTCTCGGGTCGCCTGCGCGAGCGCGCCGACCGAGATCTGCCCGCAGCGCCCGCCGAACCAGAGGCCGCGGTCGCGGTTGAGCAGGATCCCGGTCGCGGTGTCGCGCTCGAGCGAGAAGCCGAGCTCGTCGGGTCCCACCCCGCTCCGAACGGTCAGCGTGCGGGGGAGGTCGCCCTTGACGACCTGGTCGACGGTGAAGACGTAGTCGAGGCTGCCCGGCTGACCGGGCACCGGCTTTGTGCCGGTCAGGCGCCCAACGAAGGCCGCATCGGCCGCGTCGAGCTTGGCGCGGTCGGGCGCCGGCGCGCACGTGGCCGCGCCTGCCAGCGACGGCGCCGCGAGCGCCACCGCGAGCACGATCAGGAGAGCGCGGATCAGACCTCGAGCAGGAGGGCGTCGCCCTGGCCGCCGCCGGAGCAGATCGCGGCGAGACCGAGCCCGCCGCCGCTCCGCCGGAGCTCGTGGATCATCGTCCCGACGATGCGCCCGCCACTCGCGCCCACGGGGTGCCCGAGCGCGACCGCGCCGCCGTTCACGTTCACGATCTCCTCGTCCACGCCGAGGAGGCGAGTCGAGTTGAGCGCGACCGAGGAGAACGCCTCGTTGATCTCGACACGCTTGATGTCGCCGATCGACTTCCCGGCCTTCCCGAGCGCGATCGCGGCCGCGTTCGCCGGCGTCCGCACGAGATAGGCGAAGTCGTCCGCGACGTAGCCCTGCGAGAGGATCGTGGCCAGGATCTCCAGCCCCCGCTTGCGCGCGAACTCCTCCGAGGTGACGACCACGCAGGAGGCACCGTCGTTGACGCCGGGCGCGTTGCCGGCGGTCGTCGTCCCCTCCGGGTCGAAGACGGGCTTCAGCTTCGCGAGCGACTCGAGGGTGCTGTCACGCCGGATCGACTCGTCCGCCTCGACGTCCCCCACCGCGACGATCTCGTCCGCGAAGCGCCCCTCGTCCTGCGCCGCGCCTGCGCGCTGGTGGGAGCGGTAGGCCCAGCCGTCCTGCTCCTCGCGGGCGATCCCGAGCTCGCGGGAAACCATCGAGTTGTGCTCGACCATGTGCTTCGAGTCGTAGGCGTCGGTGAGGCCGTCGAAGATCATCGAGTCGATCAGCTCGCCGTTCCCGAGCCGGTAGCCGAAGCGGGCCTTCTGGAGCAGGTAGGGCGCGTTCGACATCGACTCCATCCCGCCCGTGACGATCAGCTCGTGCTCGCCGGCGCGGATCATCGTGTCGGCGATCTCGATCGCGCGGATCGAGGAGGCGCAGACCTTGTTGATCGTGTCCGCGGGCGTCTCCTTGGGGAGCCCGGCGCCGATCACGGCCTGGCGGGCGGGCGCTTGTCCGGCGCCGGCCTGGAGAACCTGGCCCATGATCACGTACTCGGGCTCGTCGTTCTCGAGCCCGATCCGGTCGAGCGCGGCCCGGATCGCGAACGAGCCCAGCTCGGTCGCCCGGTAGCGCGCAAGCCCGCCCCCGAGCTTCCCGAAGGGCGTGCGGACGGCGGCGACGATCACGGAGCGGCTCATGGCCCTCAGCCTAACGACGGAAGTCGTGCCCGCGCCCGAGCAGGCGCGCGAAGGCGACGACGAGCCGGATGGCGGCCTCGAGGTCGGCGAGCTCGACGATCTCGACCGGCGAGTGCATGTTCCGGAGCGGGATCGACACGACCCCCGTCGGGATCCCGCCGCGCGAGCCGAAGATCGAGTCCCCGTCCGTCGCTGTCGTCGCCCCTGTCTCGACGCTGTAGGGGACCCCGTCGGCGTCTGCCGCCTCGACGAGCAGCTCGAAGACCCGCGGGTGGACGGTCGGGCCGCGGAAGATCGCTGGGCCACCGCCCAGCTCGTGCCGGCCGGCGTCGCCGGCGTCGCGTCCGGGAACGTCCGTGGCGTAGGTGACGTCGAGCGCGAGCGCGACCTCGGGCCGGAGCGTGTGCGCGGCCGTGGCCGCGCCCGTGCCGCCGAGCTCCTCGTGGGCGGTGGCGGCCACGGCGACGCCCTCGCCTTCGAGCCGCCGGAACGCCTCGAGCGCCACGTAGACGCCGGCGCGGTTGTCGAGATTGCGCGAGGCGACGCGCCCGTGCGCGAGCTCGACCGGCGCAGCCTCGACGACGATCGGGTCGCCGGGAGCGACGAGCGAGCGTGCTTCGTCACCGTCTCGAGCGCCGATGTCGACGTAGAGCTGATCCCACTCCACCTTCTCCGTGTCGTCGACCCTGCGCGCCACGACGCCGGGGACGGCGCCGCCCGCCGCCGCGATCTGCACGCGTTGTCCGTAGGCGAGCGCCGGCCGCCACGAGGCGAGCGTGTGCAGGGAGAGCAGGCCGTCGTCGCCGACGTGCGAGACGGCGAGCCCGATCACGTCGAGGTGGGCGAAGAGCGCGAGCGCCGGCGGGCCGGTGTCGCCCGGCCGGCGAACGACCGCGTTGCCGACGCCGTCGGTCTCGACTTCCCCCACCCCGTCGACCGCACCCCGGATCACGTCATAGGCGAGCTGCTCGTGCCCGGCCGGGCCGTGCGCGCGGAGGAGATCGTCGAGGAGGGAGGGAACGGCCACGCGCGGAGTATGCCCGCGCGGCGCCGGCCCGCTTGACGCGCGAAGCCGCTTCGCTACGCTGCGACGAGATGTCCTCCTGCTTCCTCATCTGGGCTTGGCGCCACGAGCGGAGCGGGAGCGTGCGCCCGGCCTGACCGGCCGCACCCAGACCCCCGTTCCGCCCGAGACCCGAGAGGGTCTTTTTTCGTCCCTAATGACACCCACCACATGACTCCCACCACCCACATCCCCACCGACCTCCTGACCCCGCTCGGGGCCTACCTCCGGCTGCGGGCGAGCGGGACCGCGAGCTTCCTGCTTGAGTCGGTCGAGCAGGGCCGGCTCGGCAGGCACTCCTTCATCGGCGCCGGCTCCCGGATCGTCACCTTCGAGGAGGCCGAGACGCTTGGCCTTCCCGTCGTCGGCTACCTCGCCTACGACCACATCGCAAAGCTGGAGCCGACCGTCCGGCTGCCCGAAGAGGGCCCGGGCCTCCCCGAGAGCCGCTTCGTCGTCGCCGACGTGCTCGTCCGCTTCGACCACGGGAACGGCACCGCGGCCGTGCTCGCCGGCGAGCCCGAGCACGTGTCCGCCCTGCTCGACGCCGACTTTGTGTTTCAGAAACACAAGCTTCTTCCCAGCGGCCCCGTTCGCCGCTTCCCGGATCAGGCGCGATACGAGGAGGGGGTGCGCCGGATCCAGGAGCACATCAGGGCCGGAGACGCCTTTCAGATCGTGCTCTCGCAGCGCGCCGAGCGGCCGACGTCCGCGACCGCGCTCGACCTCTATCGCGCGCTCCGTCGGGTCAACCCGTCGCCCTATCTCTTCCTGCTCGAGCTGGACGGACTCGCCCTCGTCGGCTCCTCGCCGGAGACCCTCGTCAAGTGCGAGGCCGGGCAGGCGAGCCTGAACCCGATCGCAGGCACGACGAAGCCGGGCGAGGGAGACGCCGAGCGCCTGCTCGAGTCCGCCAAGGACCGGGCCGAGCACGTAATGCTCGTCGACCTGGGCCGAAACGACCTCTCCCGCGTCTGCCGGGCGGGCACCGTCCACGTCCGGCGCTTCCTCGAGCCGGAGCGCTTCTCCCACGTCACCCACCTCGTCTCCGAGGTGACCGGGGAGCTGAAGGACGGGGTGACGCCGTTCGACCTCCTCCGGGCCTGCTTCCCGGCCGGCACCGTCTCGGGCGCCCCGAAGGTGCGGGCGATGCAGATCATCGGCGAGCTGGAGGGGTACCGGCGCGGCCCCTACGCAGGCGCGGTCGGCTACGTCCTGCCGGGCGGGACGATGGACACCTGCATCGCGATCCGCACCGTCGTCCTCGCAGACGGCGTCGCGCATCTCCAGGCCGGAGCCGGGATCGTGGCAGACTCGGAGCCGGAGGCCGAGCATCACGAGTGCCTGAGCAAGCTCGCGGCGCTCGAGGCCGCGCTCGACCTGGCGGAGGCGGAGGCCTAGATGCTGCTGTTGATCGACAACTACGACTCCTTCACCTACAACCTCGCCCACCTCTTCGAGGAGCTCGGCGCAGAGGTCCAGGTCGTCCGGAACGACGCGCTCTCCATCGAGGAGGCGGTCGCGCTCGCGCCGTCCCACCTCGTGATCTCACCCGGCCCCGGGCGACCGGAGTCCGCGGGGATCTCCGTCGAGCTGATCCGGCGGCTCGGGCAGACGACACCCACGCTCGGCGTCTGTCTCGGCCACCAGGCGATCGTGGAGGCGTTCGGGGGCGAGGTCGGGGCCGCGAAGGCGCTCCTACACGGCAAGTCGTCGGTGGTCGAGCACGACGGCAAGGGCGTCTTCGCCGGGCTGCCGCAGGGCCTCGAGGCCGGGCGCTACCACTCGCTCGCCGCCGTCACCGTCCCGGCCGAGCTGGAGGTGACCGCGCGGACGCCCGACGGCGAGGTGATGGGCGTCCGTCACCGCGAGCTCCCGATCGAGGGCGTCCAGTTCCACCCCGAGTCCGTCCTGACGCCGCTCGGCCCCGACCTCGGTCGGAACTTCCTCCGGTGATCCAGCAGGCGCTCGGCGCGCTCCTCGACGGCAAGGACCTCGGGCGGGAGCGCGCCCGCGAGGTGATGGACGAGATCATGCGCGGCGAGGCGACGGACGCGCAGATCGGCGGCTTCCTCGTCGCGCTGCGGCTGAAGGGCGAGACGGCGGAGGAGATCGCCGGGTGCGCCGAGGCGATGCGTGCACACGTCCTCCCCGTCCGGCCGAGCCGCGACGACCTCGTGGACACCGCCGGGACAGGGGGCGACGGCGCGAACACGTTCAACATCTCGACCGCGGCGGCGCTCGTCGCGGCCGCAGCCGGCGCCGGCGTCGCCAAGCACGGGAACCGGGCCGCCTCTTCGGCGACGGGCGCCGCCGACGTGCTCGAGGCGCTCGGCTTCCGGCTCGACCTCGCGCCCGAGCGGATCGAGCGCTCGATCGACGAGCTGGGTTTCGGCTTCCTCTTCGCTCAGGCGCACCACCCGGCGATGCGGCACGCCGCCCCCGTCCGGCGGGAGCTCGCCACGCGCACGATCTTCAACGTGCTCGGCCCGCTGACGAACCCGGCGGGCGCCCGGGCGCAGGTGGTCGGCGTCTACGCTCCCGACCTCGTGCCCAAGCTCGCCGCCACCCTCGTCAGCCTCGGCGCCCGGCGCGCCTACGTCGTCCACGGCGCGCACGGGATCGACGAGCTCTCGCCGAGCGGGCCGAACCTCGTCGCGGAGGTGGTCGACGGCGACGTGCGCGAGTACCAGCTCGACCCGCTCGAGCTGGGGATCCCCCGCTGCGATCCCGCCGAGCTGCGCGGCGGCGACCCGCAGACGAACGCGCAGGCGCTCCGGGACGTGCTCGCGGGCGCGAAGGGCGGTCATCGTTCGGCCGTGCTCCTGAATGGGGCCGGGGCGATCGCGGCCGCGGGCCGGGCCGCGGATCTCCTCGAGGGAGTCGAGCTGGCGCGCGAGGCAATCGACTCGGGGGCCGCCGGCGAGCGGCTCGAGCAGCTGGTGGAGTTCACCCATGCGGTTTCGTGAGGCTCTCGCCCGGCCGGGCCTCGGCGCGATCGCCGAGATCAAGCGACGGTCGCCCTCGCTCGGCGACATCCGTCCGGACGCCGACCCCGCCGCGATCGCCGCGGCGTACGAGGGGGCCGATGCCGCAGCCGTCTCCGTCCTCGTGGACGAGCGCTTCGGCGGCACCTGGGACGATCTCCGCGCCGCCCGCGCCAGCGCGGCGCTGCCGCTCCTCGCCAAGGGCTTCTTCTCCACCGAGGCGCACCTCCGGACCGCGAAGGAGGCGGGCGCCGACGCCGCACTCCTGCTTCTTCGCGACCTCGACGACGCGCAGACCGCGGCGCTGATGGCCTACGCCACCGACCTCGGCCTGGACACGCTCGTCGAGGCGCACGACGCCGCCGAGCTCGAGCGAGCCCTCGCGCTGGGCGCCCCGGTGATCGGGATCAACGCGCGCGATCTCGCCACCTTCGCGATCGACCGCAGCGCGCAGCTCGACTTGGTTGCTCAGTGCAACAACGTCCTCCCCCGGCCCGTCGTGATCGCCGAGAGCGGGATCCACACGCGGGCGCAGGGCGCGGCGGCGGAGCTCGCCGGCGCCGACGCGGTGCTCGTCGGCTCGGCGCTGATGCAGGCGCCCGACCCCGCCGCCAAGCTCGCCGACCTCCTGCGGCGGCCGCTCGTCAAGGTCTGCGGGCTGACCCGGGAGGAGGACGTCGCGCTCGCCGCGGAGGCAGGAGCCGACCGCGCCGGCTTCGTTCTCGTCCCCGAGAGCCCCCGCTACGCCGAGGCGGTCCACCCCACGCCCGACGAGCAGCGCGCCGTCGCCGTCAGGGTGGGCGAGGCCGCCGAC
>JBBQHQ010000080.1:0-11906 GCA_038324115.1 Gaiellales bacterium
GTGGTCTCGGGGTCCTGCTCGTAGCTGCTCATGGCTCGCTCCCGGTCAGTGGTTGCCGCCCGCGTTGTTCGCGATGCGCACGTTCGTGCGCGAAACGGTTGTCCGCCAACCTACGCTTCGCCCGCGGGCCGGTCAAGCCCGCACAGGATCTCCTGGGCGACGGGCGCTAGGCGGAAGCGAGGGCGGTGCGCTCGAGCTCGTCCATCAGCGTGTCCAGCTCGCCCATCACCGCGGTGATCTGCGCGACGCGGGAGCGGCCCTCCTCGCCCAGTTCGGCGAAGGTGGTGAGCGGCGGCCGCACGTCGCCCACCGGATGGCCGGCCGCGGCGGCGAGCGCCTTCGAGTAGCACTGGTGCCCGTAGGTCGGATGCCCCTCGGCGATCACGTGGTCGAGCTTCGTGATCAGCCGCTGGATCCGCTTCGCGTCCTCGATCCGGCCCGCGACGAGCAGATCCCAGATCCGCGCCGAGGCGCGCGGGATGTAGTTCCCGTACGGGTTGACGTAGCCGACGGCGCCGAGCAGAAACGACTCGACGATCCGCTCGCCGGCGAAGACGTTCATCACGCCCTCGGTCTCCTCGATGACGTCGTAGACGCGGGCCACGTCCATGCTCGCCTCCTTGATGTAGCGGACGTTCTCGAAGGCGCGGGCGAGGCGGCCAACGAGCGCGGCGGACATGTCCACGTTGGAGGTGACCGGGTTGTTGTAAAGCATGATCGGGAGCGAGACGGCCTCCGCGATCGCCTTGTAGTACCCGAAGATCTCGTCCTCGGTGGGGGTGTAGTAGTAGGGCGGGATGATCATCAGGCCGTCCGCGCCGAGCTCCTCTGCCTGGCGCGCGTGCCCGACCGCGACCGGCGTCGAGGCGTTCATCGCGCCGACGAGGACGTGCATCCGGCCCGCCACGTGCTCGACCGTCGTTCGCACGAGCAGCTCACGCTCCTCGGGGGTCACGGTGAGGAACTCGCCCGTCGTCCCGAGCACGATCACGCCCGGGACGTCGTTCTCGAGCTGCCAGTCCAGGAAGCTCTTCGTCGCCTCGATGTCGACCGCCGCCCCGTCCGCGGTGAACGGGGTGACGATCACGGAGTAGCTTCCACGGAACTCGGCGGCGGGCATCATGTTCTCCTTGCAGACGGGACAGACTTTTGAGCGACTCTAGCCGGACGCCGCGCCGCTGCGACGTGCTCGTCGTCGGCGGTGGCCTGACGGGCTGCGCGGCCGCCTACGAGCTCGCGCGCGCCGGCGAGGACGTGCTCCTCGTCGACCGGGGCGAGCTCAACTCGGAGGCGTCCGGCCGCAACGCGGGCGGCTTCCACGTCCAGATCCAGTTCGAGCCGTTCGTGGTCGAGGGCGAGGAGTGGGCCCGCAGCTGGGCGCCCTCGACGATCCCCCTCCTGATCGGCGCCGTCGAGCGCTGGCAGGAGCTCGCGGGCGAGCTCGGCACCGACCTCGAGGTCAAGCTGACCGGCGGCCTGCTCGCGGCGGACACCGACGCCGACCTGGAGGCGATGGAGCGGAAGGCCGCGGTCGAGCGCGCAGCGGGGCTCGAGGTGGAACTGCTCGACGCGGCCGACCTCCGACGCGTCGCCCCGTACCTCTCCGAGGGAATGCGCGGCGGGCTTCTCTGTCCGGTCGAGGGGAAGGCGAACCCGCTCCTCGCCGCGCCCACGTTCGCGCTCGCCGCCCGCAAGCATGGGGCGCGGATCGAGGCGGGCGTCGAGCTCCTGGCGATCGAGCAGACGGCGGCCGGGTTCCGGGTCGAGACCTCCGCGGGGCCGGTCGAGTGCGAGCGGATCGTCAACTGCGCCGGCATCGCCGCGGGCGACGTCTCCGCCCTCGTCGGCGTGCCGCTCCCCGTCGAAAGCTGGCCGCTCCAGGCCCACGTGACCGAGCCGGTCGCGCCGCTCCTCCGCCATCTCGTCTACTTCGCGGGCGAGCGGCTGACCCTGAAGCAGGCGGCGGTCGGCTCCGTCCTGATCGGCGGCGGCTGGCCCTCCAGGGCCGATCCCGAAACCGGCAAGCCGGGGATGAGCTACACGTCGCTGCACGCGAACATGCGGGTTGCGAGCCACGTCGTCCCGGCGCTCGCCGGCGTCAAGCTGCTCCGGGTCTGGACGGGCGTCTGCAACGGCACCCCCGACCACCGCCCGATCCTGGGCGAGCTCGAGGGCGTGCCCGGCTTCTTCGTCGCCGCGTTCCCGTATCTCGGCTTCACGGCGGCGCCGCTGATGGGGAAGCTCGTCGCGGAGCTGTCCCGCGGGCGCGAGATCCCGTACGACGTGGCGCCGTTCGCCGCCTCGCGCTTCAGCGCAGCCGCAGCCTAGCTCTCGAAAACGGCCTTGGGCCGGCAACCGCCCCTGTGGACAAAGAGTTGCCGAATCGTCACATTCGGGGACAGTCCCTGCCGTTCGCGGCACGGCTGCTCCGGACGGGTGGCAGCTCGCGAAGCGCAACGGAGATCATCTCGGCGTATCTCGGAAGCTAGGAGTGGAAGACGACCGTCTTCAGCTCCGTCATCTCCTCGATCGCCGAGCTCGGGCCCTCCTTGCCGATCCCGCTGCCCTTGAGACCGCCGTAGGGCATCAGGTCGGCGCGCCAGAGCGGTGAGGAGTTGATCTGGATCGAGCCCGAGTCGACCTCCTTCGCGAAGCGCAGGGCGCTCTGGAGGTCGGAGGTGAAGAGGCCGGCGCCGAGGCCGTAGTCGCTGTCGTTCGCGAGCGCGATCGCCTCGTCGATCCCCGACACCGGCGTCAGCGCGACCGCGGGGCCGAAGAGCTCGCTGCGCGAGAGCTCCATCCCCGGGTCGACGTCGCCGACGAGCGTCGGCGCGACGACCGCGCCCTCGCGGCTCCCGCCCGTGAGCAGGGTGGCACCGCCCGCGACCGCGTCGCCGATCGTCCGCTCGACCCGCTCCGCCTCCGCCACCGAGATCACGGGGCCGAGCCCCGTCCCTTCGGCGAGCGGATGCCCGGTCTGCAGCCCCGCGACGAGCGGGGTCAGGGCGTCCACGTAGTCGGCGTAGACCGAGCGGTCGACGAGCACGCGCTGAACGGAGATGCAGACCTGGCCGGCGTTGACGTAGCCGCCGGTCAGCGTCGCCGCCGCCACCTGCTCGATGTCGGCGTCCGGGAGCACGATCAGCGGACAGTTGGAGCCCAGCTCGAGCGAGAGCCGCTTGACCCCGGCGACGCGCGTGATCCGTTCGCCGATCGCGGTCGAGCCGGTGAAACTGATCTTGCGAACGCGCGGGTCGGCGCAGAGGACGTCGCCGAGCTCCGAGCCGGGGCCGGTCAGGCACTGGAGCCCGTGCTCCGGCAGCCCGGCATCGAGCAGCGCCTTCGTCAAGAAGAGCGCCGTCAGCGGCGTCTGCCGGGCCGGCTTCAGCACGACCGCGTTCCCTGCTGCGAGCGCCGGACCGACCTTGTGCATCACGAGTAGGGCCGGGTAGTTGAACGGTGTGATCGCGACGACGATCCCGCAGGGCTGGCGGAGCGTGAACGCGAGTTTGCCGGCACCGCCTGCGGCCGCGTCGACGGGCACGGTCTCGCCGTGCATCCGGGCGCCCTCGGCAGCGCTCACCCGGAGCAGATCCGGGATCCGCTTCGCCTCGTTCGTCGCCTCCAGGAGCGGTTTCCCGACCTCGAGCGCGATCGTCCGCGCCAACTCGGGGAGCGTCGCCGCGATCAGATCGGCTGCGCGGCGGAGGATCTCGCTCCGCTCGTAGGCGGGGAGTGCGCGCATCGTCCGGGCGCCCTCGACCGCGGCGGCGAGCGCCGCCTCGGCGTCGGCCACGCCGGCGACCGGGACCGTGTCCACGACCTCGCCGTCGAAGGGACTCCGAACCTCTTCCTCGCGGGCTGTGCCGCGCCACTCGCCGTTCACGTACATCTGCATCAGGGCTGCTCCTTCAGTGGGACGAGGCCGTTCTGGCGCTGGACGCGCATCCCGGGCTGCACCCAGGTGACGCAGGCGCGGGTGTTGGGGACGCCGTCGACGACGACGAGACAGTCGAAGCAGACGCCCATCCCGCAGAAGACGCCGCGCGGCTCGCCGCCCTGCGTCCAACGGGTGGTCGCGTGCCCCTCGGCGAAGAGGAGCGTGGCGACGCTCTCGCCCTCGTGGGCCGTGACGGGGCGGCCGTCCAGCTCCAGCTCGACCTTCGGGCCCCGCTCGAGCCCGTGCTTGAGCGGCAGGCGCACTAGTACCGCGCCTCCACGAGCGAGACGTAGTTCCCGTCCGGCTCGGCGAAGTAGGCGTAGCGCCACTCGCCGCCGCCGACGTCCACGGTCTGCGGCTCGCCCACGAGCCCGACCCCCAGGCGCTTCAGCTCGGCAATCCCCTGCTCGAGGCTGGCAACCCCGACCGCGAACTCCATCGGCCCGAGGTGCCCCCACTCGCCGCGGCAGTCGTGCCCGGGCGGGTCCAGGACGACCGGCTCGATCGCGGCGCCCTGGGACGACATCGGCATCGTCATGTGCTGGGCGGGCAGCTCGCCCTCGTACCAGGGAGCCGTGTACCAGGGGGCCATCGGGTCGAAGAACTCGGTCGACTCGAACAGCAGCTCGCCGAACCCGAGCGCCTCGTAGAAGGCGCGGGTGCGGGCCATCTCGGTGACGCCGAAGGCGACGTGGTTGACGCCCTCCGCCCGCGCCGGCCCGGGCAGCGAGTGCCAGAGGCCCGTCCACTCGATCAGCTCGAGCTTCGTGCCCCAGGGGTCGGCGACGTAGGAGATGTCGAGCGAGACATCGTGCGGGACGACCGATGCGGCGATCGGCGGCATCAGCTCCTCGCAGCCGGACGCGACGAGGCGCGCGTGCACCTCCTCGACCCCGCGGACGTGGAGGCAGATCTCGCAGACGCCGACCTCGCCCCAGGCCTGGCCCTCGGGCGGCGGAGGCGGCCCGTCGCCGTCCAGCACCTGGACGAGCTTGATCCGGCCCGGACCGACGGGCGTGGCGCCGCCGTTCGCGAGCATCGCGATCCGGGCGCGCGGCGCGCGGCCCGCGATCGCCTCGACCCCCGGCACCTCCCCGGTCCAGTCGAAGCGGACGTCGTCGAAGCCGACGTGCTCGCCGTAGAAGGCGATCGCCTCGTCGATGTCGCCGACGCCGACGCCGATGTGGTCGACCCCGCGGAAGACGCTCATGCCTGCACCCGGGTGAGCAGGCCCGTCTCCTCGAGCACCTCGCGCAGCCGGGCGAGGCTCGCCTCGTCGGTGACGGGGAGCCGCGGCGCACGGACGTGACCGCCGGGCTGGCCGAGCATCGCCATCAGCGCCTTCAGCTGGCTCTGGTAGGCGCCGAAGTGGCCACCCCAGCCGCCGGGGAGCCACAGCTTGGGGAAGAGCTCGTCGGTGCGGACGGCGTGGGCGCGGGCGGCCTCGATCTCGCCGCGCCAGACGTTCTCCCAGAACTCGGCGTCGGGGGCGCCGAAGAGCGAGCCGCCGCCGATGAAGCCGTCGCCGCCGTGCTCGAGCAGCAGGTCGAGCCCCGCGACCGACATGAACGGACCGAAGACGCGGGCGCGGCCGACGACCCGTTTCACCGTCTCGGTGAACTGCGCGAAGTCGGGGGTGCTGTCCTTGATCGCGACGACGTTCTCGATCTCGACGAGCCGCTCGGCCAGATCGGAGCCGATGTCGACGCTGCAGCCGTGCGGCCAGTTGTAGACCATCACCGGCCCGTCGACCCCGTCCGAGATGTCCCGGAAGTACTGCACGGTCTCGTCGGGGTAGGTCTTCGAGTAGGGCGGCGGCGTCGAGCCGATCCCGTCCGCGCCGGCCGCGAGCGCGTGCCGGCCCAGCTCGGCCGCCTCGCGGGCGGTGTAGGAGGTGCAGCCGACGACGACGGTGATCCGCCCGGCGACCGCGTCGATCGCCGTCTCCGCGACGAGCCTCCGCTCCTCGGGCGTCTGCGAGAACCACTCGCCGCTCGTCCCGTTGACGAAGATCCCGTGCATCCCCTCGCCGACGTAGAAGTCGATCAGGGCGCGCATCGTCTCCGCGTCGAAGCTCCCGTCTTCGCGGAAGGGGGTCGGGCAGGCGGGCCAGTACCCGCGCCACTGAACGTCGTCTCTGTCCATGTCTCCTCGTTCCTCGCTCGTCGTCAGATGGCCGCGGCCTGCCGACCGGGGGTGCGGTCGACCGCGTACTCGGGTGGGATCTTCCCGCGGCCGGTCGCGAGCTCCTCGGCGAGGAGCTGCGCCATCAGCGGGCCCAGGGTGAAGCCGGTCGTGGCGATCAGGGTGTGGAAGCCGGGGACGCGGGCCGACTCGCCGACGATCGGGGCGAGGTCGTCCGTGAAGGCCATGACGCCCGACCACGTCCGCACCAGCCGCACGTCGGCGAGCAGGGGCACGACCCGGACGGCGACCGCGACGTTGCCGGCGGTGCTCGCCCATGTGGTCGAGAAGCGGCGGGGCGGCTCCTCGGGCCGGGCGGGCCAGCCGCCGCCGATGATGAAGGTGTGGTTCGCCGACTGCTTCAGGGTCAGGCGGCGGCCGATGTGCTGGACCATCGGCACGAGCACGTGCTCACGGGGCTCGGTCACGTTCAGGTGCAGGCCCTCGGCGCGGATCGGCAGGCGGAGGCCGACGAGCTCTGCGACCTCGTTCGCCCATGCACCCGCTGCGTTGACGATCCGGTGGGCGCGGATCGTGCCGGCGGCTGTGTGGACGGTGAAGCGCGCCGCGGGAACGTCCTGCGTCACGTCGATTCCTGTCACCCCCGCGTGCGTCCGCAGCTGCGCACCGGCCTCGGCAGCCCGGAGCGCGAAGAGCGGCGCCGAGTGCATCGGGTTCGCGTGCCCCTCGTCGGGGCACCAGGTGGCGCCGAGCAGGTCGTCCGCGAGGTACGGCGCGAACGAGCGCAGCTCCTCCCCTTCGAGCACGTGTGTCTCGAGCCCGGACTCCTCCTCGATCACGCCCTTCTCGTGCAGGAGCCGGAGCTCGGCAGGCGTCTCGGCGACCATCAGCCCGCCCGTGATGTGGATGTCGAGGTCGCCGTCCAGCTCCCGCTCCAGCGTCTTCCACACCTCTGCGGCCTCGGCGTGCACGCGCACCTCGGACTGGAGCCGCTGCCGCACGTTCCCGGTCTCGAGTGCAGTCAGCTGGTGGATCGCGATCTGGAAGTGGAAGCTGCCCGCGTTCGTCCCGGAGGCCTCGCGGTTCAGCTCGGCCCGATCGACAAGCACGCACTCCACGCCCGAGCGCGCCAGATAGTACGCGAGTGCGCAGCCGGCGAGGCCGCCGCCGACGATCAGGACGTCGGTGCTCTCGGGGAGCGGCGCGCGCAGGGCGGCCGCGTCGGGCCAGGCCTCACTCGACACGATGGAAGAACCCTTCGTCCTCGAGGCTGGAGTCGGCGATCGCGCCGATCGGAACCGGCCGCACCGGCGCCCGCGGGGTCGCGAACGGCAGCGAGCCGATCTCCTGCCCGTGCTGCCGCGCGATCGTGGCCGCGATGTGGCGCTGGCAGTTCCGTCCCTGGCAGAGCCCCATGGCCACCCGGGTCAGCGTCTTGACGGTGTTCACGTCGGCCGTCGCGGCGACCGCCTCCTCGACTGCGCCGGCGCGCACTTCCTCGCAGCGGCAGACGACCGTCTCGGGCTCCGCGAGCTCGTAGATCCCGGTGCCGACGCGATGAAGGCGGCGGAGCGCGCCCCGGAACCGCTCCTTCCGGCGCAGGCGCATGCGGATCGGCGCGGCCAGCCGGGCGGCGTCACCCTCGGAGAGGACGCCGAGGTCGAGCGCAGCCCCGAGCGCGGCGAGCCGGCCCTGGTCGATCGCGACGTACGAGCCCGCGACGCCCGTGCCGTCTCCGGCCGCGAGGATCCCGGGCGCGCTCGTCCGCTGCCACTCGTCGAGGACGGCGACGGGGCCGCCGAGGTCCTCGTCGTAGGCGAAGTCGCAGCCGGCGAGCCGGAGCAGTTCGACGGAGGGGAAGAAGCCGTAACCGACGCAGAGCGTGTCCGCCTCGACGCGCTCCTCGGTCCCGGGGACGGGGCGCCAGTCGCGGTCGGCCTTGGCGTGGACGACCGCCTCCACGCGCTCCTCGCCCTCGGCGCGCACGACGATCCTCCGGTAACGGAGCGGCACGCGCTCGCGCAGCAGCGTCGAGCGGTAGGAGACGGCATCGCGAAGGAGATTGACGTTGCCTCGGGCGGCGCCGAGCAGCCGGGCCACGTCGGCGGGGCCGGGAGCGGGCCCGGCCTCGAGCACGAGGGTGATGTTGGCGCCGTAGCCGCGCAGCTGCGCCGGGAAGGCGAGCGCGAGCGGGCCGCTCCCGGCGAAGACGATCCGCGCGCCGGGGAGGATGCGCTGCGTCTTGACGAGCGTCTGGGCGCCGCCTGCGGTGATCACGCCGGGCAGCGTCCAGCCGGGGAAGACGACGGGGCGATCGTGGGCGCCCGGGGCGATCAGGACGCGGCGGGCATGAACGGTGCGCGCCGCTTCGCCGTCCTCGACGAGAACGACGGTCGTGCCGTCGATCGCGATCGCGCTCGTCCGGGGGAGCAGCTCGGCCCCCGAGCGCTCCGCCGCGTCGATCAGCTCGCGGCCGCGGAGATAGTCGGCCCCAAGTGCGGCGGGGTCGGTGACCCGGAAGCCCGGGCCGGGCTGCTTGAAGATCTGCCCGCCGAACGTCGGCCGCTCGTCCACGAGCGAGACCGAGAGCCCGGCGGCTGCCGCCTCGGCGGCGGCGGCGAGCCCCGCAGGGCCGCCGCCGACGACGAGGAGATCGAGCGATCGATCAGGCACAGTCCGGCATCTGCGGGAGCGGTGCGCCGATCGTCGACTCGTAGAGCGAGGCGAGGTCGCCGCTGTCCTGCTGCTCGCAGATGAACTGGCTCAGCCGGTCCGCCAGGGCGGTGTTGCCCAGCTGGACCGCGTACGAGCCGTACTCGACCTGGAGCGGGTCGGCGAACGCGACCTCTTCGAGGGCGTCATCGTTCGACTTGTTGAACTGGGCGAGCAGGTAGTTCTCGACCACGATCCCTTGCGCGCGGCCCGTGGAGACCTCGAGGAACGCCGCGTTCTGGTCCGGGAAGGCGCTCGACTTCGCGTTCGGGAAGGTGCTCCCGACGAGCTTCTCCGCCGTCGAGCCCTGCAGCGAGGTGATCGTCTTGTCGGCCGAGTTCCAGGCGTCGATCGTCGCCTCGGTGCTGTCGCCCTTCTTCGCACCCAGGATCTGGGCGTAAGGCACGTACTCGCGGCTGAACGTGACCGCCTTCTTCCGCTCCTCGGTCGCGGAGAGCCCGACGGAGACCATGTCGAACTTCTTCGAGACGAGGCCCGGGATCAGGCCGTTGAAGTCGAGGTTCTTGATCTCGAGCTCGAGCCCGAGCTCGTCGGCGAGCTTCTGCACGAGCTCGACGTCGTAGCCGGCCGGCTTGCCGTCCTTGAGGTACATCTGCGGCTCGAACTGCAGCGTCATCCCGACCACCAGCTTGCCTGGATCGATCAGGCCCAGGTCGGCGGTGTCGGTCGTGGTGTCGGCGGCCGTCGTGTCGCCCGAGCTGTCGGCCTTGTTGTCGTCGCCGCCGCAGCCTGCGGCCAGGGTCAGCAGGACCGCGGCCAGGAAGAGCGGAAGCCAGCGTAGGGTCTTCCTCATTCGGTTGCTCCTTCGTTCGGTTGGGTGGGGGTGCACAGATGAGTTGCCGCTGCTGGCGGCCGATGGAACCCGATGGTCGTGGAGACCCACGGCTAGTTCCTGCCCGACATCGCCTCGACCTGCTTGACGACGAGGTCGATCCGCTGGTGGCGCCGACGGGAGAAGATCCCCGCCACCCCGCCGCCGGGCGGGATCGTCATCGACGCCTCGACCACGCGGAAGACGAAGTCGAAGAAGAAGGTGGCGCCGACGTACATCGCGGCGGCCGCGGTGAAGAGGACGAACGGCTGGAACGTGACCGAGTTGATGTTCTGGGTGACGCGCAGCACCTCGAGCAGCCCGATCACGGTGAACGTCGAGGTGTCCTTGATCATCCCGATGAACATGCTCCCGATGTTCGGGATCGCGATCTTCGTCGCCTGGGGGAAGATCACCTGGACGAAGACGCGGAGCGGATGCATCCCGACCGCGAGCCCGGCCTCGCGCTGGCCCTTCGGGATCGCGAGCAGGGCCGCCCGGTAGATCTCGGAGATGAACGCCCCGTAGAGGAGGACGAGTGCGATCACGCCGGCCTGGAAGACCGTGAAGTTGATCCCGAGCAGGAGCGAGACGCCGAAGTAGACCCAGATCACGCTGACGAGCGCGGGGACGCCGCGGAAGACGTTCACGTAGACCATCGCGACCCAGGAGAACGGCGGCTTGCTCATCCGGACGAGCGCGAGCACGATCCCGACGACGAGGGAGATCACGAGCGCGACCCCGGCCACCTCGATCGCGGTCAGGAGGCCGCGGGCGAGGTCGGTCTTGTTCTCCCAGACCAGGTACCAGTCGTAGGTGGCGAGGAGCCTCACAGGACCGCCTCGATGAACTGGCGGGTGCGGGGGCTCTCGCAGGTGTCGAAAAAGCCGCGCCGGCCCGACTCGACGATCACGCCCTCGTCCATGAACACGTTGAAGTCGCCGATCTCGCGGGCGAAGTTGAGCTCGTGGGTGACGATCACCATCGTCATCCCGCTCTCGGCGAGCTCGCGCATCGCCGCGAGGACCTCGCCGACGAGCTCCGGGTCGAGCGCGGAGGTCGGCTCGTCGAAGAGCATCACCTTCGGATCGAGGCTGAGCGCGCGGGCGATAGCGACGCGCTGCTGCTGGCCGCCCGACATCTGCGCCGGGTAGTGGCCGGCCCAGCGGAGGAGACCGACCTGCGCCAGCGACTGGGCAGCCCGCTCCTCGGCGTCCCTTCGCGACATCTTCTTCGCCGCGCGGAGCGGCAGCGAGACGTTGTGCAGGGCGGTCAGGTGCGGGAAGAGGTTGAACTGCTGGAAGACCATCCCGACGTGGCGGCGCAGCTGGACGGGGCCGCCACGCTTCTCGGCCTTGACGTCGGGAAGGCCCGGCCCGTACTCGACGCCGAGCACCTTGACGGAGCCCTCGCTCGGCTCTTCGAGCATGTTGATCGTCCTGAGCACGGTCGACTTGCCCGAGCCCGACGGGCCGAAGACGACCACGTGCTCGCCCGTGTGCACGGTCAGGTCGACGCCGTGGAGGACCTCGAGGGTGCCGAACGACTTCCGGATCCCGCGCAGCTCGACGACCGCCTCGCCGCGCGGTGCGCCGTCGGGCTCGGGTGCGTCGCTCATCGCTGTGGGGTGCTCGGGCCGCAAGGTGGTCTCACCGGAAAACGTTCGCATGGCGGTCGTGATGTACGCATAGTGAACCTTGGCCGAAATCGTGTCAAGGTCGTGGCCGTCGTCACGCGAGCCACCCTCCGTCGACGACGAGCACGTGGCCGGTGACGTAGGAGGCGGCGTCCGAGGAGAGGAAGGCGACCGCCGCCGCGATCTCCTCGGGGCGCCCGAGCCGGCCCAGCGGAATTCGCGTCCGGCCGAGGTCGGCCAGCTCGGCGGGCGTGGCGAGCCCCCGGGTCAGGTCCGTGTCGACGGTGCCGGGCGCGACCGCGTTCACCCGCACGCCGCTCGGAGCAGCCTCCTTCGCGGCCGCCTGGGTCAGCAGCCGGACGGCGCCCTTGGAGGCGTCGTAGGCCGTCAGCTCTCCCGTCGAGGCGGTGAACCCGGAGGTCGAGCAGACGGTGACGATGCTGCCGCCCCGACGCGGGCCGAGCGCGCGCAGCGCCGCCTGGACGACGAAGAAGACCCCGCGGACGTTGACGGCCATCAGCCGGTCGTACTCCTCGGGCTCGACCTCGACGAGCGGCCGGCGGAAGGCGACGCCCGCGTTCGCGACGACGGTGTGCAGCGGCGTCTCGGCGTCGATCGCGGCGACGGCCGCGCGGACGGCG
>JBBQHQ010000081.1:0-11734 GCA_038324115.1 Gaiellales bacterium
GCAGGTTCTGGGCCCAGTAGTTGGCCATGTACGCCTCGGGGTAGAAGCGGAGGCCGGCGACGCCGGAGGGCGTCACGATCTGCGGCGTCCCCTCGAGGGTCATGCCGATGAAGCCGACCTTGACCCCGCCGACCGTCTTGACCGTGTAGGGCGGGAGGAGCGGCTTCGCGCGGGCGGTCTTCTTCGCCGCCTTGGCCTTCGCCTGCTCGTCCGCGGTCGGGAGCAGGAAGACGTTCGCCGAGAGGTACTGGAACTTCGAGCCCTCGAACGGGGTGCCGTCCTGGCAGCCGTCCTTGGGGTGACAGCCACCGTTCTGCATGCGCTTGAGCTCGGCCGCACCCTCGTCGAACTCGTGGTTGCCGACCGCGGTCACGTCAAGGCCCGCGATGTTCAGCGACTCGATCGCCGGCTCGTCGTGGAAGAGCGCCGAGACGAGCGGCGAGGCGCCGATCATGTCCCCGGCCCCGACGACGATCGTGTTCGGGTTCGTGGCCTTGAGGTTCGCGATGTGGGTCGCGAAGTACTCGATCCCGCCCGCATCGGTGGTGCCGATCCGGCCCGACGAGCCCGCCGGGGGCTCGAGGTTGCCGTGGTAGTCGTTCAGGCTGAGCAGCTGCACCGAGACGGTGTCCAGCTTGGTTCCGTGGGCGTCGCCGACGGCGATCGAGCCCACGAACAAGGCCGCAATCGTCGCGGCCAGGAGCATTGCTCCGAGCGCAAGGCGCTTCATCTAGGTGTTCCCCCTCTGGAAAAATGAGACTGACCCGGGGAGGATACCCCGGCACTCCCCGATCTGCGTGAGGAAATGGTCAGGATTTGGCCTCGTTCCAGTCCTCGCCCGCGCCCACGTCGACCGCGAGCGGCGGGTCGAGCGGGTAGGCGCCGCACATCTCGGCGCGGACGAGCTCACGGACGGCGCTGACCTCCGTCTCGGGCACCTCGAGCAGGAGCTCCTCGTGCACCTGGAGGACGAGCCGGGCGCTCCGGCCCTCGTCGCGGAGGCGGTTGTGGATCCGGATCATCGCCACCTTGATCACGTCGGCGGCGGTCCCCTGCATCACCGAGTTGACCGCGAGCCGCTCGCCGAGCGCCCGCGTCTGCCGGTTCGAGGCCCGGATCTCCGGCACAGGGCGCCGCCGGCCGAGCAGCGTCGTCACGTACCCGTCGCGGCCGGCCTGCTCGATCGTCCGCTGGATGAAGTCCTGGACGTGCGGGAAGCGGGCGAGATAGGTGTCGATGTAGGCCTGCGCCTGCTCGCGCGGGATCTCCAGATTCTCCGAGAGCCCGAACGCGGAGATCCCGTAGATGATCCCGAAGTTGACCATCTTGGCCACGCTCCGCTCGTCCTTCGTCAACGAGGCCTGGTCCTTGCCGAGCACCTCTGCCGCGGTGCGGGCATGGATGTCCTCGTTGCGGGCGAACGCCTCCTTGAGCACGGGCTCGCCCGAGACGTGGGCGAGGATCCGCAGCTCGACCTGGCTGTAGTCGGCGGAGAGGAGCCTGAAGCCGTCCGCGGCCACGAACGCGGAGCGGATCTCCCGCCCGAGCTCGGTCCGGATCGGGATCGCCTGCAGGTTCGGGCTCGTCGTGGACAGGCGCCCCGTCGAGGCAACCGTCTGGTTGAAGGTGGTGTGCAGCCTTCCGTCGCGTTCCGAGATCAGCGAGGGGAGCGGGCTGAGGTAGGTATTGATCAGCTTCGCCAGCTCCCGCCACTCCTCCAGCACCGCGACAATCGCGTGCTCGTTCCGGATCGTGCGAAGGACACGGGTGTCGGTCGAGTAGCCCGTCTTCCCCTTCCGGCCCGGGGTCAGCTCGAGCTTCTCGAAGAGGATCCGCGCCACCTGCTGGGTCGAGCCGAGCATGAACTCCTCGCCCGCGAGCTCGTACGCCTTCGCCTCCAGCTCCTCGATCCGGTCGGAGAGCCGGGCGGTGATCTCGCCCATTCGGTACTCGTCGATCTTCACCCCGGAGTCCTCCATCGAGGAGAGGACGGCGGTCAGGGGCAGCTCGATCTCCTCGTAGAGCCGCTGCGAGCCGCGCTCGGCGACGCGCTCGCGCATCCGGGCCGCGAGCCGGCGCGGCGCCTCCGCGCGCCGGATCAGCTCGGCGGTCTCCTCCTCCGCGGCCGGCTCGGGCAGCACCTCGAGCCCGTACTCGGCCGAGAGGTCGTCGATCGCGTAGACGGAGCGGCCGGGCTCGATCAGGTAGGCGAGGATCATCGTGTCGTCGGCCGGCTCCATCGTCAGGCGGGGCAGGCTCTTGTAGTCGTGGGCGACGATCTGCGCGTCCCGCAGGCGCAGGATCAGGCTCTCGTCCCAGGCGCCGACGGTGACACCGTCGTCGGCCGCGAGCGCGAAGCGGCCGTCCGCGATCGCGAGCCCGACCCGGCCGCGCATGACGGGCAGCTCCCCCTCGCGCCAGGCGACCGAGGTGCCCTCGACGGCGACCGGCGCGGCGGCCGGCACGGCCTCGTCCAGCTCGTCGACGCGGTTGAGCAGGTTCCGGAACTCGAAGCGCCGGAACATCTCGCGCAGCTGCGAGCGGTCGGGTGGGCTGAGCACGAGCTGGGTCGGGTCGCAGTCGAGCTCGAGGTCGCGGCGCATCGTCGCGAGCTCCTTGGACATACGGGCCTGGTCGGCGTGCTCGGTGATGTTCTTCCGGCGCGCCGGCGAGAGCTCCTCGGCGTGCTCGATCACGTTCTCCAGCGAGCCGTATTGCGCGATCAGCTGACCGGCGGTCTTGTCGCCGATCCCGGGGATGCCGGGGATGTTGTCCGAGGAGTCGCCCTTGAGGCCGATGAAGTCCGGGATCTGGTCGGGGCGGATCCCGTAGCGGAGCTCCACGCGCTCAGGCGTGTAGACGTTGACGTCGGAGACGCCGCGCGGCGTCATCATCAGCGCGATCCCCGGCGAAACGAGCTGGAAGGCGTCGCGGTCGGTCGAGACCACGGTCGTCTTCACGCCCGCCGCGTCCGCCTGCGTCGCGAGCGTGGCGATCACGTCGTCGGCTTCCCACCCCTCGAACTCGAGGTTGCGGTAGCCGAACGCCTCCACGATCGGGCGGAAGTGCGGGAACTGCTCGCGCAGGAGGTCCGGCATCGGCTTCCGGCCCTCCTTGTAGACGACGTCGCCGGCCTGCGCGACGGCGGCACGGTGCACGGGGCGCGAGTCCCACGCGACCGCGACGCCCTTCGGCCGGTAGTCGGCGAGCAGCTTGAAGAGCATGTTCGTGAAGCCGAGCAGCGCGTTCGTCGGGTGCCCGTCACTCGTCGCCAGCTCCTCGGGGAGCGCGAAGAAGGCGCGGTAGGCGAGGTTGTTGCCGTCGACCAGGAAGAGCTCGGAGTCGCGCGCGGGGCCATCGTCGAGGTCGAGCTCCTGGCCGGTCAGCGTCTTCGGCATGACGCCACGGTATCGTCCCGCACCGATGGCGCTTGAGCTCCTCCCCTTCTCCGACGAGCACCTCGACGCGGCCGCGTCGCTGCTCGCGGACGCCCACGCCCGCCACCTGGCGGCGGAGCCGCTGCTTGCGCTGGTCGAGGACTACCGGGCTCACGTGCAGGGACAGTGGGAGCGGGACGGAGCGAGCGGGGCGTTCGCACTCCGAGATGGCAGGCCGGCGGGCTACCTGATCGGCGCCCCCGCCCCGAACGACAATCGCGGCGGCACCCGCATCTTCACCGACGCCGCCGGGCACGCCACGGCCGAACCGGAGCTCGCACGCGACCTCTTCGCCGTCGCGGCGTCCCGCTGGCACGACGAGGGCCACGACCGCTTCGCCGTTGTCGTCCCCTCGCACGACGCGGGGGTCATCGACGCGTGGTTCCGGGTCGGCTTCGGCCAGCAGTTCTGCACCGCCGTCCGCGAGGCGACCGCCGAGCCGCCCGTCGACGCGGGCGTGACGATCCGGCCCGGCGAGCCCGGCGACCTCGAGCACCTGTCTCGCTACGACCGGGAGCTCTGGGTGCACCAGGCCCGCTCGCCCAGCTTCTCCGGGCTCGACGTGCCGCCCCTCGAGGAGGTCGTGGAGGAGTGGCGGGAGGGCACCTTCGACTCACCGGACACCTTCTGGCCCTTCATGCTCGAGCGGGACGGCGAGGTGATCGGCGAGGCGCTGATGTACCGGCGCCCGACGGGCGACCTCCGGGTCCCCGAGGACAACGTCGATCTTGCTTCTGCGGTGATCGAGCCGGCGATGCGCGGCTCCGGCGCCGGTCTCGCCCTGACCGCGTTCGTCCTCGCGTGGGCGCACGAGCAGGGCTTCCGCTCGGTCACGACCGACTGGCGCAACGTGAACCTGCTCTCGTCGAGGTTCTGGCCGAACCGCGGCTGGCGGACGACGTTCCTGCGGCTGTACCGCGCGATCCCATAACCGTGCGGATCCCGATCCCGTCGGGGTCGCGCATCGGCGTCCTCAATGTCCCGGACGACACGCTCGTCCTCCGGCCGGCGCTCCCCTCCGAGGCGATCGGAGACGTGGGCGCCGCTGTCCGCGACTCGCTCCGCTTCCCGCTCTCCGGCCCGCCCCTCGAGGCGCTTGCCGTCCGCGGCGGCCGGGCGACCTTGCTCGTAGAGCCGCCCCACCTCCCGCTCCCCGGCGCGCCCGACGACCCGCGCCGCGCCGCGCTCGAGGCCACGATCGTCGAGCTGGAGCGGCTGGGCGTTCCCTCGCGAAACCAGACGATCCTCGTCGCGGGCGGGCTGGCACGACGGGTCGGCGGCCGCGAGCTGGAGGCGCTGCTGCCGCCGATCGCCGCCCGCGCCTTCCGCGGCTCGGTCGTCGTCCACGACTGCGAGGACCCGGATCTCGTCTACGTCGGCGACGCGGGCCGTACCCCGCTCCGGGTCAACCGCTGCCTCGTCGAGACCGACCTCGTCGTCGCCGTCACCGCGGCCGAGACGGTGCTCCACGGCGGGCCGGGCGCCCTGATCGCCGCCTCGGGGACGGAGGTGCTGCGAGGCTCCGGGACCTACTCGCTGCTCGAGACCGCCGCGTCGCGCGGCTGGCAGGTCGGCCGCCTGCTGGAGCAGGCGCTCGCCGCCCGCGTCGGCCTGATCGGGACGTCCCTGGTGCTCAACCCGCCCCGCCTGACCGGCGCATTCCGCGGCTACCCCTACGAGAGGGGCTCGCTCGAACAGCTCGCGACGTCGCCGCTCCGCCGTTTCTCGCTCCTGCCCGCCGGCGTCCGGCGCGGCCTGCTCCAGGGACTCGGGCGGGAGCTGACGGCCGCAGCGGCGTTCGCGGGGCCGCCGTCGGTCGCGCACGCCGAGGCGCTCCTGCGCGCGATCGCCCGCCGCGCTGTCAAGGTGGCGGAGCCGCTCGATGCGCTCGTCGTCGGGATGCCGTGGAAGCATCAATACGTCCCCCGCGAACGGCTGAACCCGATCAGCGTCGCGACGGTGGCGCTGGGCCTCGCGCTTCGGCTCTGGCGCGACGCCTTCCCCGTCCGCGAGGGCGGCACGGTGATCCTCCTCCACCGGCTCGGCCGCCACTTCGCCCATGGGCAGGAGCCGTACCGGAACCTCTTCCACGTCCTCCGCGACTCGCGGGCGCCGCTCGACCTCGCCGTCGCCGAGCGCGCCGCCGGTGCCGACGTCCAGGCGCTGGCCGCCTATCGCGCCGGGCGCGCCCCGCACCCGCTGCTCCCCTACGTCGACTGGGAGTCGTGCCGGCCGGCGCTCGACCGGCTCGGCGCCGTCGTCGTCGCCGGCTGCCGCGACCATACGGCCGCGCGCACGCTCGGCTTCGTCCCGACCCACGGGATCGGCCCCGCGCTCGAGATGGCGCACGGCCGGGCCGGCGGCGCCGCGAAGCTCGGCGTCCTCCTCGCGCCGCCCTACTTCCCCCTCGAGGTCGGCGGCGGCTGACCCGAGCACGAGAGACTTTGTGTTCTAGGAACACAAGCTCCTGCGGCGCTACCCCTCGCCGAGGTACGTCTTGCGGACCTGCTCGTTCTCGCGCAGCTCCTTCGCCGGGCCCTCGAGGGCGATCCGGCCGGTCTCGAGCACGTAGCCGCGGCTCGCGGCGTCGAGCGCCATCAGCGCGTTCTGCTCCACGAGCAGGATCGGCGTCCCCTGCTCGTTGATCTCGTGGACGATCTCGAAGATCTTCTCGACGAAGATCGGGGCCAGGCCCATCGAGGGCTCGTCCAGGAGCAGGAGCTTCGGCCTGGCCATCAGCGCCCGCCCGATCGCGCACATCTGCTGCTCGCCTCCGGACATCGTCCCCGCCTTCTGGTTCTTCCGCTCGGCGAGGCGCGGGAAGAGATCGAAGACCCGGTCGACGTCCTCCTTCAGGTTCGACCGGTCGTCGCGCTGGAACGCCCCCATCTCGAGGTTCTCGAGCACGGACATCCGTGGGAAGAGCCGCCGCCCCTCGGGCGACTGCGCGATCCCCGACTTGACGATCGTGTGCGGCGCCGCGCTCGTGATCTCCTGGCCGCGGAAGTGGATCGTGCCGTGGCGCGGGTGGTTCAGCCCGTTGATCGAGCGCAGCGTCGTCGACTTGCCGGCCCCGTTCGCCCCGATCAGCGTCACGATCTCGCCCTCGTAGACCTTGATCGAGATCCCCTTGAGGGCGTGGATCGAGCCGTAGTACGTGTGGACGTCGACGAGCTCGAGGACGACGCCGGCGCCGTTCGGCTCAGCCATGGGTGGTCGCGCCCTTCCCGAGGTAGGCCTCGATCACGCGATCGTCGCGCTGTACATCCTTGGGCGTCCCCTCGGCGATCTTCTCGCCGTAGTCGAGCACGGTGACGCGGTCGGAGATTCCCATCACGACCTTCATGTCGTGCTCGATCATCAGGACGGTCAGCTTGCGCTCGTCGCGGAGGACGCGGACGAACGCGGTGAAGTCGGCCGTCTCCTGCGGGTTCATCCCGGCGGTCGGCTCGTCGAGGAGCAGCAGCTTCGGCTCGGTCGCGAGCGCCCGCGCCACCTCGAGCCGGCGCTGGTCGCCGTAGGGCAGATTCCGCGACGTCTCCTCGTCCCGCCCGTTCAGGCCGGAGAAGGCGAGCAGCTCGCGGGCGCGCTCCCGGGCCACCCGCTCCTCCTTGCGCACGCGCGGCGTCCGGACGATCGAGCCGAGGATCCCTCCGTGCAGCCGGGAGTGCATCCCCACGAGCACGTTCTCGAGCGCGGTCATGTGCTGGAAGAGCCGGATGTTCTGGAAGGTGCGGCCGATCCCGAGCTCGGTGATCCGGTGAGGCGGCTTGCCGGTGACGTCGTGGCCGTCGAAGACGATCTTGCCGCTGGTCGGCTTGTAGACGCCGGTGAGCATGTTGAAGAAGGTCGTCTTGCCCGCGCCGTTCGGGCCGATCAGCGAGATGATCGTGCCCTCCGGGATCGTGAAGTCGATGTCGTTCGTGGCGACGAGGCCGCCGAACTCCTTGCGGACGGTGTCGGCGACGAGGAGGTCAGTCATTGCTCGGGTCCCGATCGGTGTCCGAGCCCTCGTTGGTCACGTCGTAGAGCGGCGTGTCGTGGACGCCGAGCTCGAGCTCCCGCTTGTGCCGCCGCTCCGGGATCAGCCCCTCGGGCCGGAAGAGCATCATCAGCACGATGATCACCCCGTAGAAGCCGAACTGGTACTTCGTCGGGTCGAAATTGATCCCGCCCTCCTGGAACTTGGAGCCGAGCGTCGCCAGCCCCTCCACGTTCAGGTAACCGAGGATCATCCCGCCCGCGATCACGCCCCAGATCGAACCCATCCCGCCGAGGATGACCATGCAGAGCAGGAAGACCGAGATGTTGAAGTAGAAGTCCGCCGGGAAGGCACCGCTCTTGAAGCTCGCGTAGAAGGCGCCTGCGACCCCGCCGAAGAAGGCGCCGATCGCGTACGACCAGGTCTTCGTCCGCATCAGCGGCACGCCCATCGCGGCGGCGGCGGTCTCGTCCTCGCGGATCGCGATCCAGGCGCGGCCAAGCCGCGAGTCGCGGAGGCGCACCGAGCAGAAGACGGTGATCAGGAGCAGTGCGAGCGCCGTCCAGTAGAACCACTGGGCGCGCTCGAAGGACTGCTGGAAGCTCGCGGGCAGGCCGAGGGAGTTGCCGAAGTCGCCGAAGCCGGGCGAGTCGATCGGGCTGATCCCGAAGGTGCCATGGGTGAGGTCGAATCCGAAGACGTTGTCGCCGTTGCGAACGACCTGCGGGATGATCTCGCCGAAGCCGAGTGTGACGATCGCGAGGTAGTCGCCGCGCAGCCGCAGCGTCGGCAGGCCGATCAGGATCCCGGCAAAGGAGGTGAAGATCCCCGCGATGATCAGGACGAGCCAGAGCGATAGGTGGATCCCGGGGACCGTGCCCGCGATCCCGACCGAGCCGAAGTGGAACGTCCACTGGTCGAACTGCTGCGACGCGAACCACGCCGAGGTGTACGCGCCCGCCGCGTAGAACGCGACGTAGCCGAGGTCGAGCAGGCCCGCGTAGCCGACGACGATGTTCAGGCCGACGGCCATCATCGTGAAGACGATCATGATCACCATCGAGCCGAGCGCCGGCGTGAAGTCGCCGAGGAACGTGATCCCCTTCAGCGAGTCGACGTACTTGGGGTAGAAGAACGCGAGGCCGATCAGCCCGAGGGCCAGCGGCGGCGTGGGACCATAGCTCCGCAGTCGGTCCTGGACGGCGCTCACTGGCCCTCCGGCGTCCGCTCGCCGAGCAGCCCCTCCGGCCTGAAGACGAGGATTGCGATCAGGATCCCGAAGACGATCGAGCGCGTCCAGTCCGAGCCCGGCGTGTACCAGGTGAGCCCCTCGTTGAACGCCTGGATGAAGCCGATCACGAGCGCGCCGAGGACGGCGCCGGAGAGGTTCCCGATCCCGCCGAGCACGGCCGCGGTGAAGGCGATCAAGCCGAGCTCGAAGCCGGTGTCGTAACGGATGTTGAACTGGAGCAGGTAGACGATCCCGGCCGACCCGGCGAGGGCACCGGCGATCGCGAACGTGATCGAGATCGTCCGGTTGACGTTGATCCCCATCATCGCCGAGGCCTCGGTGTCCTGGGCGACGGCGCGCATCGCCTTGCCCTGCTTCGTCGAGCGCACGAACCAGGTGAGCAGGATCAGCACGGGCACCGTGATCACGAGCGCGGCGAGCTTGTTCCACGAGTAGGTGATGTTCCCGAGCCCGATCGCCTCCGTGCGCGGGATGAACGACGGCACGGAGCGGAAGTTGACGTCGTAGAGGGCCAGGGAGATGTTCTGGACGATGAACGACATCCCGACCGCGGTGATCAGCGCCGCGAGCCGGGGCGCGCGCCGCAGCCTCCGGTAGGCGACGAACTCGATCGCAACGTTCATCGATGCGAAGATGACCATGATCACGACGAGTGTCAGGGCCATCCCGCCGATGATCGCGAACACGGAGGCGTCCTTCTCGAGCCCGAGGATCGAGACGATCATCGTGCTCGCGGCAAGCCCCGAGAGCGCGAAGACGTCGCCGTGGGCGAAGTTGATCAGCTGCAGGATCCCGTAGACGAGCGTGTAGCCGAGCGCGACGAGGCCGTAGATCGCGCCGTTCGTCAGCCCGATCAGGGCGACGTTCACCCACTCGGTCGGGCTCACGACGAAGTTCCCGATCAGCCACACCGCCACGAGCGCCACGAGCGCGTACCCGATCAGCTCGACGGTGCCCGATTTCCGGAGCCGCTGGGTGACGCTGGTCAGGGCAGTTGCCGCCATTGGGGGAAGAACCTAAACGAAAAGCGGAGGAGGGCCTAGACCCTCCTCCGCTCTCGTTCGGTTCCGTCGTTGCTAGCCGCGAGCAGCGTCGACGATCTCCGGCTTCGGGGAGATGGTCTTGACCGTCTCGAGCTTGTCCGTCGCCTTGTAGATCGTGAACCCGACGACCGCGCCCTCCGCACCGCTCGGATCGCCGTTCTCGTTGATCCCGAAGGTGCCGAGATAGCCGTCCGTGACCTTGGTCGCGAACATCTGCTCGATCACGGATGCCCGCGAGCCGTCCGACGCAGCGATCGCGTCGAGCATGATCTGCGCCGCCTGCGCGCCGTAGATCGCGTACGGGTCGATCTCCTTGCCGCCGAGCCGGGGCTTGAACGCCTTCGCGAACTCGGCGCCTGTGCCCTTGAACTCGTCGATCGGCACGCCGGCGACGCTCATGAACATGCCCGGCGTCGCCTCGGGGGCGTCGTCGATCGTCTGCTGCGTGGTGAACCCGTCCGGCGCGAACAGCTTGACCTTGCCGTCGTTCGGGCCGAGCACGGAGACCTTGTCCTTGATCACCTGAGCGCCGTTCTCGTCGATCAGGCCGCCCAGGAAGACGGCATCCGCGTCGGTCTGGCCGATCTTGCGGAAGAGCGCCTCGTAGCTCGACGCCTTCGGATCCCAGGCTTCGAAGCCGGCGACCTTGATCCCGACCGCCTTGAGGGCGTTCTTGACGTTGGTCGCGACGCCGAGGCCGTAGGCCTCCTTGTCGTTCAGGATGTACATGCTCTTGATGCCCTGCTCCTGGGCGAACTCCGCGAGCGCGGCACCCTGGTAGGCGTCATGGGCGACGACACGGGCGTAGTTGCGCGTGCCGGCCGGGTAGTACTTGTCCGGCTCGGTCGCGTCGCAGCCCGGGCCGCCCTCGGTGAGGCAGACGTAGGTGTTGGCGGGCGAGAGGATCGCCACACCGCCACCCGGAGCCTGGTTCAGGACCGGGATCTCGATCGCCGCACAGCCCGAGTTGAACGTCCCGATCACGCCGACGACGCTCTCGTTGGCCGCGTAGGCCTGGGCGTTCGTGGAGCACTTGCCCGAGTCCCACTTGCCGGCCTGGGCGGTCGCGTCGTCACACGACTGGTACGCGACGTTGTGGTCGCCCGCCTTGTAATTGGACTGCTCGAGCAGGTAGCGGATCGCCTCGACGATCTGGATCGTCTGCGTCCGCGACGAGCCCTGAAGCGGGAAGTCGGACGCGATCAGCACGTCGGGATCGCCCTCGCCCTTGTACTCGATCGCAGTGCACGAGCTCGACGGCAGCGCCTCGACGTTCCCACCGCCGCCACCGGACGCCTCGGTCGTCGAGCCGTCGCTGCTGCTGTTGTCGCTGCCGCCGCACCCCGCCGCCATGAGCGCGAGCGCCGCAATCGCGAGAGCCAGCAGGCCGTAGATACCGCGCCTTCTGAGTTTCCTCAACGTTCCTCCTCCGTGCCTGAATGACAGATCCCGATGGAGTTCTCGACGCCGACGCCAAGGCCTCTCCAGGGTAGAAGCGCAAGTATCCGTGCCTCGGAGGATGGCGGTCAAGCGGGTTCGGCAGCCGAACGGCGGCGGGGGGCTTGTGTTTCGGAAACACAAAGTCCCTCGGCGGTCTACGATCGGGGCGGCCGAAGTGGCGGAACTGGCAGACGCGCCGGAGAGCGTGGGGAAACCCATGGTTCCCCGACGAGCCCCCTCCTTCACCGCAGCGACCGCCCGCTTTCGCCCTTGGCCTCCCGCCCGGCCAAGCCGGGCTCCGGCCCCGCGACGTCGCCCGCCGCACCAGCGACTACGATCGCGTGCGAAGCCGAAGTGGCGGAACTGGCAGACGCGCCGGACTCAAAATCCGGTGCCCCTCGGGGCGTGTGGGTTCGATTCCCACCTTCGGCACTGGCGTTAGCCGAGGGCGGCCCGGAGCTGAGCGACAACCTCGCCGCGCAGCCGGTAGAACGCCCAGCGGCCGCGGCGCTCGGCGTCGACGAGGCCGGCGTCGCGGAGGATCTTCAGGTGGTGCGAGACCGTCGGCTGGGAGAGCTCG
>JBBQHQ010000082.1:0-11571 GCA_038324115.1 Gaiellales bacterium
GAAGATGCTGATCGAGCGACGTGTCTCGGACTCGATCTCGACGTAGCGGAGCAGCACGATGTTGTGGAACAGGAACGAGAGGCCGGCGAGCGGATCGACGACCGTCGACGTCGTCGGGGT
Organism: Gaiellales bacterium; assembly: GCA_038324115.1. Classification (GTDB taxonomy): domain Bacteria; phylum Actinomycetota; class Thermoleophilia; order Gaiellales; family Gaiellaceae; genus Gaiellasilicea. Next base: position 121 of record JBBQHQ010000082.1, read on the forward strand.
GTCGCTCGTGATCAGCGCCGAGGCGCCGCCGCCGCGGATGAAGCCGGCGAGGGCGCGCGCGAACGCGGGCAGCCGCTCGAGCTCGCGCGCCGCGAAGACGAGCTCGCCGAGGCTGTCGACGGCGACGCGGCGCACGTCGCCCGCGGCGAGCTCCGCCCGCATGGAAGCAGCAACCTTGTCGAGATCGAGCTCCTCGCCGGGCACGTGCTGGATCGCGAGCTGACCCGACTCGAGCGGCGTCGCGAGATCCCAGCCGAACGACGCCGCCTTCTCCACGAGCTGCGCCTCGCTCTCCTGGAACGAGACGTAAAGGCACCGTTCGCCCTCCCGGAGCCCCTGCACGATGAAGTGCAGCGCGACGCCCGTCTTGCCGGTGCCGGACGGGCCGACGATTGCCGTGGCCTCGCCCTGATGGATTCCGCCGCCCGTCAGCTCGTCGAGCCCGGGGATCCCGCTCGCGATCCGGGCGCCGACCGGATGCTGCGCCTGCGGCGGCGCCGGGATCGTCTCGAGCCGCGGGTAGACCGTGATGCCGGACTGTGCGATCGAGAACGAGTGCTTGCCGCCGAGCGGGGCGGCGCCACGAAGCTTCCGCACGCGGAGCCACCGGCGGTCGACGGGCTCGCGCGCCTCGTAGGCGAGCTCGACGATCGCGTCGGAGAGCGAGAACTCGGGCGCGCTGCCGAGCTCCTCCGGCGTGTACTCGCCCAGCAGGACCACCGTCGTCCCGCTGTGCGCGATCTTCCCCGACAGGTCGTAGAGCACCTTGCGCATCTCGCGGTCGTCGACGAAGTCGCGCAGCATCTTGGCGCTGTCGATGACGACGACGGCAGGCTTCTGCTTGAAGCTGACCCGCACGATCTCCGAGATCACCGGGCCGAGCGGTTCGTCGTCCGGCCCGCGCTCCTCGAGCAGGATGTCGCCGAGATGGAGGAGCTCGACGCGCTCCCCGAGAGCGTCGTGGTCGAAGAAGTCGAACTGCTGGCTGTACTCGACGAGCTTGACGTGCGGCTCGACGAGCGTCGTGTAGTAGAGCGCCTTGCGCTCGGGCGTCCCCGCCGCGAAGCAGATCTGCTGCGCGAGGATCGTCTTGCCCGTGCCGGGCCCGCCCCCGATCACGACGAGCGAGCCGACGACGAAGCCGCCGCCCAGCACGAGGTCGAGCTCGGGCACGCCGCTCGGGAGTCGCCTCACGGGGCGTCTCCTTCCTCGGCGAGGGTGAGGACGGACTCGACCAGCGACTGCGGGTCGAAGGGCTTCGGCAGCGCGGCGTCGGCGCCGCCGGCGAGGAGCCCTTCATTGCCGCTCAGGACGAGGATCGGGATCGTCGCCGTCTCCGGATCGGCCCGCAGCCGCTCGATCAGCTCGCGCCCGCCCATCACCGGCATCATCAGGTCGGTCACGATCATCTGCGGTCGCCCCTCCTTCGTCCGTTCCAGCGCGGCCACGCCGTGGTGCGCCTCGATGACGTCGTAGCCCGCGTTCTCGAGAGTGACGCGGACGAGGAAGCGGATGTTGGGCTCGTCGTCGACGACGAGAATCGTGCGCAAGCCGTGGCCACCTTTCGTCCGAGCGGGAACCGAGCGTACCGCGCGATCAGGCGAATCGCCAGAAGCGGCGGTCTCCGCCGAGCCCTGGACAGCTGCAGACCGCACAAAGGATGACTCGACGTGGTTGCGAATACGCAGGTCGAACTCGTCCACCCGGCGAGTATCCCCTCCAAGGAGACAGCATGAATCTCGGATTCCGCACGATCCTGCTGATCGCGGCAGTTGTCCTCTTCGTCATCGCCGTGTTCTCGAACGAGAACTACGGGGATCTGCTGGCGCTCGGTCTCGCCGCCTTCGCCGGAGCGTTTCTCTCCGACGCGATGGGCTGGGCCGACCGCACCGTGAACAGCACGCGCGGCAACCGGTCGGATACGACCTAGCCGTCAATGCCGGAAGTGCCGGCGCCCGGTGAAGACCATCGCGGCGCCGGCGCTCTCCACGGCGCCGACCACGTCCTCGTCGCGCTTGGAGCCCCCTGGCTGGATCAGTGAGCCGACGCCGGCCTCGAGGGCGAGCCGCGGGCCGTCCGGGAACGGGAAGAACGCATCGGAGGCGAGTGCCGCGCCCTCGAGCGAGTGGCCGTGCTCCCGGGCCTTCTCGACGGCGATCCGGACGGCGTCCACGCGACTCATCTGCCCCGCGCCGATCCCGAGCGTCTGCAGCCCCTTCGCGATCACGATTGCGTTCGAGGCGACGTGCTTGCAGACCCGCCACGCGAAGAGGAGGTCGCCCCACTGCTTCTCGGTCGGCGCCCCCGCAGCCACCGTCATCCCCTCGCGCCCGGCGACGTCCCAGTCGCGCTCCTGGACGAGCAAACCTCCGAGGACCCGCTTGTAGTCCCGCTCGGCCGCCTCGGGGTCGCGCCGCTCGAGGTCGTTGAGGATCCGCGTCGCCGGCTTGCGGACGAGCGCCTCCAGGCCGGCCTGGTCGTAACCGGGGGCGAAAAGGACCTCGACGAACTGGTCGGCCAGCCGCTCGCCGAGGGCGGCGCTGACCGGGCGGTTGAGCACGACGACGCCGCCGTAGGCCGAAAGCGGGTCGGCCGCAAGCGCCCTCGCATAGGCATCCTCGATCGAGGCGCCGACCGCGACGCCGCAGGGGTTCGCATGCTTGACGATCACGCAGGCCGGGAGGGTGAACTCCCGGACGACGAGGCGGGCGGCGTTGAGGTCGTTCAGGTTGTTGAAGGAGAGCTCGCGGCCGTGCAGCTGCTCGACGCGCGCGAGCAGGTGCGTGCGGGCGCCGCGCTCGACGTAGTAGGCGGCTCCCTGGTGGGGGTTCTCGCCGTAGGCCAGATCGAGGTGCTTCTCGAAGACGGGGACGAGGATCTCCGGGGACGAGTGCCGCTCGGCGAACCACGTCGCGATCGCCGCCTCGTAGGCGGCCGTGGTCGCGAACGCGGTGGCCGCGAGGTCGCGCCGCGTCTCCAGCGAGACGGCACCCGACTCCCGCAGCTCGGCGAGGACGCGGTCGTAGTCCTCGGGCCGGCACACCGCCGCCACGTGGGCGAAGTTCTTCGCCGCACCCCGAAGCATCGAGGGGCCGCCCACGTCGATCATCTCGACCACCTCGGCCTCCGTCGCGCCCCGCCGGCCGGCCACGTCCTCGAACGGGTAGAGGTTGACGCAGACGAGGTCGAACGGCTCGATCCCCTGCCCCGCGAGGGCGTCGCGATCCTCCTCGAGCTCGAGCCGGGCGAGGATCCCGGCGTGGATGCGGGGGTGGAGCGTCTTCACCCGCCCGTGCAGCATCTCGGGGAACTCGGTGATCGATTCCACGCGGGCGACCGGCAGTCCGAGCTCCTCGATCGCGGTTGCGGTGCCGCCGCTCGCGACGAGCTCGACGTCCAGGGAGTGCAGCCCCTTCGCGAGCCGGTCGAGGCCGGCTTTGTCGTAGACGGAGATCAGCGCGCGCACAGCTCTCTCACCACCTCCGGGAGCACGCGGTGCTCGGCCGCGTGGATCCGCTCGACCAGCGACTCGCGCGGCTCGACGGAGACCGGGACCTGGCGGACGATGGCGCCGGTGTCGAGCCCCTCGTCGACGAGATGGACGGTGACGCCGGTGACGGGGACGCCTGCGTCGAGCGCGTCCTCGATCGCCCGCGCGCCCGGGAAGTCGGGGAGCAGCGAGGGGTGCACGTTGACGATGCGCTCCGGGAACCGCTCGAGGAACGCCGGCGTGAGCAGGTGCATGTAGCCGGCGCAGACGACCAGGCGGACGCGCCGGCTCTGGAGCCAGTCGGCCATCGCACGGTCGCGCCCGTCCCGGGAGGGGTAGTCCTCCTCCTCGAAGACGGCGGCCGCCACCTCGGCCACCGCTGCGCGCTCGAGCGCCCTGACGCCGCGCCGGTTCGAGGCGACGGCGACGACGGGGAGTCGGGCGTCGAGCAGCGCCTGCAAGTTCGAGCCCTCGCCGCTGACGAGCACGCCGATCACGCGATCCGCCCGATCACGGTCGCGTCGCCGGCGTCTGCGGCCGGGACGACGGCGCACATCCCGATCCCGAGGTTGAAGACGCGCCGGGCCTCCTCCTCCTCGACGCCCTGCTCGGCGATCCAGGTGAAAACGGGGGGCCGTTCCCACGCGCCCCAGTCGATCTCGACCCGAGCGCCCTCTGGCAGCACGCGCGGCAGGTTGCCCAGGATCCCGCCGCCCGTCACGTGCGCGAGCGCGCGGACGTCGGCGCGGGCTCGGAGGGCGCGGACGTCGTCGAGGTAGAGGCGGGTCGGCGGCAGGAGGAGCTCGGCATCGAAGTCGCCGTCCCCGACGAGCCGTCGGACGAGCGTGAACCCGTTGGCGTGGATCCCCGCGGAAGGCAGGCCGACGACCACGTCGCCCGGCTCGACGCTCGACCCGTCGATCAGGTCGCGACGGTCGACGAGGCCGACGCAGGTGCCGGCGAAATCGAGCTCCTCGTCGCGGTAGATCCCGGGCAGCTCGGCGGTCTCGCCGCCGAGGATCGCGCAGCCGGCCTCGCGGCAGACCTCCGCGGCGCCTTCGACGAGCTCGGCGACCTGGTCGAGCTCGATCCGGTTCGCGGCGACGTAGTCGAGGAGGAAGAGCGGCTCGGCTCCGGTCGTGAGCACGTCGTTGATGCAGTGGGCGGCGAGGTCGGCGCCGCACCAGCGCAGCTTGCCGGCGCGGCGGGCGAGGACGAGCTTGGAGCCGACGCCGTCGGTGGAGGCGGCAAGGAGCCGCCTGTCGTCGAGCGCGAAGAGGCCGGCGAAGCCGCCGAACGAGTCGAGCGCGCCGGGCGTGGCGGTCGACGCGACGGCCGCGCGGAGCCGCGCGACCACGCCCTCGGCCGTGGCCAGAGAGACCCCGGCGGCCTCGTACGTGCGCTGCTCCCCCGTCACCGGTTCGAGTCTACGACGCGCGTCGGCCCCCGTCCCGTCCGGCCCAGACCGGAAAGCCTCAGGTCCACGCCTGGGGACTGTCCCCAGGCGTGGACCTGAGGCGTACGGGCCGTGGCGGCAACGGTCAGGTGAAGAGCTCGGCGCGGAGCTGTGGGCGGCCCGGTGGGCCGTCTGGGAGGAAGCGGACGACCGCGCCGCCGATCGCCACATCCGCCCCGTCGCGCTCTGCGCCCACCAGCTCGGCGAGCGCGACCGCCTTCGCCACCGGATCCTCCGCGAGCAGGTGCAGCTCGCGGGCGGCGAGCTCGTCCCGCTCCTCCAAAAGCTCGTCGATCCACTGTCGCGGCGGGTGCAGCTCGATCCGGTAGCCCGCGTTCGTCGCCACGAACGTCCGCCGCCCGCCGTGCGACTGGATCCGCAATCCGGCCTCCACCGCTCGCTCGATCGCGTCGTCGAACTCGTCCTCGTCGAGCGCGAGCCCGAGATGGTCGACGCGGGGGAGCTCCCACTGGCCCGGCTGGACGACGACGTTGACCGCGCCGCGCGCCACCTCCGTCAACCGGAGCTTGAACCCGAGCCGGTCGAGCTCCTCCCACGACGCCGCTCCCGGCTCGAACGACTGGTGCTCCTCCCCGATCCGCCCGTGCCGCGCGACGAGGTCGAAGCCGAGCTTCCCCACGTAGCGGGCCTCGACGGCCCGGACGCTGCTCGTGACGAGGTGGTAGTGGAAGAGCTCCACGGGCGCTGGATTCTAGAGTGGAGGCGTGGACGAGCCGTCGCTTCTGACCAGCTGGACGCTCGACCCGCTCCAGCTCCTCCCCGTGCTCCTCGTCGCGCTCGCGTACGCCCGCCGTGCCCGGACGCTTCGCCGACGGGGGACGCCCGTGCCCGCCTGGCGGCGCACCGTCTTCGGGCTCGGGATCGTGCTCGCCCTGCTCGCGTTCGCCTCGCCGATCGCGGCGATCGGGGAGGAGGAGCTCTTCAGCTTCCACATGCTCCAGCACGTCCTGATCGGCGACCTCGCACCGCTCTGCCTGCTCGCGGGCCTCACCGGCCCGATCCTCCGCCCCGTGCTCGCGCTCCGCCCCGTCGAGCGCCTGCGTGTGCTCGCGAACCCGGCGATCGCGCTCCCGCTCTGGGCCGTCAACCTCTACCTCTGGCACCTACCGCTCCTCTACGAGGCCGCCGTCCGGCACAGCTTCCTCCACGCGCTCGAGCACGTTTGCTTCTTCACCGCGGGGGCGATCATGTGGCTGCCCGTCCTGGAGACCCTGCCGGCGCCGGAGTGGTTCGGCACCGGCCCGAAGCTCGCCTACGTCTTCGCGGTGCGGCTCGTCGAGACCGTGCTCGGGAACGTCTTCCTCTGGTCGGGCGCCGCCTTCTACACGGTCTACGACCGCGGCCCCGAGCTCTGGGGGATCTCACCCGAGCGTGACCAGGGCCTCGCCGGCGCGGTGATGATGCTGGAGGGATCGCTCGTCACGATCGGGGCGCTTGCACTTCTCTTCCTCCGGCTCGGCCGCGAGAGCGAGCTGCGCCAGCAGCTCCTGGAGCGTGGGCTCGACGAGCGCGCGGTCCGGCGGGCCGTCCGCTACGGGCGCGGCGACGAGCTCGCGGGGCGGTCGAGCTCGCCGTAGTTGACCGGGGCGACCGGCCCCTCGACCTTCAGCTCCGCGATCGAGCGGACGCAGTCCGAGCGACTCGCGTGCTGGGCCGAGATCGCGAGCAGCGCGCCGTCGTTCCCGAACGCCGTCCACCACCACCGGCCTTCCGGATCGTGCTCGACCACGATGCGCATGCTCGTAGCATCGGCAACGAACCGGACGGACCCAAGCGACCCGTACCCGTGTTCGCCCTCCGAACGTTGAACAGGTATGGAAATCCGGGAAGGGCATGGGCATCTCGAACTGACGCTGCCCGCGCAGAACGCGTCGGTGAACGGCGCCCGCCGCGCGCTCGAAGAGATCTCCGGACTCGAGTTGCATCCGGAGACGCGCTACACGCTGCGCCTCCTCGTCACCGAGCTGATCGCGAACGGGATCGCCCACGGCGGCGGCGAGGACGTGCATCTCGCCCTCGACATCATGGACGGAGGCCTCGTCCACGTGGAGGTCGAGGACCACGGGGCGGGGTTCGAGCCAGGGATCGTCTCGCTCCCGCCCGGCGACTCGACCTCGGGCCGTGGGCTCGCGCTCGTCGACGCGCTCGCGGACCGCTGGGGCGTGATCCGGAACGGCGGCAACCGCGTCTGGTTCGAGCTCGCCCTCCGCTAGCGGGCCGGCTCGAACCGCAGCTTCTCGACGCTCTCCTCGACCGGGATCCTCGTCGGGTACTCCCGCGTGAAGCACGCCCGACAGACCGATTGCTCCGGCAGCCGCGTCGCGCTCTGCATCGCCTCGAGCGAGAGATGGTGGAGCGAGGTCGCCCCGATCAGCTCGCGCATCTCTTCCGGTGAGCGGCTGGAGGCGGCGAGCTCGGCGGCGTGCGCGAAGTCGATCCCGTAGTAACAGGGCGAGACGATCGGCGGCGACGAGATCCTGACGTGGATCTCCGCCGCCCCGGCGTCCGTCAGCATCGCGACGAGCTGCCGCATCGTGCTCCCGCGGACGATCGAGTCGTCCACGATCACGAGCCGCTTCCCCGCCACCTCCGCGACCGGGTTGAACTTGAGCTTGATCCCCTGCTCGCGCAGCCGCTGGTCGGGCTGGATGAACGTGCGGCCCACGTACCGGTTCTTGATCAGGCCCTCGGTGAACGGGATCCCCGATGCGCGCGAGTAGCCGACCGCGGCCGGCGTCCCCGAGTCGGGGATCGGCATCACGAGATCGGCCTCGACGGGGGCCTCGGCGGCAAGTCGCTCGCCCATCCGGACCCGGACGCCGTGGACCTCGGAGCCGGCGAGCCGCGAGTCGGGGCGGGCGAAGTAGACGTGCTCGAAGATGCAGAGCGCCTGGCGGCCCTCGGGGACGGCCTGGACGGCGGTCAGCCCGGCCTCGTCCACACAGACGACCTCGCCGGGCCGGACCTCCCGGTCGAAGCGGGCGCCGAGCAGGTCGAGCGCGCAGGTCTCGGACGCGATCACCCAGTCGTCAGCGCCCCCCTCCGTCTCGAGCCGCCCGAGGGCGAGCGGCCGGATCCCGTGCGGGTCGCGGAAGCCGACCAGCTTCCCCTCCGAGAGCAGCACACAGGAGTAGGCGCCCTCGAGCTTCGCCATGGCCCGGGCCGTCGCCTCCTCGAGCGGCGCCGGGTCGTTCGCGATCAGCGCCGCGATCACCTCCGTGTCCGAGGTCGACTCGAGCCGGATCCCGCCCGCGGCGAGCTCGCCGCGCAGCGCGTGCGTGTTCGTCAGGTTGCCGTTGTGCCCGAGCGCGACCGTGCGGACGCTCCCGTGCTGGACGAGCGGCTGCGCGTTCGCCCACTTGCTCGAGCCGGTCGTGGAGTAGCGGGCGTGCCCGATCGCGATCTCGCCTTCGAGCGCCTGCAGCTTCTCCTCGTCGAACACCTGAGAGACGAGGCCCATCTCCCGGACGACGGTGAGCCGGCCCCGGTCGGAGACGGCGATCCCGGCCGACTCCTGGCCGCGGTGCTGGAGCGCGAAGAGGCCGAAATACGTGAGCCGCGCGACGTCGCGCTCCGAGGAGCGGATTCCGAAGACGCCGCACATGGCTAGCTCCAGGCCTCCGTGAGGGCTGCCACCGGCACGCCGAGCAGTGAGTCGCCGCCGACGATCCCGAGCTTCCGCAGCGTGACTCCGCCGAGCGCGCCGAGCCGGTCTGGCGCGACCGCGAGCACCGCCTGGCCGCCGCCCTCGCCGAACCAGGCGCGCGCGTCGTCCGGCAGCTCGAGCTCGGCGCCGAGGCCGCTCGCGATCGCCGCCTCGGCGAGGCAGACCGCGAGCCCGCCCTCGGAGGCGTCGTGAACGAGAGAGCAGATCGGGGCAGCGCGCCAGAGGAAGTCGACGAGCGAGGCCTCGGCCGCGAGGTCGAGCCCGGCCGGCTTCCCGCCGACGGTGCCGTAGCGCGCCTGGTACTCCGAGCCGACGACGGAGACCTCGGAGGCGCTCGCGAGGAGGACGACGTCGCCCTCGCGCCACGCCCCTGGCACCAGGCGCACGTCGGGGACGAGCCCGACGCAGCCGACGACCGGGGTTGGGTGGATCCCGCGCCCGTCGGTCTCGTTGTAGAGGGAGACGTTGCCGGAGACGATCGGGATCCCGAGCGCCTCGCAGGCGAGCGCCATCCCCTCGATCGCCTCGACGAGCTCCCAGGCGATCTCCGGCTTCTCGGGGTTCGAGAAGTTGAGGCAGTCGGTCAGCCCGAGCGGCTCCCCGCCGGCCGCGGCCACGTTCCGCGCCGCCTCGAGCACTGCGAGCGAGCCGCCGGTGCGCGGGTCGAGCCGCGCGATCCGGCCCTGGCCGTCGAGCGAGACGGCGAGCCCGCGGTAGCCGGGCCGCAGCCGGAGGACGGCGGCGTCGAGCCCCGGCCGGCGCACCGTCCGCGAGCCGACGAGGTGGTCGTAGCGGCGGTAGACGAACGCGCGCGAGCGGATGTTCGGCGAGGCGAGGAGCTCGAGGAGGACGCGCGGCAGCTCCGGCGCGACCGGGAGCGCCACCGGCTCCGGCTCGGGGCGCGGCTTCGGCTCGATCCGATAGCGCGGGCACTCGTCGGTGAGGAAACGCGCCGGGATCTCACCCACGACATCGTCCTCCCAGAGCGCGCGGAGGAGCCCGGTGTCGGTGACCTCGCCGATCACGGCGTGGTGGAGCTCCCAGCGGTCGCAGAGCGCCTCGACGGAGGCGAGCATCTGCGGCCGGACGACCGCGACCATCCGCTCCTGGCTCTCGGAGATCATCACCTCCCACGGCTCCATCCCCTCCTCGCGGCGCGGGACCTGGTCGAGCCTGAGGTCGATCCCGCACTCGCGCGCCATCTCGGAGAGCGAGGAGGCGAGCCCGGCCGCGCCGCAGTCCTGCAGCGACTCGACGAGCCCGGACTCGACCAGGTCGACGGAAACCTCGATCAGCTTCTTGCCGGTGAAGGGGTCGCCCATCTGGACGGTGGGGCGCTTGTCCGCGTCCTCCTCGCCGAGCTCCTGGCTCGCGAGCACCGAGGCCCCGCCGATCCCGTCGCGGCCGGTCGTGGCGCCGTAGAGGACGAGCAGGTTGCCGGGCCCGCTCGCCGCTGCGCGCGTGAGCCGGTCGGAGGGCAGCAGGCCGACGCACATCGCGTTCACGAGCACGTTGTCGGAGTACGCGTCGTCGAAGACGGCCTCGCCGCCCACTGTGGGGACGCCGACGCAGTTCCCGTAATGCCCGATCCCGGCGACGGCGCGATCGAAGCGCCAGTCCCCCTCGGCGAAGCGGAGCCCGTCGAGCAGCGCCACCGGCCGCGCGCCCATCGCGATGATGTCGCGCAGGATCCCGCCCACCCCGGTCGCGGCGCCCTGGAACGGCTCGACGGCGGAGGGGTGGTTGTGGCTCTCGACCTTGAAGCAGACCGCTTCCCCCTCCCCGAGGTCGAGCACACCGGCATTCTCACCGGGGCCTTGCAACACGCGTTTCCCGGAGGAAGGCAGCCGCTTGAGGAGGAGTGCCGAATGCTTGTAGCCGCAGTGCTCGGACCAGAGCAGGGAGAAGACCGCCAGCTCGAAATGGTTGGGGTCCCGCTCGAGCAGCTCCTGGATGCGCGCAAGCTCCCCGTCGGTGAGTCCGAGGGCTCGGTGCAGGGGTTGATCCGCTACCTGCGACAGGTGATTCACTCTAGCCGGGAAGGACGACGGCGGCCGTCGCGTTGTGACCTGGGATGAGCGGCCGCCAGCGAATCATGCTCCTCGCCCTGGCGGGGATCTGGGGCTCCTCGTTCATGTTCAACGAGATCGCCCTGCGCGAGCTGACACCGCAGACGGCGATTACGCTGCGGATCGCCCTCGGCACGCTTGCGCTCGGCGCCTACCTGCTCGTCACCCGTCGGAGCGTGCGGCCGCTCGGTCGCTACATCGGCCCGCTCGCGCTGATGGGCGCGCTCAACACCACCCTGCCGTTCTTCCTGATCGTGTGGGGGCAGCAGTACATCGACTCGGGGCTGGCGGCCATCCTCAACGCCTCGGCGCCGATCTTCACCGCGCTCGTCGCGATCGCGTTCGTGCACGAGCAGAGAGCGACAGGGCTGCGGCTCGCCGGGATCATGCTCGGCTTCGTCGGGATCGTCGCGCTCGTCGGCTTCGAGCCCACCGGCAACGACCGCGCCGTCGTCGGCTCGCTCGCGGTCGTCGCGGCCGCCCTCTTCTACTCGGCCGGCGCCCTGTACGCCGGCCGACGCTTCACGGGCCTGACCCCCGATCTCGTCGCCTTCGGGACGCTCGCCTGGGGGACGATCTTCGCCCTGCCCTTCGGGGTCTCGGGCGCGGGCAGCCTCGGCTGGGAGTCGTGGGGGGGGCACCACATACACCGGGGCGCCCCCCCCGCCGGGGCGGACCACCCCAAAAAAGGGCAGGTAGCGGTGGCGGGGGCCCCCCCCCCCCACCACGCGACCCACCACCACCCCCA
>JBBQHQ010000083.1:0-11539 GCA_038324115.1 Gaiellales bacterium
CGAGCCGGGCTCGCTGCTCCGGGTCGAGCTCCGCCTGGGGGAACTGCGTCACCCTCGAGATCCGGCCGACGACCGCCATCGGCGACCGATCGAGCTCCGGGACTTCGGCCCGCCATTGCTCGAGCACATGGTGGACGTGGACTCTCGTCGCCATCCCCGGGAAAGGTACGCGCTCTTGATTGCTTTCTAGAAAAGAAATGTGATTGAGCTAGCGTCCTCACCATGCCGCGCGCGCTGATCCTCGGCGGAACGGGTCTTGTCGGACGAGCGATCGCGATCCGACTCCTCCACGCCGGCTGGGACGTTCACGTGACCGGCCGCGACCCGGCGCATCTCCCCGCGGCCGTCGCGACCGCCGGAGGCAGATTCGTCCGGGCCTTGCGCGACGAGCAGGCCGAGATCCTCGCGGCCTTCGGCAAGGGCGCCGATCTGCTCGTCGACTGCATTTGCTTCACCGCGGCGCAAGCCCGGCTGCTCGTCCCGCTCGCCCGCGAGGCGGGCTCGACGGCGCTGATCTCCAGCAAGGCGGTCTACGTGGACGCCGCGGGCAACCACTCGAACTCGGACGCGCCGCCCCGCTACGACGGCCCCATCCGCGAGACGCAGCCGACGCTTCCGCCCGGGGAGATGCCCTACGACTCGCGCGAGGGCTACGGGCCGAACAAGGTCGCGGCAGAGCAGGTGCTGCTCGAGAGCGGCGCCCCCGTCTCGGTGCTCCGCCCGTCGAAGATCCACGGCCCGGGCGCCTCACCGGCGCGGGAGTGGGTCTTCGTCAAGCGCGTGCTCGACGGGAGGCGCCACGTGCTCCTCGCCCGCCGCGGCGAGGGCACCGACCACCCCACCGCCGCCGCGAACCTCGCGGCGCTCGTCGAGACGGTCGCGGCCCGGCCCGGCACGCGGATCCTGAACAGCGCCGACCCCGATGCCCCGAGCGGGCTCGAAATCGCGCGCACGGTCGCCCGCCACCTCGGGCACGAGTGGGAGGAGGTGCTGCTGGACGAGGACGCCGCCGACGGACTGGGGAGCCATCCCTGGGACCGCGCGCACCCCGTCGTCCTCGACACGAACGCGGCGCGCGAGCTCGGCTACGAGCCCGCCGGCGACTACGCAGCCACGGTCGCAGCGGAGCTCGATTGGCTCGTCGGCCTTGAGGACAAGCCGTCGGATCCCTTCTTTGCCGGCTGCTTCGACTACGCAGCCGAGGACCGCTACCTGGCCTCCGGCTCCTTCCAGAAGTAGGTCGTGTCGCAGAAGCTGCCGTCGGGGAAGAGCGCGTAGTTCGGGATCACGCCGACGCGGTTCCAGCCGAGCCGCGCATAGAGGCGCTCGGCGTCGCCGCCGGTGACGGCGTCCAGCACGAGCAGCGTCTTCCCCTCCGCGCTCGCCTCGGCTTCGGCGCGCTCCATCAGGAGCTGCGCAACCCCTCGCCGCCGCGCCGAGGCGTGGACGAGGAGCTTGACGATCTCGCCGCGGTGGGGCTGGTTCGGCGGGAACGCCAGCACGACCTGGACGGTGCCGACGAGCTCCTCGCCGGCGAACGCCGCGAGGAGGACACGGTTACCGGCCTCGACTTCGCTCACGAAGCCGTCGAACGCGGCGCGGGCGTCCTCGTGCGAGAAGGGCGCCATGTAGCTGACCGACGCTCCCTGGCCGACGGCGTCGGCGAGCACGGCCGCGAGCGCGTCGAGGTGCGCCCGCGCGTCCTCTCTGTCGAGGCGGCGGATCTCGATCGAGCTGGCGGGCGTCACCGGCCGATCTTCGCAGGAGCCGTCAGGCCGCGTCGACGACCGCGGCGAGCGCGGCGACATGCGCCTGGAGCGAGCCGCAGACCTGCTCGCAGAGCGCAAGCACGCCCTCGTCCACGATCCGGTAGTGGACACGGATGCCCTCCTTGCGGCGCCCGAGCACGCCCGCGTCCGTGAGGACAGCGAGATGCCGGGACACGTTCTGCTGGCTCGCGCCCACCCTGTCCGCGAGCTCGTTCACGGTCAGCTCGCCACCGCGGAGCTGGTCGACCAGCCGGACGCGGAGTGGGTCGCCGAGAGCACGGAAGCGGGAAGCGATCAGCTCGGCGAGGTCGGGCGGCAGCGGGATCGGCAGAGACATCTTTCATCTTCTCCTCTACAAGTAATTGTTTGTATAGTACCGAATCGCAGGAGTCGTCGCAACCCGATGGAGGACCGAAGAATGACCGTGCTCGAAGCGCCCAAACAGCAGCCTCTCGCCGTCAGGCCGACACCGACCGTCGGCCCGGTGGGACGGCTCGGCCGCTGGTCGGCAGGCCACCTCCGCCTCGTCCTCGCCGGCTGGCTCGTCGTCGCTGCCTTCCTCGCCGTCTTCGCGCCGAGCGTCGAGCACGTGCTCTCGGGTGCGGGCTGGCAGGCGAACGGCTCCGAGTCCGTGCGCGTGCGCGTGCTCGTCCAGCGCGACTTCGCGGGCCTCTCGAGCTCGGCCCCGATGGTGGTCGTCCACTCCCCCACGCTGACCACCGACGCTCCTGCCTTCGCGGCGACGGTGCAGCAGGTCGAGCGCGCCCTCCGCGCCGACTCCCGCGTCTCCACGGTGGTCGCACCCACCCCCGGATCGACCATCTCCGCGGACGGGCACACCGCGATCGTGACCGCGGGCGCCGCCGGCGACCCCACCGAGATGGTCGCGGCCGCCGACGACCTCAAGACGACGCTGCCCGGCCTCGCGCAGGGCGACCTCTCGATCAGCCTCACGGGCGCCTCTGGGATGTGGAGCGACTTCAACGAGGCAAACCGCGCCGCGATGCTGAAGTCCGAGCTGATCTCCTGGCCGGTCACGCTCGCGATCCTCGTGCTCGCCTTCGGCTCCCTCGTCGCGGCCGGGCTGCCGCTGATGCTGACGATCCTCGGGCTGCTCGCCTCGGCTGGCCTGCTCGCGCTGCTCACGAGGGGCTTCGACGTTTCGATCTGGGCGATGAACTTTGCGCTGATGTTCGCGCTCGCGCTTGGGATCGACTACGCGCTCTTCGTCGTCCACCGGTTCCGGGCTGCGCTCTTCGGCGCCGGTCTCAACGTGCGCGACGCAGTCGCCGTCACGATGGACACTGCGGGGAAGGCCGTGCTCTTTTCGGGCCTAACCGTGTTCGTCTCGCTCTCCGCGGTGATGCTCGTCCCCAGCCCCGCGTTCCGCTCGATGGCGCTCGGGATCATGCTCAGCGTCGGCTTCGTGCTCGCAGCCACGTTGACGCTCCTCCCTGCCGTCCTGGGGAAGCTCGGCCCCAGGGTCGACGCGCTCTCCCTCTCGTGGGTCCACTCGGGCGAGCACCGCTCGGCTCGCTTCGCCCGCTGGGGCGAGCGGCTGTGGCGGCACCCGTACCGCTTCGGCGCAGCGGCCACGCTGCTCCTCGTCCTGCTCACGCTCCCGGTGCTCGGCCTGAAGACGGGGATGCCCTCGATCTCGGTCGTGCCCGCGGGGGACGGCTCCCGGGTCGGCTACGGCCTGGTGCAGGACGCGTTCGGGCTCGGTGCGCCGGGCGCGCTCCAGATCGTCGCCCCGAGCGGCGAGGCGGACGCGGCCGCCGCAGCGGCGCGCGCCGACCGTGGGATCGCCCGTGTGGCGCCCGCGCAGCCGGGGCAAAACGACAGCGTGCTTCTCCAGGCGATCCCCACGTCGGACCCGTCGAGCCCTGCGCTCGGGCAGACGATCGACCGCCTCCGCGGCGCCCTCCCCTCCGGCGCGCTTGTCGGCGGTGCCGCCGCGGAGAACCACGACCTTGAGGACGCGCTCGCCGCGAGGACTCCCCTGATCATCGGGGTCGTGCTCGTGCTCGGGTTCCTGCTCCTCCTCGTCGCGCTCCAGGCCCCGCTGATCGCGGCGCTCGGCGTGCTCACGAACCTGCTCGCCACCGGCGCTGCCTTCGGGATCGGCAGGCTGATCTTCCAGGACGGCCACGGTTCCGGCCTGCTCGGCTTCGAGTCGCAGGGCTATCTGAACGCCTGGGCGCCCATGTTCTTCTTCGCGATGATCTTCGCGATCTCGATGGACTACACCGTGTTTCTCCTCTCCTCGGCGAAGGAGCACTGGGACCGCTCGCACGACCCGAAGGAGGCCGCGATCGGCGGCCTCGCCCACTCGGGCCGCGTGATCTTCGCCGCCGCGGCGGTGATGATCGCCGTCTTCTTCACCTTCGCGCTCAGCGGCCCGCTGCCGCCGAAGGAGATGGGCGTGATCCTGGGCGTCGCAGTCCTGCTCGACGCGATGCTGATCCGCCTCGTCCTCATTCCGGTCCTGCTGCGCCTCTTCGGCGCCCGCGCCTGGGCGCTCCCGCGCTGGCTCGACCGGATCCTTCCCGACGTCCGCTTCGGCCACTAGGAGGCCCCCATGCTCACGACCGGCTACACCCTCACCGCCCAAACCGACCACTCCTTCGAGGACGCGGTCGAGCGCGTCCGCGCCGAGCTGCAGTCCGAAGGCTTCGGCGTCCTGACCGAGATCGACGTCCAGGCGACACTCAAGGAGAAGCTCGACGTCGACGGCGAGCCGTATCTGATCCTCGGCGCGTGTAACCCCTCCCTCGCTCACCAGGCGCTCCTGGCCGAGCCCGAGGTCGGCACGCTGCTTCCCTGCAACGTCGTCATCTACGAGCGCGACGGCCGGACGACCGTCTCGGCGATCGACGCGGAGCGGATGCTCTCGATCGTCGGCAACGACTCCCTGGGCCCGATCGCCGCGGACGTGCGACAGCGGCTCGCCGGTGTCGTCGAGAGGGCCGTGGCCTAGATGTTCTTCCGCCAGATCCTCCATCGCGACCTCGGCTGTGCGTCCTACGTGATCGCCGACGGCGGCGAGGCCGCTGTGGTCGACCCGAAGTGGGAGATCGAGGAGTACCTCCGGCTCGCCGAGCAGGAGGGCTTCGAGATCACCCACATTCTGGAGACCCACAATCACGCCGACCACCTCTCCGGCCGCGGCCGGCTCGCGGAGGCGACCGGCGCCACGATCCACGTCCCCAACGCGGACGAGGTCGAGTTCGAGAGCGAGCCCGTGGGCGACGGCGACGTCGTCGAGGTGGGGAACGCGCGGATCGTCGCGCTCGCCACACCCGGCCACCGCCCCGAGCACGTCTCCTACCTCGTCGGTGACGGCGACCGCAGCGACGCCCCGTGGATGGTGCTCACGGGCGACTCGCTCTTCGTGGGCGACCTCGCCCGGCCCGACCTCGCCGTGGTCCCCGAGGACGGGGCCCGCGACCTGCACCGCTCGCTGCAGAAGCTGCTCGACCTCGACGGCCACGTCGAGGTCTACCCCGGGCACATCGGCGGCTCGCTCTGCGGCGGCGCCGGGATGAGCCAGAAGCCCGCCTCGACGATCGGCTACGAGCGCCGCTTCAACGAGCTCTTCGGGATCGAGGACGAGGACGCCTTCGTCGAGAAGCTGACCGGCGACCTCCAGCCGCAGCCGCCGAACTTCGAACGGATCGTCGCCCTCAACCAGGGCGAGCTGATCCGGCACGCGGCGCCGCTCGAGCCGCTCTCCCCCACCCGTGTCGCAGAGCTCGTCGAGGAGGGCGCGATCCTGCTCGACGGCCGCGAGCCGCGCGAGTTCGACGCCGAGCACGTTCCCGACTCGCTGAGCACGACCGCCGTCAAGGCCGCCGTCGGCACCCGCGCCGCGTGGGTCGTCGACCCCGAGGGCGACGTCGTCGTCCTCGCCTCGGGCGACGCCGAGGCGCAGGCGATGATGCGGATGCTCGAGGCCGTGGGCTTCCGCAGCCTCCGTGGGTACCTCGCAGGCGGGATCGCCGCGTGGCGCCAGGCGGGCCGGGAGATCGAGACCACGGATGCCATCGACATCCCCACGCTCGCCGAGCGGCTGCAGGCCGGCGAGGTCGAGCTGCTCGACGTGCGCGAGCAGGACGAGTGGGACGACGGTCACGTCGCCGGCTCGCTCTTCACGCCGTACCACGAGCTCCGCGACGGCCCCGGCGACGCGCTCTCGAAGCGCTCCGACAAGCCGCTCGCCGTCGCCTGCTCCGCCGGCAACCGCAGCTCGCTCGCGGTCTCGCTCCTCCGTCGCCACGGCGTCGAGAACGTGATCCACGTCGCCGACGGCGGGGTCGCCGACCTCGCCGAGCACGGCATCGACCTCGAGAAGGGAGCCTGATGGACGCCCGCACCGCCGCGAACCTCGACGACGCGACCATGCTCGACGTGCGCGAGCCCAAGGAGTGGGACGCCGGGCACATCCCGGGCGCCCTCCACATCCCGCTCGGCGAGCTCGGTGCCCGCGCGGACGAGCTCCCGCGCGACGCCAAGATCGTCTGCGTGTGCCGAAGCGGAGCCCGCAGCCAGAAAGCGACCGACGCGCTCCGCGCCGCTGGCCACAACGCCGAGAACCTCGAGGGCGGGATGAAGGCCTGGCACGGCGCCGGGCTCCCGCTCGAGCCGTCTGACGGCCGAATCGCCTAGCCGGTGACCGACGCGCTGCTCGCGCTGCCGTTCGGGCTCGCGATCGGCCTCCTCCTCGGCCTTCTGGGCGGCGGCGGCTCGATCCTGGCCGTGCCGGCGCTCGTCTACGTGTTGGGGGAGCCGGTCAAGCGTGCGACGACGGAGTCGCTGCTGATCGTCTCGATCACCGCGCTCGTGGGGATGCTCGCCGCGACCCGCACCGACCGCGTCCGCTGGCGGCTCGGACTCGTCTTCGCCGCGGCCGCCGCGCCCGCGGCGATCGGCGGGACCGCGCTGAACCGGCTCGTGGGCGATCGCCTGCTCCTGCTCGGCTTCGGCCTGCTTCTGCTCGTGGCCGCTTTCGCCGTCGTCCGCGGGCGAACGGAGGTCGCCGCCGAGCACGACCCCGTCTGGGCGCGCGTCCTCGTGGCCGGCGCCGGGACTGGCCTACTGACCGGCTTCTTCGGCGTCGGAGGCGGCTTCGTGATCGTGCCCACCCTGACGGTCGCGCTCGGGCTCTCGCTCCCCGTCGCGATCGGCACGTCGCTGCTCGTGATCGCGCTGACGAGCTCGGTCGCACTCGCCGCCCACCTCGCGAGCGGCGGCATCGACGGCTCGCTCACCGCCGCCTTCACGGGCGCCGCGATCGTCGGCGCGGCCGCCGGAACCAAGCTCCAGGCACGCGTCCCCGAGCGGGGGCTGCGGAGGCTCTTCGCCGTGCTCCTCGTCGTGGTCGCACTCGTCCTGATCGCGAAGAACGCGGTCTAACCGGCGAGCGCACGGTGCCACCCGCCGCCCATGCGCGCCAGCCTAAGCCTGCCTCAGCCGCTGATCCGCCCCGGGCGCAGCGGACGGACATGGTCGCGCACCTTTTCGAACGTCCGCTCGAGCGAGGCGAAGTCCCGCCCATCGAGATGCCGCGTGAAATGCTCGTGAATCCCGTGCCGGTGCACCGCCCGTGCCGCCTGAAGCGCCTCGAGCCCCGCCGGCGTGATGTGGACGAGGATCACCCGCCGATCGTCCTGCGGACGCTCACGGCGGACCAGGCCGGCCTCCTCCATCCGGTCGACGACCCGGGTCAGGCCGCTCTTGCTCGCGAGGATCCGCCCGGCCAGCTCCGTCATCCGCGAGCCGCCGCCGGCCTCCTCGAGCTGGACGAGGACGTCGTACCAGCGGAAGTTCATCCCGGTCGCGTCCTGGAGCTCGGCGTCGAGCACGTCGATCAGCGCGAACGCGCATTCGAGAAAGACGCGCCACGCGACGAGCTGCTCCCGGGTAGGGGTTGACGGCCGCGACGTGCTCTGTAATGGTTCTTCTCGCAACTGTTCGTTCATAGACTATCCACTTGAGGACTGATGCAGAGCGTATCAGTCGATCGGAGGTGCTTCATGGCAGCGACCCCCACGATGACGACCGCGCCGGTCGGGACCGCCCTCGTCACACCCGAGCGGCTGCTCCAGCTCGGGCTCGGCTTCTGGGGCTCGAAGACCCTGCTCAGCGCGGTGGAGCTCGGCGTGTTCACCGAGATCGGGGAGGGCACGCTGTCCGAGGGCGAGCTCGGCACGCGCCTCGGCCTGCACGACCGCAGCCGGCGGGACTTCCTCGACGCGCTCGTCGCGCTCGGCGTACTCGAGCGGGACGAGGCGGGCTACCGGAACACCCCCGAGGCCGCGCTCTTCCTCGACCGCGCGAAGCCCTCCTACGTGGGCGGGATGCTGGAGATGGCGAACGCGCGCCTCTATCCGTTTTGGGCGTCGCTGACCGAGGCGCTGACCACTGGGCAGCCGCAGAACGAGGCGAAGCAGGGCGGCAACTTCTTCGCCGCTCTCTACGACGACCCCGACCGGCTCCGCCAGTTCTTGCACGCGATGACGGGCCTCAGCACCGGCGCGCACCGGGCGATCGCGGCCCAGTTCCCCTGGGCCCGTTACCGCACGTTCGTCGACGTCGGCTGCGCCGAGGGCGGCTTGCCCGTCGAGCTGGCGCTCGCCCACGAGCACCTGACCGGCAGCGGCTTCGACCTGCCCGCCGCCGAGCCGCACTTCGACGCGTATGTCCGCGGCTTCGGGCTGCAAGACCGGCTGGCCTTTCGCGGTGGCGACTTCTTCGCCGACCCGCTCCCCGAGGCCGACGTGATCGTGATGGGCCACATCCTCCACGACTGGGACGTCGCCGAGAAGCGGATCCTCCTGGAGAAGGCCTACGCCGCGCTGCCCGAGGGTGGTGCGGTGATCGTGTTCGAGGCGATCATCGACGACGAGCGGCGCCAGAACGCGTTCGGGCTGCTGATGAGCCTGAACATGCTGATCGAGACGCCGGGCGGGTTCGACTACACGGGAGGCGACTGCGAGACCTGGCTGCGCGAGGCCGGCTTCAGGGAGACGTCGGTCGAGCGCCTCGCCGGGCCCGACTCGATGGTCGTGGGGATCAAGTAGCCCGGGCGGTCAGCGCGAGGAGCGGTCGAGCGCCGCGTAGGCGAGCGCCGTGCCGGTGCCGTAGGTGAGGTGGAAGCCGAGGTCGCTCGCGAGAGTCGTCGGCGGGTACTTCCACGGCCAGTCGTAGATCCCCATCGGGACGAGCTCGGCGTACGAGGACGCCCAGACAGCCCCACCGAAGAGCGGCCCTGCGGCGAGCGGGGTCGTTCTCGTGCTGCCGGCCGCGATCCCGTAGACCGCGCCCCACGTGATCCCGTGGAACCAGTGCATCGCGTTCGTGAGGAGCGGGATTCGATCGGCGCTCACGTCCTGCTTGAAGACGCCCTCGAGGATCCGCTTCGCGACCTTCGCCGGAGCGGGCGCGCTCTCCCAGGGATCCGCGTCCTGCCCGCCGCCGCCGCCGGACGAGCCCTTGAGCCGGGCCTGCAGCTCCTGGTGCACGGTCATCACCGCGGTGCCAGCGACGCCAGCGGCGAGGCCGCGGAGGACGGCGCCGAGCGGCTTGGGTCGCGAGTCGGCCATGCACCTCACCTCTCCCCCCTCGACGGGCAGGGAAACCTCCGATTGAGGGTGTGCCCGCCCGGAGAGGAGCCTGAGCATGAGCGAGAGCAGGAGCAGCCAGAGCGTCGTCTTCGACGTGATGGGGACGCTGGTCGACCTGGAGCCGATCCGCGAGGCGTTCGTCGGCCTCGGGGCGGCGCCGCCCGCGCTGGAGGCGTGGTTCCAGCGGATCCTCCACGAGGCGGCGACGGTGACGCTCGTCGACGACTACCGGCCGTTCAAGGAGCTGGCGGGCAGCGCGCTGCGGACGACGCTGGCCCAGCTCGGCCTCGATCCAGGCAGGACCGAGCCGCTGGACGCGCTCGCCGGTCTCGATCCCTATCCCGACGCCGCCGACGCGCTCGCACGACTCCGCGACGCGGGCCTCACCGTCGTCGCACTCACGAACGGCTCCCGCGAGAGCACCGAGCAGCTGCTCGCCCGGGGCGGGCTTACCGAGCACGTCCAGGAGGTCTTCTCCTGCGACGACGTGCGGCGGTTCAAGCCGCATCCGGCGCCGTACGAGCACGTCCGCACGCGCCTCGGCGGCACGCCCACCCTCGTGGCGGCGCACGGCTGGGACGTCGTCGGCGCCCGCTCGGCAGGCCTGAAGACGATCTGGGTCGAGCGCGAGGAGCGCGAATGGCCGTTCCCGCTCGAGCCGCCTGCCCGGGCACGGGACCTCAGCGAGGCGGCACGCCTGCTCCTGTCCGGCTAGTCGAGCGGCTTCTGGTGCTTCGCGGCGGCGCGCTTCTCAGTCCGCTTCTCCTTCAGCGTCTTCTGAGCGACCTTCTTCTCGCCCTTCTTCGGTTTCTGTGCGCCCTTCACGGCCTCGCCTCCTGACACTTCGGGCTTCGAGTGTCGCACAGGCGGCGGCCGGCGCGAGGCCGCAGAGTCAGGCGAGCTCGCGGGCGCGGGCGAACAGCGCTGCTTCCGCCGCCGCCTCCCGCTCGCGCGCCGCCTCGCTCCAGCGGCCGTGCTCGGCGAGAGCGGCGTCGAGCTCGTCCAGCATCGCGTCCATCGCGGCGGCGGAGGAGGAGCCAGCCTGCCGCCGGGCGGCGGCACAGGCGGCGGGATCGAGCGCGTCTCGAAGCGTCGCCTCGTCCAGCTCGACGGGCCGCTCGATCGCAGCCTCGGCGGCGGCAGAGAGCCGGGCCGGCGTCAGCGCCGAGGGGGGCTCCCCCGCCTCGACGAGGTCACGTACGGCCCGGCCGACGACCTTGTGGGCGCTCCGGTAGTCGAGCTGCCCGGTGAGCGCGAGCACGTCGGCGACGTCGGCGGCGGTGACGAAGCTCCCCTGTGCGACCTCCGCGAAGCGGTCGAGGCGAAGCTCGATCCCGTCCAGCACCGACGCGGTCAGCCGTGCGATCGCGACCGCCTCGTCGAGCGCCCGCGGCACTGTCCCGTTCAACAGGTGGAAGTGGTCGGTGCGCGCCGAGCCGGTGTGGAGGGCGACGAACGCGCCCGCGAGATCGCCGGCGGCCTGCCCGGCCTGGGTGCGGATCGCGGCGAGCGCATAGGGGTTCTTCTTCTGCGGCATCAGCGCGGAGGCCCGGCTGTGGGCGTCGGCGAGCTCGAGGAGGCCGAACTCCTGGCTGGCGTAGATCTCGAAGTCCTGGCCGAGTTGGCTCTGGTGGGTCGCGGCGATCGCCAGCGTCGAGAGCAGCTCGAGGTAGACGTCGGCCTGCCAGGCGGCGTCCTTGGCGTGCTCGACGAGCCCGTCGCAGCCGAGCAGCTCCGCGAGCCGAGCGCGGTCGAGCGCCCAGCGAGACCCCGCGCTCCCGCCTGCGCCGGCGACGCTGCGCCCGAGGGCCGCGTGTGACGCGCGCGCCCGCTCGGCGTCCCGGAGAGCCGGGTAGGCGTAGGCGAGGAGCAGGTGCCCGACCGTGGTGGGCTGGGCGGGGTGGAGGTAGGTGTAGTCGGTCGCGAGCGCGGTGCGCGTGGCGCGGGCATGCCGCGCGAGCGCCGCGGCCTGGTCGACGAGCGCGTCGTGCAGCTCGCGCGCGCCGCTGCGGGCGACCAGCCTGACGCCGACGCGGAAGGCCTCGCGCCGCGGCCGTCCCGCGCTCAGCCAGCCGGCGGCGGAGCGGCCAACCCGCCGCTCGAGCTCGGCCTCGCGGGCGTTGAAGGCGTCGCCGAGGGAAGGAT
>JBBQHQ010000084.1:0-11209 GCA_038324115.1 Gaiellales bacterium
TGCGGGTATCCCCTCCGACAACGCGGTTTCTGGCAAGGGGGAAGACGTGAGTGGATTCTTGAGAAAGCAGCGCGGGGGGCTCGAGTCCGAGCTTCGCGCGCAGCGCCCGGAGGCGCCAGAGGAGCTCGTTCGCGGGCTCGCGCGGCGCATCGAGGCACGGCGCCCCACCGGCGTGCCGCGTCTGGCGCTCGCCGGTGCGATGTCGGCGCTGATGCTCGTTGCGCTCGGCTCGGTCGGCGGCATCTCCTACGCGGCGAACGCGGCCAAGCAGGCGGCCGTGGTCGTCCAGAAGGCAGTCGCCCCGACGGCGCAGAACGCCACGATCCAGGTCACGGGCCTGAACGCGGGCGGCGACCAGTACCGCCCGGGCTTTGGCTTCGGCGACCCGAACCACAACCACACCGGCCCTCCCGGGCTGAACCGCGGCGGCGCCGGCGCGGCTGCGCCTCCCGTCCGGGCGCGGAACGCACCCGGCGGCAAGGCCAAGTTCGTCTCGTTCGCGATCGTGCTGGACGAGCAGGCGGCGCTCCGGATCTGGGTGCTGAACCCCAAGGGGAAGCGGGTTCTCCTCACCCAGGGGAAGGGCGCCAACATCGGCACGGGGATCAAGGGGCCGCAGACGAAGCTGCTCCGCTACACGGTGCGGGTGCCGCGGGCGATCCCGATCACGCTGCGGATCCCGGCCAACCTGCTCAGGGCCGGCGGGACGTATCGCGTCCGCGTCCAGGCGACGGATCCGGAAGGGAACAAGACCTTCCTGACCGTCCCGTTCAGCGCCTCCTAGCTCGAGCAAAGACGGGCGTCCGGGCTTCGGCCCGGGCGCCCTCGGCTCAGCTGACCGCGAGGAAGCTCGAGCCCGACCGGCGCGTGACGTCGTAGCCCGGTGCGTCGAGGCGGAAGGATCGTCCGAGGGACTGCCAGCCCGACGAGCGGACGGAGACGCTCTCGAAGGCGAAGCCGAAGCGGTTGCACACCGTGGAGCCGCCGTCCCAGGACTCCGCCGTCGCCGTCGGCTCCCAGTTCGCATGGCTGCCGGGGAGGGAGACGGGCGTCGAGACGGCGCGGCCGTCGATGTAGACGCGCCAGCGGCCGGGGGTCGCGAGCTCTCGGACGCTGATCGCGTACGAGCGGCCGAGGGTCGCGGGCCGGAGCTGCACGAGCTTCGGCTTGAATCCGGGCCTCGTCACCTCGTAGTAGAGGGTCGGAGCGCCGCCGGCCTTCGTGATGATCCCGGCCTGAATCCAGGCGTCGGTGCCGCCCTTGCCGGCGCCGTAGCCGCCGAGGCCGACCCAGGCGGCGACGTGGCCGCCGGCGACGACCGGGGTCTTGACGATCTTCAGCCGGGCGCTGACGCCGCTCGCGGTCCCGACGGCGCCGACGCCCGCGTACGAGTAGCCGGGCAGGCCGCAGGTCGTGACCGGGTTCGCGCTCGCCGTGCCCGCGAAGCAGGCGGCGGCGAGGCAGAGGAGGGGGAGGAGAAGCCGACGAGTCATCACGCGACCCATCGGCGGGGGTGCCGTGACAGGGATCCCTCGAATGAGGAATCAAGGCGTTTTCGGCAGGTGTTTCCTCCCGGAAACGGGGCAACGGCGGCCACCCATTCAGGCTGGCGGGCAGGTCGTCACGCAGGCGTGACCGGAAAGTGCCGATCCTGTGCCGGCGAGCGGCGGCTAGGTGTCGCTGATCTCGGCGTGCCGCTCGGAGACGCAGCCCTCGGCCCAGTGCTCGGCGATCGTCACGGCCTGGCCGGCGACCGTGGCGGGGTCGGCGTCCTTGGCGATCGCGTCGGCGGCGATCTCGATCCGCACCTGGTGCACCGAGACCTCGACGTTCGCGTCGATCTCGTGCCGCTCCTCCGCGATCACCGAGACGCTTCGGACCTCCTGGAGCAGGGCGCGGGCGAGCTCGTCGATCTCGGCCGGCGTGACCGGACGGCCGGCGAAGATCCCGAAGTTGACGCGCACCTCGATCGCCGCGGGTTCACGCGGCTCGGCGAGGAAGGCGATGCGGGCAAGTTCCTGCATGAAGGGGGATTGTTACCGGATCCGCACGACGGCTAACGCTCGCGCGGCTCCCAGCCGAAGCGCCGGGCCGCCAGAACGGCCGCGAGAACGCCCCACGCGGCCAGCACCGCGAGGTCGGTGCCCTGCTCCCAGACCTGCTCGCCGCCCAGGTAGACGGCGTTCAGCAGGTCGATCAGGTACTTGAGCGGGAGCACGTCCCCGAGCGCCTGCAGCACCGACGGGTAGCTCCGGGTCGGGCCGAACGTGCCGGAGAGGAAGGCCATCGGCAGGAGGACGACGTTGATCACCGCCGAGGCGCCCTCCGACGAGCGGATCAGGGCTGCGGCCGCCAGGCCGATCGCGGCGAACGCGGCCACCCCCGCGAGCGAGGCGAGGACGAGCGACAGCCACTGGCCACCCGGCAGTGCCGCATCGAAGAGGAGCCGGCCGAGCGCGAAGAGGACGACGAGCTGCAGCGCGAAGACGAGCAGCGTCGAGACGAGCGCGGCGAGCATGTAGGTCAGAGGTGGCAGCGGCGTCGAGCGCAGCCGCTTCAGCACGCCGCTCTCGCGCCGGATCACGAGCTGGATCGCGAGCCCCGCGAAGGCCGTGTTCGCGATCCCGTAGCCCGTCAGCCCCATCAGGAGCACGTCCGCGGAGGGGTGCTCCCGGCCGCCGATGGTGATCGTGCCGCTGTAGACCGAGCCGAGCAGCAGGAAGAGCATCGGCGGGAAGATGAAGATGAAGACCGCGGCCTCGCGGCTGCGCCAGAAGACGAGCTGCTCGGCCCGGAGCTGGTGCCGGAAGAGCTTCACTCGGCGCCGTCCACGAGGTCGAGGTAGACGTCCTCGAGGGTCGCGCGGACGACCTCGAGCTCCTCCAGCTCCCGGCCCTCGGCGAGCGCGGCGCCGGTCAGCTCGTGCAGCGTCCTCGTCGGCGTCTCGGTCGCGACGACGACGGTCTGGCCGTTGACTCGGTGGCGGATCTCGACCTTCCCCGCGGCGGTCAGCTCGGAGGGGCGGCCGATCCGGACGATCTGGCCCGCGACGAGCACGGCGACCCGGTCGGCGAGCTGCTGCGCCTCGTCGAGGTAGTGCGTGGTCAGGAGCACGGTCTTGCCGAGCTCGCGCAGAGAGCGGATCAGCTCCCAGGCGTTGCGCCGCGCGGCGGGGTCGAAGCCGGTCGTCGGCTCGTCCAGGAAGACGAGCTCGGGATCGCCGACGAGCGCGACGCCGAGGTCGAGCCGGCGCTTCTGGCCCCCCGAGAGCGTCTTGACGCGGTCGTTCGCCTTCTCATCGAGCCCGACGAGCCGGATCACCTCGTCGATGTCGCGGGGACGCTTGTAGTAGCCGGCGAAGATCCGGTGGATCTCGCGGACGGTCAGCGAGGCCCAGAGCTCGGAGGACTGGAGGACGACGCCGATCCGCTCGCGGAACGCGGGCTCGGTCCGGCCGGGGTCGAAGCCGAGCACCTCGACCTCGCCCGCGTCGCGGCGGCGGTAGCCCTCGAGGATCTCCACGGTCGTCGTCTTGCCGGCGCCGTTCGGCCCGAGCAGGCCGAAGACCTCGCCGACGGCGACGTCGAAGTCGATGCCGCGCACCGCCTCGAAGGAGCCGTAGGACTTGCGCAGGCCCCGGACGGAGATCGCGGTCATCGGCGGCAGTCTAGAGCGGGGTCGGCGGGCTGCCGCGCTAGAGCGGGAGCTCGAGCTCGGCCATCCCGGCGGGGGGGTACGGAGGCGGCTCGCCGCCCGTCAACGCCGCTGCGATGTCGCCGCAGTCGGGCTGGTGGCCGACCGCGACGAGCGGCTCGGGCAGGCCCTCGGCGGCGGCGAGGAGGTCGGTCAGGACCGCGCCGGGCGCCAGGCGCTCGTCGACGCGCAGCTCGGCGCCGGCCGCCTTCGCGATCGCGGCCGCCGTCTCGCGCGCACGCAGGAGCGGGCTCGAGAGGACGACGCTGGGACCCGCCTCCGCGAGGAGCTCGCCGAGCTCCCGCGCCTGCTCCCGGCCGGTGGGCGTGAGGGGCCGCAGCGAGTCCGGCGTGCCGGGCTGGGCTTCGGCGTGGCGGACGAGGTAGAGCCGCATCGGCGTGCAGGATACGTCCCGTGCGGCGCCTCCGGCTGGCAGGCTCCGTCCGTGCTCTCGCGTCTCCCAGCCGTCACCGGCGCCGCCGCCTTCGTCCTCGGGCTGCTCGCGGTCGACGACGGCGGCTACTTCCCACGCTCGTGGGGCTGGGCGGGGACACTGCTCGCGCTCGTCGCCGCCGGCCTCCTCGTGGCCGACCGCGGCGGGGTGCGGGGGACGGCCGAGCAGGTCTTCGTCGGCGCACTCGCCGGTGCGGCCGCCTGGACGGGGCTCTCGGCTCTCTGGTCGCAGAGCGCTCCGAGCTCGCTCTCGGAGCTGGGACGGGCGCTCGTGCCGGCCGCGGGCGCGCTCGCCGCGCTGGCGCTGCGCCGAACGGACGCGCAGGCGCTCGCGCGCGGCGCGCTCACGGCGGCGACGCTCGTCTCGCTCGTCAACCTCGGGCACCGCCTCGGCGGCGGAGGGATGGGGACCGGGTCGGAGTCGGCGCCGGTCGGGTACGCGAACGCGCTCGGGATCCTCGCCGTCCTGGGAATCCTGCTCGGGCTCTCGGAGGCGCGGTCGGCCGGCCTGACGGTGCGGGCGGCGGCGCTCGCGGCCGTGCTCCTCAACGGGGCCGTCCTGGCGCTCTCGGTGAGCACAGGTGCCGTGGGCGCGCTCGTGCTCGGGCTCGCGGCCGCGGCGGTCGTCGCCGGCGGCCGGCTCCGGGTCGCCGGGATCGTGGCGGGAATCGTGCTCGCGGTCGGCGCGGTCGCCCTCTTCTCCGGGCACGAGCGTGGCGAGTACTGGTCGGTCGCCCTGGGCGCGAGTGCGGACCACCCCTTCCTCGGCACGGGAGCGGGGACGTTCGGGCAGGTCTGGCTCGAGGAGCGCGACGCGCCGCGCGCGGCCCTGGCGGCCCACGGGCTCTACGTCGAGACGCTCGCGGAGCAGGGCCCGGTCGGCCTGGCGCTCCTGCTTGCGGCCCTGGCGGCTCCGCTCGCCGCCGCCCGCCGCTCGCGCCGGCCGCTCGTCGCGGGCGCCTACGTGGCGTTCCTCGGCCACGCGGCGATCGACTGGGTCTGGGATCTGACCGGCGTCGCGCTCATCGCGCTCGCCGTCGGCGCCTCGCTGCTCCTCGAGGCGCGGCGGCCGGACGAGCTGCCGAGCCGTCGCGGCGGCGGGCTCGCGCTCGCCGGCGCGATCGCCGTCGTGGCGCTGGTGGGATGGGTCGGCGCGGTGGCGCTCGAGTGGGCGAGCTCGGCACTTCGCGCGGGTGAGGGGTCGCGGGCTGCGGCGCGTGCCGAGACGGCCGCTGCGCTCGCCCCCTGGGCCTCGGAGCCGTGGCTCGTCGCCTCCCAGGCCAGGCTGCTCGCCGGCGAACGGGGCGCGGCTGCGGCTGCCGCGCGGCGCGGACTCCAGCGGGACGGCCACGACTGGCGGCTCTGGGTCGCGCTCGCCACCGCGACCGATGGAGCGGAGAAGGAGCGGGCGCTCGTTCGCGCCCGCTCCCTCAATCCACTCGGTGGGGTCTAGCGCGGGGTCGCCGTGCGCAGCGAGACGAGACGCCGCGACGAGACGCCCGCGAGGACGTCGTCGCCGGACTTACGGGCCCGGACGAACATCGTCAGGAGGAACCCGTTCTTCAGCGGCAGCAGCCGCGTCGGCTGGACGGTCAGGTTCGCATTGCCCGACGCGTCGGTCTGGACCTCGGGCATCGCCTGGATCCGCGAGAACGGGACCCCGACGGCGTAGACGAGGGCGCCGCTCACGGGCCGGCCGTTCGTGTCGGTGACACGGACGCGCATCGCGACCGGGTTCCGCGACCGGAGCGGGCTCTGGCCGTAGGCGACGCGGTCGACGACGAGCCGGTTCGGGAGCACGACGGCCGAGGCCGGAATCGTGCCGGTGCCACCCGTCGGGGCGGCCGGGCCGGAGACGATGGCGGTCGCGTCGGAGTCGGTCGTGGTCGCTCCGCTCGAGTTCGTCGCGGTCACGCGCACGCGCAGCCGCTTGCTGACGTCGGCGGAGTTGACCGTGTACGTCTGAGCGATGGCGCCGGGGATCAGGACGCAGTTGTTCCCGTTCAGGTCACAGCGGAGCCACTGGTACTTGTAGCTCACGGCGGAGTCCGACGTGTACGAGCCGGGGTTCGCGGTCAGGGTCGAGCCCTGGCTGGCGTTGCCGCTGATCGTGGGCCGCGACGTGTTCGTCGGGGCGTACTGGGCTGCCGCAGTCGCGGTACCGCCGGCGTAGCCGATCGTGGTGAAGACGGTGACGACGAGCGTCAGCAGCGCGATCACTGCAAGCGCGCCGAGGCCCTTGTTCGTCCTGGTGGGTCGTTTCATGGGTCGTTCCTCCTCGAAATGGCGGTCTATGTGGTTCTGCCGCCTCGGAGCCGGCCGGAAACAGAGGCACGGCAGGGTTTACAGACCCCTCACTAAGCTGTAGCTGTGCGTTCTTTCCGCTATTTGCTCGTGGACGTCTTCACCGAGACGCCGCTCGCCGGGAACCAGCTCGCCGTCTTCACGGACGCCCGCGACCTCGACGAGCTGACGATGCAGGCGCTCGCCAAGGAGCTCAACTTCTCCGAGAGCGTCTTCGTCCTGCCGCCGCGCGAGGGCGGTCATGTCCGGCTCCGGATCTTCACGCCGGTGGCCGAGCTGCTGTTCGCCGGGCACCCGTGCCTCGGGGCCGCGTTCGTGCTGGCGGCGCCGCTTCAGCTCGGGGTGATCAACCTCGAGACGGGCCAGGGGCTCGTCCCGGTCGAGCTCGAGCGAGACACGTCGGGGCGGATCGTCTTCGGCCGGATGACCCAGCCGCTGCCCACGTTCGCGCCGTTCGAGCGGGAGGTGGAGCTGCTCACGGCGCTCGGGGTCGAGCGGTCCGAGCTGCCGGTCGAGGTCTACGACAACGGCGTCGAGCACGTCTATGTGGCCCTCGCGAGCGAGGCGGAGGTGGCTGCGCTGCGGCCCGACATGGCGGCGCTCGGGGCCTTCGGCTTCGTCGGCGCGAACGTCTTCGCCGGCTCCGGGACGGCGTGGACGACACGGATGTTCTCGCCGCTGGACGGGGTCGACGAGGACGCCGCGACGGGGTCGGCCGCAGGCCCGCTCGCCGTCCACGTAGCCCGGCACGGCCTGGCGCCGTGGGGCGAGCAGCTGGAGATCTCCCAGGGCGCGGCGATCGGCCGTCCCTCCACGCTTTTCGCGACTGCGTGGGGCTCGGCGGAGACGATCGAGCGGGTCGAGGTCGGCGGCTCGGCAGTCACGGTCGCCCGCGGCGAGTTCAAGATCCCGTAGCCGGCGGCAGCCCTGTGGACAAAGAGTTGCTGAATCGTCACATTCGGGGACAGTCCCTGCCGTTCGCGCCACGGCCGCTTCGGACAGGCGGCTAGCCCGCGAAACGCAGCGAGACGATGTCCGGCAACTCCGGGCCGAGGCTGCGCCAGAAGATCCCGCCGTCGACGGAGAGGTGGAGCCGGTTCCGTGCGGCGTAAACGATCCGGTCGGGGTCGTCGGGGTCGATCGCGACCGCGAACCCGGGCGGGAGCCCGCCTCCCGCCTCACGCCACGTCGCCCCGGCGTCGTGCGAGACGAGCAGTGGCGGCCGGCGCTCGACGACCGCGACGACGGTCGAGCCCGCTTCTGCCGCGGCGATGACGCGCGGAAGCGTGAGCGCCGGCCGTCCGGCCTCGAACGGCTCGGCATCGCCGATGACGTCCTCGTCCTCCAGATCGACCGCGAGCGTCCCCTCGGTCGTGCCGACGTGGACGATCACGCCAGCTCGAGCATGCGGGCCGCGGTCGAGCCCGCGAGCCGTGCCGCCGAGAGCGGCCGGTGGCCCGCGGCCCGTGCCCAGACGTAGCCGGCCAGGAAGGCGTCGCCCGCCCCCGTCGGGTTCGCGGTCTCGACCCGGCGGACGGGGATCCGCTCTCGCCGCCCGGCGGTCAGAAGCGTCGCGCCGACCGAGCCGTGGGTGAGCAGGATCTCCGCCACTCCGAGCTTCGCGATCCGCTCCTCGCCGCCGAGCACCTCGGCCTCCACCTCGGAGAGCTTGAGCACGCTCACGTGCCGGAGCAGCGCCGGGTCGAAGTCGTCGTCGAGCTCCAGCGGGCCGGTCCTGGCCGGCCGGACGAGCGCCTGGCCGTCGAGGGCGAGCCGCCGGTCGCGGGCGAGCGCGGCGAGGATCTCCGGCGGGAAGTCGCCCCGGGTGAGCGCGCCCACCTGGACCCACTCCGTGCGGCCGACGGCGGCAGCGTCCTCGAGGCTCCAGGGCGCGCCTGCGTCCTCGATCTCCATCGCGCGCTCTTCGCCGTCGTAGTCGATCCGGAACCGGGCCGTCGACGGCGCCGGCCGCCAGAAGACGGGGACCCCGAGCGCGACGAGCGGGGGCAGGAGGGCGCGCCGGTCGGCCTCGGCCGCGCGGGCGAGCACCCGGGTGCGACCGCCGAGCAGCCGCAGCGCCCGTGCCGCGTGGTACGGGGCGCCGCCGACCCGCGGCTCGCCGCCGTCGACGACGTCGCGCGAGAGGTTCCCGATCACCGCCATGCCGCGCACGGCGCAACACTAGATCAGTGGCGGCGGCCCGACGCTTTCGCAACGCCGAGCGCCAGCACGAAGGCGAGCGCGAAGCTGGGGAGCGTCGCCCCGACCGCGTCGGTCGGCGACTGGAGCCGCGAGACCTGCTCGACCCACCAGGCAGGCCCCGTGGGGTAGATCCACTGGTAGAGCGCGAAGCCGGCGATCCAGGCCGCGATCATCCCCAGCCGGAGCCTGGGCCCGTCGAAGACGTCTGCGCGCGTGTACCGCGTCCCCGCTGCCACCCAGTCCGCGAGCAGGACGCCGAAGAGCGGGACGAAGAACGAGCCCAGCAGGAGCAGGAAGGTCTGATACGAGAGCAGGTCGATCGTCAGTGCCCCCAGCGTCGCCGCCGCCGCGACGCCTGCGATCAGCAGTCGCTGCGGCACCCGTGGAGCGAGGTTTTGGAGCGAGACGGCGGTCGAGTACACGTTCGCGAACGCCTCGTCGGTCTCGTCGATCGTGACCGCGAGCAGCGCGAGCGTCGCCGCGACCCCGCCGGCCGCGACCGCCGCCGGGAGCGCCGCCGCGTCGGTCAGGTCGCGCGAGAAGAAGAGAACGGCGCCGAGCCCCCAGAGCCAAATGCTGGCGACGAAGTAGCCGAGCCCCGTGCCCCAGAAGGCCGAGCGGCGCCCCGTGCCGAAGCGGGTGTAGTCGGCCGCGAGCGGGATCCACGAGACGGTGATCGCGACCACGAGGTCGGCGCCCTGGAGAACGGAGAGCCCGCCCTCGCCGGGCCTGTCCCAGAGACCGCCGAAACCGGAGCCGTCCAGCGCCCACCAGGTCAGGTAGACGAGCGAGGCGAGCACGGCCCACACCGCGAACTTGCGCACGAACTTGCGGACGAAGGCGACCGGGCCGAGCAGCGCGAGCAGGAGCGTGATCCCGCCGAAGACGAGCGTCCAGAGCCACTGACCGCGGAAGCCGAAGAGCTCGTCGGAGAGCGCGGCGGCGGCCGTCGCGATGATCAGGAGCTCGAAGATCGCCCAGCCGACGCACTGGGCCGCGTTCAGCACGGTCGGCGCCACCGAGCCGCTGCGCCCGAGCGGCGCGCGCAGCAGCACCATCGCCGGGACGCGCCCGTCGGCGCCGATCATCCCCGCGACCGCCAGCATCGCGTTCCCGATCAGGCTGCCGACGAGGATCGCGACGAACGCCTTCGGCAGCGAGAGCGCCGGGACGAGGTAGGTGCCCGCGACGAGAACGAGCAGCGAGACACCGAGGTTCGCCCAGAGCAGGCCCATGTCGAGCAGCCCGAGCACGCGGAGCCGGTCCGGGACGGGCTCGATTCCCCACGCCGGTGTGCGCTCCATCTCTCGCTCCTCTCCCTTCGCCGGCATGACCCGGATCAGGTTCTACGGGTGTGATCTCAGCCCGTCCGTCGGGCACCCCGGTGCGCGCCAGAATACGGGAAGGGGCACCCGAAGGCGCCCCTTCTCCCTCTCCCCCCTTGGAGTTGCCCGCGCGCTCCAGACCCCTGGAGCTGAGCGCGGCGGGCGCGGGCCAGAGTAGCCCCGATCCGGGTCATGTCAATTACAAGTGGTATTTACGCGGCGAGCAGGCGCCGGAGCACGTACGGGAGGATCCCGCCATGGCGCAGGTACTCGCGCTCGCGCGGGGTGTCCAGGCGGACGCGCGCCGTGAACGTGACCCCGTCCGCCCGCACCGTGACCTCGCGGGCCTCGCCGTTCTCGACGCCCTCGACCGAGAACTCCTCACGCCCGGTCAGCCCGAGCGTCTCGGGGGTCTCGCCGTCCGCGAACTGGAGCGGCAGGATCCCCATCATCAGCAGGTTCGAGCGGTGGATCCGCTCGTAGCTCTCCGCGATCACCGCACGGACCCCGAGCAGGTTCGGGCCCTTCGCCGCCCAGTCGCGCGACGAGCCGGAGCCGTACTCCTTGCCCGCGATCACGATCAGCGGCGTCCCCTCGGCGAGGTAGCGCTCGGACGCCTCGAAGATCGTCGTCTCGTCGCCGGACGGGAGGTGCACCGTCCACGTCCCCTCGGAGCCGGGCACGAGCTGGTTCTTGAGACGGACGTTCGCGAAGGTGCCGCGCACCATCACCTCGTGGTTGCCGCGGCGCGAGCCGTAGGAGTTGAAGTCCTTGCGCTCGACGCCGTGCCCCTGGAGGTAGCTGCCGGCCGGGCTGTCCGGCTTGATCGCGCCGGCGGGGGAGATGTGGTCGGTCGTGACCGAGTCGCCGATCTGGACGAGGCAGCGGGCGCCCTGGACGTCGCCGACGCTTCCGGGCTCGTGGCTCATGCCGTCGAAGTAGGGCGGCCGGCGCACGTAGGTCGAGCCGTCGTCCCAGGCGAAGAGGTCGCCGGCCGGGACGGGTAGCTCGCGCCACGCCTCGGTGCCCGCGAAGACGTCGCTGTAGGCGTTGCGGAAGAGGTCGTTCCCGATCGCGGAGGCGATCGTGTCCGAGACCTCCTGCGGCGAGGGCCAGATGTCGCGGAGGTAGACGTCCTCACCGTTCTTGCCCACGCCGATCGGCGCGTTGACGAGGTCGACGTCCATCCGGCCGGCGAGCGCGTAGGCGACGACGAGCGGCGGCGAGGCGAG
>JBBQHQ010000085.1:0-11134 GCA_038324115.1 Gaiellales bacterium
TCGCCGGCGTCGGGCTGACCGAAGCCGAGGCGCGCGAACTGCACGGCGACGACGTCGCGGTCGGGGTCTTCCCCTGGATCGCGAACGCGCGCGCCGTGATGCAGAACGAGACCGTCGGTTGGGTCAAGTCGATCCACGAGACGAAATACGGCGAGCTGCTCGGAATCGTGATGGTCGGGCCGCACGTCACCGACCTGATCGAGGTCGGCACCGTCGCGATCGACGCCGAGGCGACGGTCGAGACGATCGCGGACGGGATGGCCGCCCATCCGACGCTCTCGGAGGCGATCAAGGAGGCGGGCCTCGTCGCGCTCGGCCGGGCGATCCACCTCCCCAACAAGAAGAAGAAGGCTCCGGCCGAGGCCTGAGGCCGGGTACCGGCTCGCAAACGGCTGACCGATGAGCCCCAGGGCCGAGGCCCCGCTCTAGGGTCTTCCTGCGCCTGGCGACTGAACCCGGCGCGCGAGAAGCGCGCCCTTTAGGGGTCTTCGCGCGAAGGGTGTCCGCCGCGAGGCGGATGCCCTTCTTGCGCCAGACAGAAAAGCGAAACGCCCCCCTCTGCGGCAAGGGGGGCGTCTCTGGGAGAAAGCGGGGCCGAGCGGGCGGCACGGCCCCATGGGGACGAGGGCACGTCCTTGAGAGTAGAGATGCCGATCTGGCGGAAACCTTGCGCACGAATTTTCCCGGCGCTGTAGCCTGCTTCCATGAGCATTTTCAACAGGCGGAATGCCGCCATGGGCTGGGTGTCCTGGATCGTCGCGAAGCGTGTCCTCAGGAAGAAGGCGAAGGACGCGGTCCCGGGCACGGTCGAAGGCTCGAAGCGGCCGAACAAGGGCGCGATCGTCTCGGCTCTCGCCGCCGTCGGCGGTGGGCTCTGGTTCTGGCGGAAAAAGGGCTCGGACGAACCGTCCGACTCCTGAGCCGCGCCGCGTAGACCCATGACCCCGTTCCGCACTTCCCTCGACGGGCTCGTCCCGTACGAGCCGGGCAAGCCCGAGGAGGAGGTGCAGCGCGAGCTCGGTCTGGACCGGGTCGTCAAGCTCGCCTCGAACGAGGGCCCCTGGGGGCCGTTCCCGGCCGCGCTCGACGCGATCGCCGCCGGCGCGGGCGGGCTCAACCGCTACCCGGACGGCGGCACCTACCACCTGCGCCGCGCACTCGCGGAGCGGCACGGGGTGGAGCCGGAGCAGGTGGCGACCGGTGCGGGCGCCGACGCGCTGATCGGGAACCTCTCGGTGGCGGCGCTCGAACCGGGCGACGAGATCGTCACGGGCTGGCCCTCGTTCGTCAGCTACGTGCTCGACGCGCTCAAGCTCGGCGCCGTCCCCGTGCGCGTGCCGTTGCGCGACGACCACGTCGATCTGGACGCGATGCTCGAGGCGATCGGGCCGCGGACGAAGCTCGTCTTCGTCGCGACGCCGAACAACCCGACGGGCACGATGACCGGCCGCGCCGAGCTGGACGCGTACTTCGAGCGCGTGCCCGAGCACGTCCTCACGGTGCTCGACCAGGCCTATCTCGAGTACATCGACCACCCGGACTACCCGGACGGGATCGCGGAGTACGCGAAGGCGGGTCGCCGCGTGATCGTCCTGCGCACCTTCTCGAAGATCTACGGCCTGGCGGGGCTTCGCGTCGGCTACGGGATCGGCCCGGCCGACGTGGTCGCGGCGATCGGGAAGGTCCGGCGTGCGTTCGACGTCTCGTCGCCGGCGCAGGCCGCTGCGCTCGCGAGCCTCGACGGCACCGCCGAGCTGGAGCGCCGGCGTGCACTCACGGCCGAGGGCCGGATCGTGCTCGAGGCGACGCTGCAGGAGCACGGGCTGCGCCCTGCAGGCCCTGCGGTCGCGAACTTCCTCTTCGCCGAGGTCGGCGAGGATGCGCCCCGGCTCTACGAGGCGCTGTTGCACCAGGGCGCGATCGTCCGCCCGATGGGCGGCTTCGGCGCCCCCACAGCGCTGCGGATCACCGTCGGCACGCCGGAGGAGAACGACTTCTTCGCGG
Organism: Gaiellales bacterium; assembly: GCA_038324115.1. Taxonomy (GTDB): domain Bacteria; phylum Actinomycetota; class Thermoleophilia; order Gaiellales; family Gaiellaceae; genus Gaiellasilicea. Next base: position 2,005 of record JBBQHQ010000085.1, read on the forward strand.
CCGCGCTCGCCTCCGCGCGCGCTGCGACCGCCTGACCCTCGGCTATCCTGGCCGGGCAGGGCGGTCACCGCCCTTTGGCATTCATGCGGACCACGTTGAAGAGAGGGATGGGTCGCGGCGCGGCCGTGAACGGGAACGGCAGGCCGGTCCTGCCGCCGGGCTCGCTCTCCCCGATCACGATCTACCGGCAGCCGGAGCCTCCGCGCCGGAGCCGCTGGGCCGCCGTCCGGACGGTGCTCGTCTACGCCTTCGTCGGGCTGCTGATGTGCGCCGGGGCGGCGGGGGGAGGGCTCTACCTCTGGGTGCACGAGGACGTGATCGGCGAGGTCGCGGCCAAGTCGACCGACGTCAAGGTCGCCGCGAAGCGCCTCGACGTCGCGCTGCCGGGACAGCCTGCGAACGCGCTGATCGTCGGCTACGACCAGCGCAAGGGGGAGGACGCAGGGGCGGCATCCCGCTCCGACACCGTCATGCTCGTCCGCGCCGACCCCGAGACGAAGTCGATCTCGCTCCTCTCCTTCCCCCGCGACCTGATCGTGGACGTCTCCTGCCCCGGCAAGCCGACCTACCGCGGCCGGATCAACGAGGCGTACAGCGAGTGCGGCACGAAGGGGACGCTGGAGACGGTCCGGAAGCTGACCGGCGTCCCCGTCAACTACCTCGTCACGGTCAACTTCCGCGGCTTCCGCCAGCTCGTGGACGCGCTCGACGGTGTGTGGGTGGACGTCGACCGGCGCTACTTCAACGACCGCGGCGGCCCCTTCGGCTTCGCCACGATCAACCTCCAGCCCGGCTACCAGAAGCTGACGGGCTACAAGGCGCTCGACTACGTCCGCTACCGGCACACCGACTCCGACCTCTTCCGGGTCGCGCGCCAGCAGGCGTTCCTGCGGGGGATGAAGGACCAGGTGCGGAGCGAGTTCAGCCCGCTGAAGCTGCCGCGGCTCGTTCGCACGGTGACCAAGAACGTCGAGGTCGGCGTCGGCGGCGGCAAAGAGCTCGACCTCTCGACGCTGCTCTCCTATGCGCTCTTCGCCTACGGGCTCCCGCCCGGCCACTTCTTCCAGTCCAAGATCGAGGGGCTCGAGGGGTACGCCGAGCTGACGACGGCACAGGAGAACATCACGCGCGCGGTCCAGGAGTTCACGCACCCCGACGTCGAGTCGCCGGCGAAGGCGACGGCGGTCGCGCTCGGCGAGAAGCCGAAGACGGCGACGCTGACGGCCCCACTGCCCTCGGCGACCACGATCACGGTCCTGAACGGGAACGGCGTCACGGGCTCGGCCTCGACAGCGAGTTACCTGCTCTCGCAGCGCCGCTACTCGATGGTCTTCCCGCCCGACGGGAAGCCGGCGAACGCGCCCAACTGGGACTACTTCAAGACGCAGGTCGCCTACGACTCTGGCCAGCCGGGCGCCAAGGAGGCGGCGGCCAAGGTGGCGACGCTCTTTGCGACGACCGATGTGATCCCGCAGACGCCTCAGCTCTCGGCGCTGACGAACGGCGCCATGCTCGCGGTGATCGTCGGCCAGACCTTCCACGGCTCGATCGCGGCCGCCCCGGTGGACAAGACGCCGGCGCGCCAGAAGCCGAACGTGAAGCCCGGCGCCGACGCGGCGCTCCAGTACCTCCGCGACCGCAAGAACCGCGTCCCCTTCCCGCTGATGGTGCCGACGGTGCTCGAGGCCAACTCCTGGATCGACCGGGAGAAGCCGGTCCGGCTCTACCGGATGGACCCGCAGGGGAAGCACAAGACGATCCGGCTGACCTATCGAACCGGTGCGCTCGAGTACTGGGGCGTCCAGATGACCGATTGGGAGGATGCGCCCGTTCTTGCCGAGAACAACTTCGTCCGCACTCTCAAGGGCCGCCGCTACGAGCTCCACTACGTCGGTCCGAAGCTGCACATGGTCGTCCTGCGGCAGGGCGGCGCGACCTACTGGGTCGTGAACACCGTCCTCGACGCACTCTCGAATGAGACCATGCTCGCGATCGCGAAGGGTCTCAAGCCGATCTCGAGCATCTAGGAAGTAGGGTCGCGCTGTGAGCAAGGTCGCTGTCTTCGGCGCGGGCTACGTCGGCCTCGTCACGGGTGCGTGCTTCGCCGACCTCGGGCACGAGGTCGTGATCCGCGACGTGCTCAGCGACCGGATCGCGGCGCTGCAACGGGGCGAGGTGCCGATCTACGAGCCCGGTCTCGGCGATCTGCTCGAGGCGAACCGGGAACGGCTCCGCTACACGCTCGACGTCGACGAGGCGGTGCACGGCGCCGACTTCGTCTACATCGCCGTCGGGACGCCGCCGACCTACTCCGGCGACGCCGATCTCTCCGCGGTCTGGACGGTCGTGGACAGTCTCGAGGGGCTGACCGGCCGCGCCGTCGTGGTGATGAAGAGCACCGTGCCGGTCGGGACCGGCGAGAAGGTGCGTCACCGCCTCGCCGAGCGGGGGCTGGCCGAGGTCGGCTACGCCTCCAACCCGGAGTTCACCGCCGAGGGCACCGCGATCCGCGACTTCCAGCAGCCCGACCGGATCGTGATCGGCGCCTTCGACGAGGCCGACGGCGACGCGGTCGCCCGGCTGCACGAGGGGATCGACGGCCCGATCGTGCGCTGCGACGTCGCCTCGGCCGAGATGATCAAGCTCGCTGCCAACGCCGCCCTGATGACCCGGATCAGCTTCATCAACGAGATCGCGAACGTCTGCGAGGCGACCGGGGCCGACGTCGTCCGGGTCGCCGAGGGGATCGGGCTCGACCGCCGGATCGGCGCGGCCTTCCTCCGCGCCGGGATCGGCTACGGCGGCTCCTGCTTTCCGAAGGACTCGCTCGCGCTCAAGCAGCTCGCCGCCAACTCGGGCTACCACTTCCAGCTCCTGAATGCCGTGATCGAGGTCAACGAGCTCCAGAAGCGGCGCGTGATCGGGAAGCTGCAGCAGCACCTGGGGACGCTGCGAGGGAAGACCGTCGTCCTGCTCGGGCTCGCCTTCAAGCCGAACACCGACGACGTCCGTGAGGCGCCGAGCCTCGTCCTCGCTGGAAGGCTCGTCGCCGAAGGTGCCGACGTCCGGGCCTGGGACCCCGTCGTCCACGGCGAGGACGTCCTGCCGCAGGCCTCGATCTACACCGATCCGCTCGACGCGCTCGACGGCGCCGACGCAGCCGTGCTCGTGACGGAGTGGCCCGAGCTGGCGGAGCTCGACTGGGTCGCCGCGGCGCGGAGGATGCGGAACCCGCTCCTGATCGACGGGCGGAACATGCTCGAGCCGGACGTGCTGCGCGAGGCCGGCTTCACAGTCGAGGGGATCGGGCGGGCCGCCGGCTCGTGAGTCTCCCCGCCGTGATCCTCGTGGGCGGCGAGGGCACCCGTCTCCGCCCCCTGACCGCGCGGACGCCGAAGCCGATGCTGCCGCTCGTCGACCGGCCGCTGCTCGCCTACACCTTCGAGCACCTGGCCCGGCACGGCGTCGACCGCGCGATCCTCTCGTGCGGCTATCTCCCGACCGAGATCGAGTCGCACTTCGGCGACCGGCACGGCGAGCTCGCTCTCTCCTACCGCGTCGAGCCGAGCCCGCTCGGGACTGGCGGCGGGATCCGGTTCGGAGCAGCCCCGGGCGAGCCAGGAGGCATCACCGAGACCTTCGTGGCGCTGAACGGCGATGTCCTCCACGGCGCCGACCTGCAGGCGATGCTCGCCTACCACCGCGAGCGGGACGCCGCCGGCACTGTCCTCCTCGTCCCGGTCGACGATCCCAGCCGCTACGGCCTCGTCCGGCGGGCCGCCGACGGCCGGGTCAGCGCCTTCGTCGAGAAGCCCCGCGCGGAGGAGATCGACACGAACCTGATCAACGCCGGCCTCTACATCCTCGAGCCCGAGGTGCTCGACCTCGTCCCGCCGGGCAGCGTCGTCTCGATCGAGCGGGACGTCTTCCCCCGGCTCGTGGAGGCGGGCTCGCTCTACGGCTTCGAGCTCGACGGCTACTGGCGCGACGTCGGCACCCCCGAGAGCTATCTGGACGCCCACCGCGACGTGCTCGAGCGGACGTTCACGACCGAGCTCGGTGAGGCGCTCGGCTCGAGCTACACGCTCGTCGAGGACGGCGCCCAGGTCGACCCGTCGGCCCGGCTCGTCCCGCCGGTGTACGTCGGGGCGGGGGCCGTCGTCGAGGCGGGGGCGCGCATCGGCAGTCTCGCGGTCGTGGCCGCGGGCGCCCGGATCGGCGCCGACGCCGAGATCGACTCCTCGGTGATCGCCGCAGGCGCCGTGGTCGGAACGGGGGCGGTCGTCCACGGCTCGATCGTGGGCGAGCAGGCTCGAATCGGTGCGGGCACCCACGTGCGCGGGCTCGCCGTCGTCGGCCCGCACGCGGAGGTCGGCGAAGGGAATATGCTCGACCACGGGATCCGGATCGCAGCGGGCGAGCGGATCGCAGACAGGACGCTCAGCTTCTCGTGAACCTCGACTCCTCCAACCTCGACTCCCTCGACCGCTGGGCCTTCCCCGTCCGGAAGGTCGAGAAGCCGTGGGGGCACGAGCTGATCTGGGCCCTGACCGACGTCTACTGCGGCAAGGTCCTCTTCGTCAAGGCGGGCGCCTCGCTCAGCCTCCAGTTCCACCGCGAGAAGGACGAGTCGTGGCTCGTCCAGTCCGGCCGGGCGAAGCTCGAGCTGGGGGACGTGGGGCAGGCAGTGCTGACCGAGGAGGTGATCGCGGCCGGCGCCGCATTCCATTACGTCCCCGGCACCGTCCACCGCGTCACCGCGATCGAGGACACGACCATCCTCGAGGTCTCGACGCCGCACCTCGACGACGTCGTCCGGCTCGAGGATGCCTACGGCCGGGAGGGCACCTCCGCGGCCTGACCCGAACCTTGCCACAGTTGTGGTAAGGTTCTCGCGATGGAGCTGGAACTCACGGTTGGGGAGGCGGCCGCCCGCACGGGCTGGTCGGCCAGAATGCTGCGCTATCTCGAAGCGGCAGGCCTCGTCGTCCCCACCCGCAAGGCCTCCGGCTACCGCGTCTACGGAATCCGGGAGCTGAACCAGCTCCGCACCCTGCGCGACCTCCGCGAGCGCTTCGGGGTCGAGCTCGACGAGCTCGCCTTCGCCGCCCGTCTCCGCAGCGAGCCCGCCCTGCGCGGCGCCGTCGACACCTGGCTCGCCGGGGCGCGGCCCGGCAGCGACTGGGTCAGCTGGGAGCAGCGCAAGCACGAGCGCCTGCTCGTCGCCTGACCCGACTTCTTCTCCAACGACTCTTCAACCGGAAGGACTGCATGGCAACGACACGCAAGCACGACGTCAAGGATCTCGCGCTCTCGTCCGAGGGCAAGCGCCGGATCGAGTGGGCGGACCGGCAGATGCCGGTGCTGGCCGCGATTCGGGAGCGCTTCGAGTCCGAGAAGCCGCTCGACGGCTACCGGATCGCGGCGTGCCTCCACGTCACGACCGAGACCGCGAACCTGATGCGGACGCTCAAGGCCGGGGGCGCGGACGTCGTCATCTCGGCGTCCAACCCGCTCTCGACGCAGGACGACGTCGCCGCGGCGCTCGTGGACGAGTACGACATCTCCACGTTCGCGATCAAGGGCGAGGACAACGACACGTATTACCAGCACATCGAGGCCGCGGTCGACCACAAGCCGCACATCACGATGGACGACGGCGCCGACGTGATCGGCGTCCTGCACAGCGCCCGCCGCGAGCAGCTCGGCGACGTGATCGCCGGCACCGAGGAGACGACCACCGGCGTGATCCGGCTCAAGGCCCTCGAGCGTGACGGCAAGCTCGGCTTCCCGGTGATCGCGGTCAACGAGGCGCGGACGAAGCACCTCTTCGACAACCGCTACGGCACCGGCCAGTCCACGATCGACGGGATCATCCGGGCGACCAACGTCCTGATCGCGGGCAAGCGCTTCGTCGTCGCCGGCTACGGCTGGGTCGGGCGCGGCGTCGCCATGCGGGCCAAGGGCCTCGGGGCGCACGTGATCGTGACCGAGACCGACCCGATGCCGGCCCTCGAGGCCGCGATGGACGGGTTCGAGGTCCTCTCGATGGAGAAGGCCGCTGCGATCGGCGACATCTTCTGCACCGCGACGGGCGACAAGCACGTCCTCGCGCGCCAGCACATGGAGCAGATGAAGGACGGGGCGATCCTCTGCAACACGGGTCACTTCAACGTCGAGATCGAGATCGGCGCCCTCCGCGAGCTCGCGTCCGAGACGCGGCACGCCCGCGAGTTCGTCGAGGAGTTCACGATGGCCGACGGCCGCAGGCTCTACCTCCTCGGAGAGGGGCGGCTGATCAACCTCGCCGCCGCCGAGGGGCACCCGGCGATCGTGATGGACATGTCCTTCGCGAACCAGGCGCTCTCGGCCGAGTACATCGTCCAGAACGCCGCTTCGCTGGAGCGGAAGGTCTACGTCGTCCCGAAGGACATCGACGACGAGATCGCCCGCCTCAAGCTGGCGACGATGGGGATCGAGATCGACCAGCTGACCGCAGAGCAGGCCAAGTACCTCGCCTCCTGGGACGAGGGGACCTGATCCCGTAGGACAGCGCGCGAACGGCCACGGCCCAGGGACTGTCCCTGGGCCGTGCTCGTTCCGGCCCAGTACGGTTGGCGCATGGCTGACCTCGACCCCGAGCGGATCGTCCGCCTCGAGCCCGGCGCCGTCGTCCTCCTCGACCAGCGGCGCCTCCCCGACGAGGAGGTGGAGCTCCGCTGCACCACCGCGGCCGAGGTCGCCGAGGCGATCAAGACGCTTGCCGTTCGCGGCGCCCCGGCGATCGGGATCGCGGCTGCGTACGGCTACGTGCTCGCACTCGAGGAGGGGGAGGACGAGGCCGCCGCCTACCGCGTGCTCGCCGAGTCGCGCCCGACGGCGGTCAACCTCGTCTGGGCGCTCGACCAGATGCGGCCCGACCCGACCCCTCAGCGGGCGCGCGCGCTGCACGAGGACGAAGTCGCCCGCTGCCGCGCGATGGCCGCACACGCCGCGACGCTCTTCGGCCCCGGAACCCGGGCGCTCACCCACTGCAACGCCGGCGGGCTCGCCACGGGGGGCTACGGCTCCGCGGTCGGGGCCCTCCGCGCCGGCTGGGAGCAGGGGTTGCTCGCCCACGTGCTCGTGGACGAGACCCGGCCGCTCCTCCAGGGCGCCCGCCTGACCGCGTGGGAGCTCGAGGCGCTCGGGATCCCACACGCCGTGATCGCCGACTCCGCAGCCGCGCATCTGATGGCCCGCGGCGAGGTCGACTGCATCGTCACCGGAGCTGACCGGATCGCCGCGAACGGCGACTCCGCGAACAAGATCGGCACGTACGGGCTCGCCCTCGCCGCCGCCCACCACGGCCTGCCGCTCTACATCGTCGCACCGACCTCGACGATCGACCCGGCGACGCCGACCGGCGCGGAGATCCCGATCGAAGAGCGGGACGGCGGCGAGGTGACCAAGCGCTTCACCGCTCGCAACCCGGCCTTCGACGTCACGCCGGCGGCGCTGATCGCCGCGATCGTGACCGAGGAGGGCGTGCACCGGGCTCCCTACGCCGACAGCCTCCCACGGGTCGCCCGCGCCGCATGAGCATCCTCGCCGAGATCGACGCCGAGAGCCGCACGGTGCTCGAGCGCTTCGGCTTCGACGAGGAGCGGTTCGCCGGCCTGCAGGCCCGGGTCGTCGACGGGAGCCTCGGCCCAGGCACGAACGTCGTCGCGGGAACCGTGGAGCCGCCGGCGCGCGGGGACGTCGTCCGCCTGCCGGCGCCCGACGACGACGCCGGCGTGCGCGCCGCGGGCGAGGCGGCACTCCGGGCCGGCGAGCTCGGGATCGTCGTCCTGACCGGCGGGATGGCAACGCGTTTCCGCGGGGTCGTCAAGGGGCTCGTCGAGGTCTTCGACGGTCGCACGTTCCTCGACCTGAAGCTGGCCCAGGCGGAGAGGGTCGCGGCGCGCACCGGGGCGGACGTGCCGGTGGCGCTGATGACGAGCTTCGCGACCGACGAGGCGGTGCGCGCGGCCGTTGCCGGGCGCGGCCCGGCCGAGCCGGTCGTCTTCTCGCAGTCCGTCTCGCTCCGGCTCGAGCCCGACGGGAGCCTCTTCCGCGACGACGCCGGCCGCGTCTCTCCCTACAGCCCCGGGCACGGCGACTTCCTCGAGTGGTTCGTGCGCTCGGGGACGCGCGACCGGCTACGCGAGCGGGGCGTCCGGCACGTACTCGTCTCGAACGTGGACAATCTCGGGGCGAAGGTCGATCCCGCGGTCCTCGGAGCGCACCTCCGCGCCGGTCGGGCCGTCACGGCGGAGGTCGTCGCCACCGAGGGCGATCCCGGCGGCGCACCCGTCCGTGTCGACGGCAAGCCGCAGCTGCTCGAGAGCCCGCGGTTCCCGGCCTCGTTCGACCGCTCCCGGCTCGGCTACGGGAACGTCAACACCCTGACGCTCGATCTCGACGTGCTCGACCGCGTCTACGACCTGACCTGGCTCTACGTCCGGAAGGAGGTGGACGGGCGGCCCGCCGTCCAACTCGAGCGGGTCTACCACGAGATCAGCCGGTTCGTCCCGACGACCTTCCTCCGGGTGCCCGCGACAGGCCCACGGGGCCGATTCGTGCCGGTGAAGACGCTCGAGGACCTCGAGGAGGGCCGGGAGGCGCTGCGCGAGCTCGCGCAGCCGCCCGCTGTGGACTGATCGTCACGCTTTCGGCACGAAGCCGTCGCACGCGCGTCATGTCTCGGGACGTAGCGTCGACGACATGCTCGACGTGCTGCTTCCCCGGCGCTGCGCGGCCTGTGCCCGGCTCGGCGCCTCATTGTGCGAGGCTTGCTCGGACGGCCTCGTGCGGCTCTCGCCGCCGCTCTGCGAGCGCTGTGGGTCGCCCGGCGCCTGGCCGGTCCGGCGCTGCGCCGAGTGTCGAGGCAGGCGGCTCGGGTTCGCGACCGCCCGGGCGGCGATCCTCTACGACGAGGCGGCACGCCGGCTCGTCAACGCCTGGAAGGAGCACGGGCAACGTCACCTCGCGAGGGTCGCGGCGGCGATCGTGGCCGAGACGCTCGCCCGTCCCGACGTCGGCACCCTGGCCTTCGTGCCGGCCAGCCTCGACCGGGCGCTCTGGCGGGGCCATCGCCCGGCGGAGG
>JBBQHQ010000086.1:0-10949 GCA_038324115.1 Gaiellales bacterium
TGCGCCGCCTGCCCGCGCTCCGCGCCGCGGTCGTCCGGCCGGCAGGCGATGCTGCGGCCTTCGCGGCCACGGTCGCGGCGCTACCCGGGATCGAGCGGGTGGAGCGGCAGGTGGCCCGCCGCCCCGCGGCCGAGCCGGCCCTGGTCGCGCAGACCTTCGGCGGGACCGCGCCGCAGTGGCAGTACGCGGCGACCCGGAGCGACGCCGTCCCCGAGGCCGTCCTCCGCGCGGCGGCCGGCGTCACGATCGCGGTGATCGACACCGGCGCCGATCTCGAGGCCCCCGATCTCGCCGCCAAGGCCCCCGCCGCGTACAGCATCCGGACGCGGACGGGCGACGTCCGCGACCGCAACGGCCATGGCACCTTCGTCGCCTCGCTCGCCGCCGGCTCGACCACGAACGGGGACGGGATCGTGGGAGCGGGCGGCGACGCCCGGCTCCTCATCGTCCAGGCGGGCGCCGCGAGCGGCTCCTTCACCGACGTCGACGAGGCCGCCGCGATCGTCTGGGCCGTCGACCATGGGGCCCGCATCCTCAACCTCAGCCTCGGCGGCCCCGACACCTCGGTGATCGAGCAGCGCGCCGTCGACTACGCGGTCGGCAAGGGAGCGCTCCTCGTCGCGGCGGTCGGCAACGACCACGACAACGGCAACCGGCTCGAGTACCCCGCAGCGCTCCTCCAGCCGCCGGGCTCCCACGGCGCGGGCGGCCGCGGCCTCGCGGTCGGCGCCTCGACCCGGTCAGGGATCAGGGCGTGGTTCTCGAACACCGGGTCGTATGTGTCGCTCGCCGCGCCGGGCGAGGACGTCTTCGGTGCGGTCTCGAGCCTCGCCCCCGCTTCGCGCTACCCCCGCGTTCCCCTGGCCGGGGCGACCGCCGGCCTCTACGGGATCGGGAGCGGCACGTCCTATGCGGCCCCGCAGGTCGCGGGCGCGGCGGCGCTGGTCTGGGCGGCTAACCCTTCGCTCACCGCCGGTGAGGTCGCGGACGTCCTCGAGCAGACGGCGAGCGGCAGCGGCCTCTGGACCAACGAGCTCGGCTTCGGCATCCTCGACGTCGCGGCCGCGGTCGCGCGCGCCCAGGGGAGTGCCCCCGAAGGCTTGCGGCTCGCAGGCACGCGCCAGGGGCGGCGCATCACGCTCTCCTGGTCGAGCGCGCCCGCTCCCTCGTGGCGCGTCAGCGTCTCTCGGGACGGCAGTCCCGACGAGATCCTGACGCCGGCCACCCGCTCGACCTCGGCCAGTTACTCCCTCTCCGGCGGGAGCGTCTACCGCTTCCGCGTCGCCGCGCTCGACGAGACGGGGAGCGAGCGCGAGGTCTCGCGGCCGCTGACGATCTCGCTTCTGCGCGCCCGCTCGCAACTCGCGCTCTCGGCCATCAGGGTCGGGCGCCACGTCAGGCTCCGCTCGACGCTCACCGTCGCCGAGGCCTCGCCCGGCGGTCGCCAGCTCCTCCTCGAGGCGTTCGACGGCAGCCGCTGGAGCGTCGCCGGCCGGGAGCGGACGAACGGCACGGGCACCGCCGAGTGGAGAGTCGAGCTTCGGCGCGGGGCCTACCGGGTGCGGGCCCGGTTCGCCGGGACGGACGACGTCAGCCCGGCGACGAGCCGCGCGCTCGACCTGCGGCTCTAGCTCTCGACGCGCTCGATCGAGGCGCCGAGCGAGCGAAGGCGCTCGTCGATCCGCTCGTAGCCGCGGTCGATCTCGCCGATGTTGCCGATCAGCGACGTCCCCTCGGCGCAGAGAGCGGCGATCAGCATCGCCATGCCCGCGCGGATGTCCGGGCTCGTCAGCCGCTCGCCGTAGAGCTGGGCGGGGCCGGTGACCACGGCGCGGTGCGGGTCGCAGAGGATGATCCGGGCGCCCATCCCGACGAGCTTGTCCACGAAGAAGAGCCGACTCTCGAACATCTTCTCGAAGATCAGGATCGTGCCCTGCGCCTGGGTGGCGGTCACGACCGCGATCGAGGTGAGGTCGGCCGGGAACGCCGGCCAGGGCCCGTCCTCGATCTTGGAGATCTGGCCCCCGAGGTCGTCCTGAATCTGGAGCTCCTGCCCGGGCGGGACCCGGAGGCTGGAGGTGCCGAGCTCGACGCGGACTCCGAGTCGCGCAAACGCCGGCAGGATCGCAACGAGGTCGTTCGGGTTGATGTCCTCGATCGTCAGGTCGCCGCCGGTGCACGCCGCGAGGCCGATGAAGCTGCCCACCTCGATGTGCTCGGGCGCGACCCGCCACTCGCCGCCGCCGAGCTGCCGGACCCCCTGGATCCGGAGCACGTTCGACTCGATCCCCTCGATCCGGGCTCCGAGCGAGACGAGGAAGCGGCAGAGATCCTGGACGTGCGGCTCGCAGGCAGCGTTGCCGACGATCGTCTCGCCCTCGGCGAGCACGGCGGCCATGACCACGTTCTCGGTCGCCATCACGCTCGCCTCGTCGAGGAAGACCGAGGTGCCGCGCAGCCCGCTCGTGCTCATCTCGTAGGTGCCGTTGATCGTGATCTCGGCGCCGAGCGCCGCCAGGGCGTGGATGTGCGGATCGAGGCGCCGACGGCCGATCACGTCGCCTCCGGGCGGGGGCACGACGACGCGGCCGAAGCGGGCGAGCAGCGGGCCGGCCAGGAGGAAGGACGCCCGGATCCGGCGACAAAGCTCCTCGTCGAGCTCGGTCTTCGCGACGCTGCCGGAGTCGACCCGGAGCTCGTTCGGGCCTTCCCACGCCACCTCGGCGCCGAGGTCGGAGAGCAGCTCGAGCATGGTCTCGACGTCGCGGATCCGGGGCAGGTTCGTCAGCCGAACAGGCTCGGTCGCCAGCAAGGTCGCGGCCAGGATCGGCAGCGCGCCGTTCTTGTTCCCGGCGGCCCGCACGGTTCCGTTCAGCGGCTTGCCGCCCTCGATCGCGAAGGACTGCATCAGGTTCTCTTGGGCAAGCGTAGTGATCATGGTCGACGGTGGCCCCTGGCCGCGGCGGGGTATCGTAGACGGCTGATGGAGCTGTCGCGGACCCAGGCGTGGGAGACCCTCACGGAGTACACGAAGAGCGAGTCGCTCCGGCGACACGCACTCGCCGTGGAGGCCTCGACGCGCCACTACGCGCGCCTCGCCGGCGAGGACGAGGAGCTCTGGGGGATCACGGCTCTCCTGCACGACTTCGACTACGAGATCCACCCCACGCTGGACGAGCATCCGCAGAACGGAGCGCCGATCCTGCGCGAGGCGGGCTATCCCGAGTGGATGATCGAAGCGATCCTCTCCCACGCGGAACACCTCGGGATGGAGCGGGACACGCCCCTGAAGCGGACGCTCTTCGCCTGCGACGAGCTCTCGGGCTTCATCCACGCCTGCGGGCTCGTGCGCCCGCTCGGGCTCGAGGGGCTGGAGCCGAAGTCGGTCAAGAAGAAGCTGAAGCAGCCGTCGTTCGCGGCGGGTGTCCACCGCGACGAGGTCTACGCGGGTGCCGAGCTGCTCGGCCTCGAGCTCGACCAGCACATCCGGAACGTGGTCGAGGCGCTCCGCCCGATCTCGGAGGAGCTCGGCCTCCGCACCGAGAACTCGATCTAGCCGGTCACGTCCGCGACGAGACGTGTGAGGTCGTCCTCGCTCGTCCACCACCCGCACGAGACCCGCACGAGCCCTGTGCCGGGGATCTCGCGGACGGAGACATCCGCCTCGGCGAGTCGCTCGACCACGGCGGCGGAGTCGTCGGCCCGGAACGCGACCAGGGTGGCGTCGCCCGGCACGACCTCGACGTGCGGCTCGAGCAGCTCCCGGCAGCGGGCGGCCAGCTCGCCGGCGCGCTCGAACGCCCACTCCGGCCGGAGCCCGACCGCCGCCTGGAGCCCGAGCAGGCTCGCCAGCGGCACGGTGCCGGGGTCGAACCGCGCGGCGCCGGCTTTCGGCTCGAACTCGCCCGTGTGCTCGTAGGCGGCCTGGGAGAAGTAGCTCGGGCGCGCCACCCGCAAGCTCTCGGGCTCCGCAACCGCGAGGCCGCCCGTCCCGTCCGGCCCGCACAGCCACTTCTGCCCCGAGATCGTCAGGTAGTCCACGCCGGCGAGCTCGACCGGGATCGCCCCGACCGACTGGGCCCCGTCGACGAGGAGCGGGATCCCCGTCTGCTCCCGCAACTCGCGCACCGGGAGCATCTGGCCGCTCGTCCAGAGCACCTGCGAGACCGCGATCAGCCTCGTCCGCGGCGTCACGGCGGCGAGGATCGCCTCGGGAGTCGGGGCGGCGACGACCACGTGCGCCCCGCTCGCCCAGAGCGGGCCGAGCAGGCCGAAGTGCTCCTCCGAGGTCGTGATCACCTCGTCCTCGGGGCCGAGCCCCAGCCCGGCGAGGACGATGTTGCAGCCGTCGGTGGTGGATCCCGTCAGGGCGACCTGCGCCGGCTCCGCGCCCACGAGACCCGCGAGCTGGGCCCGCAGCTCCTCCCGGACGGCGAGCAGCCGCTCGAAGTAGACCCGGCCGAGCCGCCCCTGGAGCAGGTTCTGCTCCTCCTGCGCGGCGACGGCCTCGGCCGTGGGGCGCGCGAGCGGGCCGAAGGTGCCCGCGTTGAGATAGGCGACGTGCTCGAGCACCGGGAAGAGCGCCCGCGCCTCCTCGAAGGTCATGCGACGCTCACCTCGACCGGCGCGTGGTCGGAGAGGACGAGCGCACCCGCCCGGCGGCGCTCCTCGGGCCAGACCTCGAGCGGCCCCGGGTCGAGCCCCTTGATGAGCACGTGATCGATGCCGGGCCCGAGCGCCGACCAGCCGGGGAGCGCGTCGAGGTCCTCCCGGCGGAGGTTGAAGTCGCCCGCGAGCACCGCGGGAAGGCCGCCGGCGAGGTCCGAGACGAACGCCTCCGCGCGGGCGACCTCGGCGGCCACACGGTCGGGGTCGTCGAAGTCGTTGCTCGCGTGCAGGTTCCCGATCACCATCCCGTCGATCTTCACCGCCTGGCACCAGCGCGGCTCGGGGCCGCCCTCGTCGATCCGGAGCGTGTGCTGCTCGAGCGGCTCGAGCCCGTCCGCGAGGAGGATTGCGTTCGCCTGCCCCGCGATCGCGGAGCGAAAGAGACCGTTGTTCAGGCGCGTGACGAGGCCCGCGAGCCACGCCGGCAGCCAGGGCCGCTTCGTCACGACCCAGCGCGCCCGCATCCCGCTCCAGCGCGCGAGCCGCGGCAGCGCCCAGAGCGGCACCTCCTGGAGGCAGAGGACGTCGGGCCGGTCGGCGACCGCGAGCCGGATCATGGCGTGGAGGTGGCTGCCGCGGTCGGGCGGGTGGGCGTTGCCGTGGAAGACGTTCCAGCTCCGGATCAGCACGGGCACTAGCCTACGAGGGTGCGCGTCACGCTCGCCGACCCTCCCGCGTTCACGCCCCCGTACGACCACGAGCTGGCGGCGGCGCTCGCGCGCGCCGGGGCGGACGTCGAGCTCGTCACCTCGCGCTTTCGCTTCGGCGCCGCGCCCGCACCTGACGGCTATCGGCGGGAGGAGCTCTTCTACCCGCTCTCCTCGCGGCTCTTCCGCCGCTCCCGTCTGCGGCTGCCCGTGAAAGCGCTCGAGCATCCACTGGGCCTCGCCCGGCTGGCGCGCAGGGACGCGGACGTCGTCCATCTCCAGTGGCTCGCCGCACCGGAGCTCGACGCCCGCCTGCTCCGTCAGCGCGCGCCGCTCGTCTTCACTGCCCACGACTTGCTCCCGCGAAGGACGGCCGCGAAGGTCGAGCTGTGGCGCCGGCTCTTCGACCGCTTCGAGCGCGTGGTCGTGCACAGCGAGCGGGGCCGCGAGGCGCTCGCCGGCTTCGGGGTCGACGACGCGAAGCTGCGGGTGATCGCCCATCCCGTCTTTCGCGGCTCCACCGAGCGACGGGACGACGGCGCGACCGTGCTCGCGCTCGGCCTCGTCCGGCCGTACAAGCAGCTCGAGCACGCCCGCCGGGCCGTCGCGGGCGTCCCCGGCGCGCGGCTCGTCGTCGCTGGGGACAGCACGGCCTTCCTGCCCGAGTCCGAGCTCGACCGGGCTCTCGCGGAGGCCACGGTCGCCGTCTTCCCCTATCGGCCCGAGCTCGATCAGAGCGGCGCCCTTCTCCGCGCGCTCGGCGCCGGCCTCCCCGCTGTGGTCTACGACGTCGGCGGGCTCGGCGAGACGGTTCGGGCCTTCGGCGCCGGCCGCGTCGTCCCGCCGGACGACGTGGAGGCGCTGACCGCGGCGCTGCGCGAGCTCCTCGCCGATGCGGACGAGCTGGCGGCCGCACGGACCGGCGCCCTCCGGGCCCGCGAGGAGCTGACGTGGGACGCCGCCGCCGCCGCCCATCTCGCCCTCTACCGGGAGGTCGTGTGAGGCTCCGCCGCGGCCGCTTCGACGACCTCGTGCGGCGCCAGCTCGATCTCTTCGCGGAGGAGGAGGCCGACCTGCTCGCCGAGGCCGACGACGCCGAGGGCGCCTACGACGCGGCGGCCCGCGAGGATGCCGAGGAGGCGTACGCGGACTTCCAGCTCGTGCTCGAGACGGGCACCGACCGGCTGCGGGAGATCCTGGTCGCTTACGCGAGCACCCTCGACGACGACGCGGCCGACGAGTACGAGCAGGCGTTCGTCAGGGCTGCCGCGAAGCGCTTCCGGAAGTTCACCGTCGGCCTCGGCGCCTAGGATCGAACCGTGCTGATCGAGGACTACGGGCTGATCGGCGATCTCCAGACCGCTGCGCTCGTCGGCACGGACGGGTCGATCGACTGGCTCTGCTTTCCGCGGTTCGACTCCGCCGCGTGCTTCTCGGCCCTCCTCGGCGACGAACGGAACGGTCGCTGGCTCCTTCGCCCCGACGAAGAGATCCGGAGCGTCGGCCGGAGCTATCGGCCACGAACCTTCGTCCACGAGCTGGAATGGGAGACGGCCGGCGGCGTCGTGCGCGTGATCGACTTCATGCCGCCGCGTGGGGACGCCCCGGACGTCATCCGAATCGTCGAGGGCGTCTCGGGAACGGTGCGGATGCGGATGGAGCTCGTGATCCGCTTCGGGTACGGCTCGATCGTCCCGTGGGTGCGGCACATCGACGACGCCCGAATCGCGGTCGCCGGCCCCGACGCGCTCGCGCTGCAGACGCCCGTCGACGTTCGCGGCGAGAACCTGCGCACCGTCGCCGACTTCACCGTCACGGCGGGCGAGCGGCACCCGTTCGTCCTGACGTGGTTTCCCTCCCATCACCCGACGCCCGACCCGATCGACGCCGAGCACGCGCTCGAGGACACGTGCTCGTTCTGGCGGGAATGGGTCGGCACCTGCTCCTACAGCGGCCGCTGGAGCGAGGCCGTCGTCCGCTCGCTGATGGTTCTGAAGGCGCTGACCTACGGGCCGACCGGGGGGATCGTGGCGGCGCCCACAACCTCGCTGCCCGAGACGGTCGGCGGCGTCCGGAACTGGGATTACCGCTACTGCTGGCTGCGCGACGCCACGTTCGCCCTCGACGTCCTCGTCGAGAACGGCTTCATCGACGAGGCGCGCGCCTGGCGCCGGTGGCTCTTGCGCGCCGTCGCGGGGGATCCCGACGACCTCCAGATCATGTACGGCCCCGCCGGCGAACGGCGTCTGCCGGAGTACGAGGTCCCCTGGCTGGAGGGGTACGAGTGCTCCAAGCCCGTCCGGGTCGGAAACGCGGCAAGTAGCCAGTTCCAACTCGACGTCTACGGCGAGGTGATGAACCTCCTCCACGAGGCCCGCGTGCACGAGCTGGAGGGCGACGAGGACTCCTGGGCGCTCCAGCTCGCCTTCCTGGCCAACCTCGAGCGGCGCTGGCGCGAGCCGGACGAGGGGATCTGGGAGGTCCGGGGACCGCGCCGGCACTTCACCCACTCCAAGGTAATGGCCTGGGTCGCGTTCGACCGCGGGATCAAGGTGATCGAGCAGTTCGGCTCGAACGGCCCGGTCGAGCGGTGGCGGGCCGTCCGAGCCGAGATCCACGCGGAGGTGCTGGCGCGCGGGTTCGACGAGGAGCTCGGTTCGTTCGTCCAGTCCTACGACTCGAAGCGGCTCGACGCCTCGCTGCTGACGATCCCGCTCGTGGGGTTTCTGCCGGCGGACGACGCCCGCGTGCTGGGAACGCTCGACGCGGTCGGACACACGCTCCTCCAGGACGGCTTCGTGCTGCGCTACAGCCACGACGAGGAGACGGGCGCGGTGGACGGCCTGCCGCCGGGCGAGGGCGCGTTCTTCCTCTGCTCGTTCTGGTACGTGGACAACCTCGCGCTCACGGGCCGGCTCGACGAGGCCGTCGCGATGTTCGAGCGGCTGCTCGGGCTCCGGAACGACCTCGGCCTGCTCTCGGAGGAGTACGACGCGAGCCTCGGCCGGATGGTCGGCAACTTCCCGCAGGCGTTCTCCCACATCGGCCTGATCTCGACTGCGATGACGCTCGAGCGGCTGCTAGAGGGCAAGCCGCCCCCGGCGACCGCGGCCGGCTAGGGCGAGCGGTTTGGGCCGGCGGTTAGGGCGGGACGAACAGGCGCTTGTGTTGACTCAACACAAGCGCTTCTCGCGCTCGGGCGAGCTCCAGGTCGTCGAACGCCTCGAGCACCCGGAGCGCATACGGCGAGCCGGTCGCCAGGACGACGCCGGCGGCGGCCTTCATCGTCTCGCGGTGGGCGGCCCGCCGGGCGCGTTCGGCCAGTGCGAGCTGCCGGACGAGGTGGTAGCCGGGACGGCGCAACCCCAGATGAGAAGCGGCCTCGCCAACCTCACGCCAGGTCTGCGCCATCGGCACGTTCGCACGGTCGAGCGCGACGACGAGCTCCCGGATCGTCCTCAGGTTCGGCGAGACCGCGAAGCGCATCCCCCCACGATGGGCAACGCCAACGGAGCGTTCGTGCCAAGTCCGCAACGATCCCGGCACGAAAGAGCTTGTGTTGATTCAACACAAGCTCGTCGTCGGCGGCGTCAGCGGCGCCCGAAGTGGTGCGCGGGTGGGAGGGCGGCGCCGACGTCTGCCTGCGCGACCCGGCGCGCGAGCGGGCCCAGGCTCTCGAGCTCGCTGACGACAATGTTCCGGTTCTCGCCGATCCGCTCGTAGCGGCCGCGCGCGAGCAGGATCGGCTCGCCGCGGACGAGCGCCCGGTGCCGCTCGTAGAGCTCGGGCGAGACGATCAGGTTGACCTGGCCGTGCTCGTCCTCGAGCAGCATGAAGACGATCCCGCGCGCGGTCGCCGGCCGCTGACGCGCGATCGCGAGCCCGGCGAAGGCGACGCGGCTTCTGTGCGGCGCCTCCAGGAGCTGCGGGCTCGAGAGCACCTCCGTGCCCAGGTGCGGGCGCAGGAGCCTGAGCGGGTGGTTGCCGACCGAGACGCTCGTGGTTGAGTAGTCCGCGAGCATCCGCTCCCATTCGGTCAGGTCACGCAGCTCGGGCGTCGCCGCGGTCGGGTCGAGAGCGAGCGTGAGCTGAACGTGCTCGCGCACCGTCTTTGGCCGGGTCGCGAGCCCGAGCTCCCAGAGCAGGTCGCGCCGCTTCCCCCAGCAGTCGCAGGTGCCGCTGCGGACGAGCGCCTCCAGCTCGCGCGCGTCGAGCGGCGCCCGCCGGGCGAGGTCGCCGACGTCCCAGAAGAGCCCGTTCGTCTCCCGCTCGGCGACGAGCCGCGCCGCATCCTCCTCGCCGAGCGAGCGCACATAGGCGAGCCCGAGCCGGACGGCGCCGCCCTCCTCGAGCGAGCACCGGGCCTCGCTCAGGTTGATGTCCGGCGAGCGCACCTGCACCTTCCGCCGCTGCGCGTCGCGGATCAGCGAGGCCGGCGGGTAGAAGCCCATCGGCTGCGCATTCAGGAGCGCACAGAGGAACTCGGCCGGATAGTGGTGCCGGAGCCAGGCCGACTGGTAGGCGAGTAGGCCGAACGCCGCCGCGTGCGACTTGGGGAAGCCGAAGCCGGAGAAGCCGGTCAGCTTGTCGTAGACGAGGTTCGCGGTCTCCTCCCCCACGCCCTTGCCCGCGGCACCCTCGACGAAGCGCGCGCGGAAGGCCTCCAGGGCCTCGGCGCTCCGCTTCCGGCTCATCGCGCGGCGCAGCCCCTCCGCTTCCCCCACGGTGAACCCGGCAAGCGCCATCGCGACCTCGAGCACCTGATCCTGAAAAACGACCACGCCGTGGGTGTCGCGGAGCGGCTCACGCAGGAGCTCGTGGTCGACCGGCGGCTCGTAGGCGGGGTCGACGCGGAGCCGCTCGCGGGCGTCGATGTACGGATGCACCGCCTTGCCCTGGATCGGCCCCGGCCGGACGAGCGCGACCTGGACGGTGAGGTCGTCGAGGTTCTCCGGCTTCGTCCGGAGCAGGCTCTGCATCTGGGCCCGGCTCTCGATCTGGAAGTCCCCGACCGTGTCGGCGCGCTGGATCTCGGCATAGACCGCCCGGTCGTCGAGCGGGATCCGGGAGAGGTCGATCGGCTCGCCGTAGGCCTCGGCGATCTGGTCGACGCAGTCCTCGACCGCGGAGAGCATCCCCAGGCCGAGCAGGTCGATCTTGAGGAAGCCGGCATCCGAACACGAGTCCTTGTCCCACTGGCAGAGCTGCCTTCCGGCCATCGCCGCGGGCTGCACAGGCACGAGCTCGATGAGCGGCCGGGACGAGATCACCATCCCGCCCGGGTGCTGGGAGATGTGCCGGGGCAGGCCCGCGATCTGCCCGGTCAGCTCGGCGAAGGCGCGCCAGCGCGGCGAGAGGAGCTTGCGCTCGATCTCCGGGAGTAGCTTCAGCTCCTCGGCGATGCTCCGGGCGTCCCAGCCGTTCGAGACGCGGGCCAGTCGCTCCAGCTCGGAGAACGGGAGCCCGAGCGCCTTGCCGACGTCGCGGATCGCCCCCCGAGCGCGGTAGGTGGAGAAGCTGGCGACGAGCGAGGCGTGCTCACGGCCGTAGCGCTCGGTCACGGCAACGATCAGCTTCTCGCGGATGTCGCGCGGGAAGTCGAGGTCGATGTCCGGCACCGAGGCGAGCTCGCGG
>JBBQHQ010000087.1:0-10713 GCA_038324115.1 Gaiellales bacterium
GCCGAGATGACACCCGTGCGGGCCGGAGCGCGGGCCGTCAAGCGAAGCGGGCGACTCCGGCGGCGACGCGGTCGAGCTCGGCGTCCGTCAGGCGCGAGTGGAGCGGGAGCGCGAGCGCGCGGGCGAACGCCCGGTCGGCGCCGGGGAAGGGGCCCTGGTCGCGGTACGCGCTCAGGTGGTGGAGCGCGTAGGTGCCGATCTGGACCTCGATCCCCTCGGCCCGGAGGGCGGTGAGCGCCTCATCGCGCCGATCGAGCCGGACGACGTAGGCCTGCCAGCCGTGCACGTCACCCTCGTCCGCGTCCGGGAGCTCGACGACGCCCTCGAGCCGCTCGGTGTACGCAGCGGCGATCCGCGCCCGGCCCGCGTGCAGCTCGCCGAGCCGCCGGAGCTGCGGGATCCCGAGCGCGCAGAGGACGTCCGCGAGCCGGTAGTTCGTCGAGGGGCGCGCGATATCCGAGTCGGGGTCGAGCCCGTGGTGACGGAGCCGGCGCACGGCGGCGGCGATCTCCGCGTCGTTCGTCGTCACGGCGCCGCCCTCCCCGGTCGTCACGATCTTGCGGGGGTGGAAGGAGAGGCAGCCGAGCGCGCCGAGCCCGCCACACGGCATCCCCTGCCAGCTTGCGCCGAGCGCCCCCGCCGCGTCCTCGAGCAGGTGGATCTCCGGCGCGACGGCGTCCTGGAGACCGCCCCAGTCGAGCGGGCGCCCGAAGAGATGGACGGCGAGCACGGCCTTCGTCCTCGGCGTCACCGCCTCGTAGACCCGACCCAGGTCGAGGTTGAACGTGTCGGGGTCGACATCGACGAGCACGGCCTTGCCGCCCGCCAGCTCGACCGCGTTCGCCGTCGAGGGGAAGGTGTACGCGGGGACGATCACCTCGTCGCCGGCTCCGATTCCGAGCGCGAGGACGCCGAGGTGGAGCGCAGCCGTCCCGTTCGAGACGGCGACGGCGTGCTCGACCCCGCACGCCTCGGCGACGAGCCCTTCGAGCTCCGCCACCTTGGGGCCCATCGTCAGGTTGCCGCTCGCGAGCACCTCCGCGACCGCCGCCTGCTCCTCCTTGCCCACGTCCGGCAGCGCCAGCCGGATCACGTCCTCACCCTCGGGCGCGGCCGGACGCACGTTCACGCCATCTCGATCAAACCGGCGCGGGCTTCCGCTCCCGGTACCAGGCGATCGTCCGCTCGAGACCCTCGTCGAGGTCGACCTTCGCGTCGAACCCGAGCACCTCGCGCGCCTTCTCCACGTTCGGGATCCGGAGCTCGACATCGGCGTAGTGGAGCGGCTGGAAGGTGATTTCGACGTCAGCGTCGGTCAGGCGCCTGATCCGCTGCGCGAGGTCGTAGATCGTGACCGTCGAGCGCGTGTTGCCGATGTTGAAGGTCTGGCCGACCGCGTCGGGGTGCTCGAGGCAGCGGAGCGTGCCTTCGACCATGTCGTCCACGTAGCACCAGGCGCGGATCTGGGAGCCGTCGCCGTGGATGACGAGATCGCGGCCGGCGAGCGCGTTCTCGATGAACGCCCGGATCGCGCCGCCGCCGATCTGGCCGGGGCCGAAGACGTTGAAGGGGTGCACGGTCACGGCCGGCAGGCCGAGCTCGTCGTGGTAGGCGTGCGACATGTGCTCGCCGGCGAGCTTGGAGACGGCGTACGTCCAGCGCGCCTCACCGACCGAGCCGATCGTCGAGACTTGGCCCTCCTGGACGCGGAACGCATGGGTGCCGAAGACCTCGCTCGTGGAGAAGTCGACGAAGCGCTCGAGCGTGTCGAGCGTCTTCAGGCCGGCCTCGAGCACGTGGTAGGTACCGATCACGTTCACGCGCATCACCCGGACCGGGCTCTTGAGAACGTCGTCGACGCCGGCGATCGCGGCGCAGTGGACGATGTGCGTCGCCCCCTTCGCGAGCTCGGCGATCGCGTCCGCGTCGAGGATGTCGGCTTCCTGGAGGGTGAAGTTCGGATGGTCGGCGAGCGGCGTCCCTTCCAGCGCGTTCCGGTGCAGGTTGTCGGCCGCGATCACCTCGTTCGCGTCGACGAGCCGGCGCGCGAGGGTCGTGCCGATGAAGCCGGCGCCGCCGGTGATGAAGATCCGCTTTCCCTCCAAAGCCACGCGTCGAGTGTACTTTTCAGCTCGAGATGCGGCTCGCCCTGCTCGCCGTCGTCAGCCTCGTTCTCGCGGCCCCCGCGTGCGCGAGGTTTCGCGCTGGGGACACCGGCACCACGGACCTGACGATCCGCTACTGGGCGCAGGGCCGCGCCGACGGCGGCACCGCGCGGACCTGGACGCTCCGGTGCGCTCCTGCCCGCGGCACCCTGCCCCAGCCCGTCGCCGCCTGCGCGAAGCTCGCAGCGCTCGATCGCCCCTTCGCACCGACGCCGAAGGACATGGCTTGCACCGATCTCTACGGCGGGCCTGCCGAGGCGATCGTCTCGGGCCGGTTCGAAGGCCGCCGGATCTGGGCTCGTCTGACCCGGACAAACGGCTGCGAGATCGGGCGGTTCGAGCGAGTCCGCTTCCTGATCCCGGCGTTCCATGGGGACAACGAGTGACGAAGGCGCTCGCGGCGCTCGCCGTGCTCGTCCTGCTGGCGGGGTGCGGAGGCTCGAAGCCCGCCGGCCCCAACCCCGATGCGGCCACCCACCTGACGGTCACCGTCTGGCCCGAGGGCAAGCTCGGCGACTCGCTGACGTGGCGGCTCGAGTGCGACCCGGCGGGCGGCGACCATCCCGATCCCGAGAAAGCCTGCGCGCAGCTCGCCGCCGTCCCCGACCCGTTCGACTTCCCGGAGCGGACGCCGCGCTGCGACGAGATCCCCGGGGCGACCGACGACCTCGCCACGGTCACGGGCACCTACCGGGGCCGGAAGGTCCGCGCGGAGTTCGATCGCAAGAGCGGCTGCGTCTTCGACCACTGGGATCGGATCGGCGCGGTCTTCCAGACCGGCTTCTAGACGCGCCGTTAGCATCGCCCGGTGACTCCCGCGCCTCCCTCCGGCAAGACCGTCCTCTTCGTGGGCGCCGGGAGGCACCAGCGCCGGGCGATCCTCCGAGCGCAGGAGCTCGGGATTCGGGTCGTCGCGGTCGACCGCAACCCGGACGCGCCGGGGCTCGCCGTCGCCGACGTCGGCGAGGCCGTCGATTTCACCGACATCGCAGCGGTCACCGAGGTCGCCCGCCGGCACTCGGTCGACGGGGCCCTCACCGTCTCCGCGGACCGCGCCGTCCCGATCGTCGCGGCGGTCACCGAGGACCTCGGCCTGCCGAGCATCGGCCGCGCGACCGCGCACCTGATGACGCACAAGATCGCGATGCGGCGCACCCTCGCCGACGCGGGCGTCACGCAGCCGCGGTTCGCCGCCGCGCGCGACCTCGCGAGCGCCCGCGCAGCCGTCGAGTCCGTCGGTCTCCCGGCCGTGCTCAAGCCCGCCGACTCCGGCGGCCAGCGCGGGATCTTCTACCTCGAGACGCAGGACGACGTGGACGCGCACCTACACGCCGCGCTCGTCGAGTCGCCTGCCGAGGAGGCGATCGTCGAGAGCTTCCACGACGGGCTGGAGCTGAACGGGATCGTGATCGCGCGCAAGGGCGAGGCGTTCCCGCTGACCCTCTCCGACCGCCTCCGCCCGCCCGGGATCGGCTTCGGGGTCGGCTGGATCCACGTGTACCCGGCCTCGATCTACGCCGACGTGCTCGCCGAGGCGGAGCGCGTCTCCGTCCACGCCGTGCACGCGCTCGGCCTCCAGGACGGGATCGCGTTCCCGCAGCTGATCGTCTCCGACGACGGCTCGGTCCGCGTCGTCGAGGTGGCCGCGCGGATCCCCGGCGGCCAGATGGCCGACCTCGTCCGCCACGCGGTCGGCGTCGACCTCGTCGAGGTCGCGCTCCGCCAGGCGCTCGGCGAGGAGATCCCGGACGAGCTCGTGCTCCCGAGGTGCAAGCAGCCGCTCGCGATCCGCTTCCTGACCGCGCAGCCCGGGCCGCTCCCGACCGGGAAGGTGACGCGCGTCGGCCCGCTCGATGCCGTGCTCGCCGCGCCGGGCGTCGTCCAGGCCGACACCTATCTCCAGGTCGGCGAGACGATCCGGCCGGTGCACCGTGACGGCGACCGCCGCGGCTACGTGATCGCGACCGCGGACACGTCGGTCGAGGCGCTCCAGCGCGCCGAGGACGCCTGCCGCCTGCTCGAGGTGGAGGTGGAGGCTCGATGAGAACTTTGTGTTTCAGAAACACAAGCTCGTCGCTCGCTGCGCCCTCTGGCTCGAACAAGCGGTTCGCTCCCTCACTCCCGGTGGAAAAAGACGCTTGTGTTTCAGAAACACAAGGTCGAGGGCGGCGCCGGTGAGCTGCTCCTTCGACCTCGGCCACTACCGCGACCTGCTCGAGGCGGCGCAGGCGGGCGGCTACCGCTTCGCGTTTTTCGAGGGCGCGCCGGCCGAGGGGACGGTCATCCTCCGGCACGACGTCGACCTCTCCCTCGACGCCGCCCTGCGCATGGCCGAGCTGGAGCACGAGGTGGGCGCCGCCGCGACCTACTTCCTGATGACCGGCTCCGTCTTCTACAACCTCTCCTCCTCCGAGGGCGAGGCCGCCATCGCCCGCCTACGCGAGCTCGGGCACCGGGTCGGCCTCCACGCCGTCTACCCCCGACTCGAGCTGGACGACCGCTTCGACCCGGTCGTCGCCTGGCACAACCCCGATCCCGAGTACATGCGCGCGCCGGTCGAGGGCGCGATCAACGTGATGCAGGAGCCGTGGTTCGACCCCGAGACCTACCGCTCCGACTCGAACCAGCACTGGCGGTCGGGCTGCCCGCACGAGGAGCTTCGCTCGGGTGCCTTCCCGTGGCTCCAGCTCCTCACCCACCCGGAGATCTGGGTCTACCCCGGCGAGCGGATGGGCGAGACGATGCGCGCGATGCTGGAGGAGGAGAAGGAGCGGCGGCTCGACCAGCTCGCGGCGGACCGGATCGACCTCTCGTGAAGGACGTCACCGTCCTCGTCTCGGCCTCGGGCGCGCCCGGGACTGCTGCGCTCCTGAACGGCCTGCGCGCGAACGGCGAGCGCACTGTCCGGCTCGTCGGCACCGACATGAGCGAGCGCGCGATCGGCCGTCATTTCTGCGACGCCTTCCACCTCGTTCCGGCAGGCTCCGATCCCGGCTTCGCCGACGCGATCCTCGACCTCGTCGAACGCGAGGGCGTCGACGTCGTCCTCCCCCAGTCCTCCTTCGACCTCGAGGGGCTGGCCGCCCACCGCGACCGCTTCCCCGTCCCCGTCCTCGTCTCCAGCCCGGACACGATCCACCGCTCGAACGACAAGGCCGAGACCTACGCGCTCCTGAAGCGGCTGGGGATCAAGGGGCCCGAGTACCGCCGCGTCAACGGCGCCCGCGAGGTCGCGGCGGCGGCGCGGGAGCTCGGCTACCCCGACCGGCCTGTCTGCTTCAAGCCCGTGTTCTCGTCCGGCTCGCGCGGCTTCCGCGTCCTCGACCCCACCGTCGACCGCGCCCACCAGCTCCTGAACGAGCGGCCCGGCTCGGTCGCGATGCGGCTGGAGGAGGCGGAGGAGCTCTTGCCCGAGGAGGGCGGCCCCGACCTGCTCGTGATGGAGCTCGCGACCGGTGGCGAGCGGACGATCGACGGGATCGCGGACGGCGAGCGCGTCGTCCTCGGGCACCCGAAGACGCGCGAGGCGATGCGGGCCGGGCTCGCGATGTACTTCGTCACGCTCGAGGACGAGGAGCTGATGGAGACCGCGGACAAGCTCGTCGCCGACCTCCGGATCGAGCACTTCTTCAACATCCAACTCGTCGGCGAGCACGTGATCGAGATCAACCCGCGGATCTCGACGATCGTCTACCAGGACGATCTCAACCTCCCCTACCTCGGCGTCAAGCGCGCCCTCGGGGAGATCTCGGACGAGGAGCTCGTCGCGCTCCGCTCCCGGATCCGGCCCGGCCGCGCGAGCCTGCGGTACTTCGACCAGGTCGACTTCGACGGCCCCGTCGTCGACTCGCGCGGCCACTCGGGTGGCTGACCGGCCCCTTCGGGTCACGCTCTGCCCGGTGAACACGGCCGGGGTGCCCTGGACGACTGCGCAGGCGTTGCGCGGGCGCGGGCTCGACGCCCGGCTCGTCGTCTTCAACCGCTACCGGCTCCATCCCGAGGCGGACGAGTCGCTCGACCTGGGCGACGGGCTTCTGCGCCGCCAGCCGAAACAGTGGGCGGCGTTCGCGCGGCTGCTCCCCCGCACAGACGTCTTCCACTTCGTCTTTGGGCTCACCCTCGTCCCGCAGCGGGCGCAGTATCCGCTCCTCCGCGCATTCGGGAAGAAGTCGGTGATCCACTACCTCGGCTCGGACATCCGGGGCAAGACGCCGGAGCAGCTGGCGCCCGGACGGAAGGCGGACGCCCGGATCATCGGCAGCTACGACGCGATCCGCTGGGTCCCCGACGCAGAGGTGATCCCACCGGGGATCGACGTCGCCGCGATCGAGCCGTCCCCACCCTCCGACCGGGCGCGCCCCGTGATCGTGCACGCGCCCTCGCACCGCGGCCGCAAGGGCACCGAGCACGTCATCGCGGCAGTCGAGGGGCTGGACGCCGACCTCGAGCTCGTCGAGGGCCTCCATCACGACGAGGCGTTCGAGCGCTACCGCGCGGCGGACATCGTCGTCGACCAGCTGAACGCGGGCTGGTACGGGCTTTTCGCGATCGAGGCGATGGCGCTCGGCAAGCCCGTCGTCACCTTCCTGCACGACGAGGCCGTGCGCCGCACCGAGGAGGCGTTCGGCACCCGCGTCCCGATCGTCTCCGCGACCGCCGAGACGCTGCGCGAGACGCTGCGGCCGCTCGTCGCCGACGCGGCCCGCCGCCGCGAGGTCGGAGCCGCCTCGCGCGCCTATGTCGAGCGCGTGCACGACCTCGAACACGTCACCGACCGCCTCCTCGGTCTTTACGCTCGTCTCTAGCGCAAGATGAGCATCCGCAGAAGCGGACGCTCATCGCGCGAAAGATCCCTAAAGGGGCCGCAAGCGGCCCACCCTCGAATGAGCCGACTCTTTCAGACAACAGGATGAACCTCGGCGCCCAGCTGCGCAGGCTCGGGAGGCACTCGGCGATCTACGGCCTCGGCGGGGTCGTCTCCCGGATCCTCGCGGTCTTCCTGCTCCCGCTCTACACGCGCTACCTCGACCGGGCGGACATCGGAGCCGTCGGCGTGATCGTCGCCTTCTCGGCCGTGCTCGTGACGATCCTCCGGCTCGGGATCTCCTCCGCGTTCTTCCGCTTCTACTTCGACTCGACCGACCTCGCCCGGCGGCGGCTCGTCGTGCGGACGTCGTTCTGGTTCACGATGGGGAGCGCCACGCTCGGGCTCGCCGCAGGCGTCCTCCTCGCCGAGCCGATCGCCGACGCTCTCGGCCTGGGGAACGCGAACCTCGTCCGCGCCGGGCTCGTCGGGATGTGGGCACAGATGAACTACGAGCAGCTGACTTCGCTCTTCCGGGCCGAGGAGCGCTCGACCGCCTTCGTCCTGGCGAGCCTCGCCAACATCGCGATCACGATCGCAGCGACCGTCCTCCTCGTCGTCGGGCTGGAGAAGGGCGCGATCGGCGTGATCGTCGGCAACTTCACCGGGACGCTGCTCGTCTACCTCGGCCTCCTCTCCGTCCACCGCGAGCAGCTCGGGCTCCAGTTCTCCCGCCCGCTCCTGCGCGAGATGAACCGCTTCGGCGTCCCGCTCGTCCCGGCCGCGCTGGCGCTGATCGCGATCAACTTCAGCGACCGCTTCTTCCTCGTCCACCTGACCGACATCGCCGAGGTCGGCCTCTACGAGATCGGCGTCCGGATCTCCTCGGCGATGGTGCTGCTCCTGACCGCGTTCCGGATGGCGTGGCCGGCGTTCGCGTACTCGATCGAGGACGACGACGACGCGAAGCGGACGTACGCGTTCGTGCTCACGTACCTCGTCGTCGTCGCGTCCTGGCTCGCGCTCACGCTCGGGCTGCTGGCGCCGTGGCTCGTCCGGCTGCTCACCCAGCCGCAGTTCTACGAGGGCGGCAAGGTGGTGCCGCTGCTCGCCTTCGGCGGGACGGCCTACGCGGCCTACGTCGTGATGGCGATCGGGGTCGGCCGGGCGAAGCGGACGCAATTCAACTGGGTGATCACCGGCGTCGCCGCCGTCGTCAACGTCGGCCTGAACCTGATCTTGATTCCGCCCTACGGGATGATCGGCGCAGCCGTGGCGACGATCGCCGCCTACGTCATCATGTTCCTGGGAATGACCTGGTACGCCCAGCGCGTCTTTCCGACGCCGTACCAGTGGCGGCGCGTGGCGACGGCGGTCGGCGCCGCCGCCGCGCTGATGGTCGCAGGCGAGCTGCTCGACGTCCCGCTCGCGGTCGCGCTCCTGCTCGTCGCGTCGTACCCGGTCGTCCTGCTGGCGCTCGGCTTCACCCTCCCGGCCGAGCGCGCCCGGCTCAGCCCGCGACGAGCCCGGTGACGTACATCACGGCGACCCCGGAGAGGTAGCCGCCGACGACCCAGGGGGACTTGATCCCGAGCGGCGCGCGCTTGAGCACGTAGCGCCCGACCTCGACGACGACCTCGAAGGCCGCGCCCGCGGCGGCGCCGAAGAAGAGGACGGCGAGCACGTCGTTGGCGACGAAGCCGCCGAGCCAGGTGCCGAGGATGGCGGGACCGCCCGCGATCAGCGTCAGCGCGACGAGCCGCGCAGGCGAGAGCCGCGAGCCCGAGTCGGCCGCCGGCGCCGCGATCCCGAGCCCCTCGGTGACGTTGTGAATCATGAAGCCGACGATCAGGAACGAGCCGAGCGTCAGCTGCCCAAACGCGAACGACGTCCCGATCGCGAGCCCCTCGCCGAGGTTGTGGACGCCGATCCCGATCGCGACGAGCGTGGCAAGCGCAACCCCTGTCACCGGTCCTGCGGCGCCGGCGCCCGACTTCGAGCGGGAGACGCGGCCCGAAATCACGGTCATGCTGAGATAGCTGAGCGCGAGCCCGAGCAGGACGAGCCCCGGGCCTCCAAGCGCCGCGGGCAGGGCGGCCTGACGCTCCAGCCCCTCGAAGAGCGCCTCGACGCCGAGGAAGGAGAGGAGGCCGACGGTCAGCGCCATGAAGGCGGTCAGCCAGTGCGGCTGGACGCGCCGGAGCGCCGGCAGCCAGAGGAGGCCGAGCCCGACCGGGAGGATCCCGACGAGGAAGCCGATGATCGCGTAGCCAAGGAAGCCCTCGCCCGTGACGCCTGGCGACTCGACCGCGGCAGCGACCTCCTCGACCGTCTCGATCCCCGACGAGCTCGTCAGCCCGACCGAGATCGGGTCGTCGCGGACCCAGCTGAAGGGGATCACGACGGTGGTCGAGCGAAGGTGCCCGAGTGTCTGCGGACCGTCGGTCGTGAAGGGGACGATCGCATCGTCGACGGCGACCGACGCGACGGTGAGGTCGTCGTGCTGGGGGTTCGTCACCCGCACGCGGATCTCGCCCGGCTTGAACTCGACCCGCCGCACGTCAAAGGCGTCGACCTGGGGCGGGTTCTGCCCGACGAGGTCGAGGATCGACGAGCCGGCGGTCACGAATCCCGCCACCGCAGCGGCAAGGAGCAGGATCGGGACGAGCGCCCAGAGCCTCCAGGCAATCTCGCCGCGGGGTGCGTTCGTCTCGCTCATCCGTCCACCACGTCGAAGAAGCCCATCCAGCCGAGCTCGGTGAACTCCGACTGGTGCGCGTGGAACATGTGCAGGCCGGTGTGCGCGAACTCGATCTCGAGCACCCCACGCTGCCCCTGGCACTGCATCACCGTGTCGGTGTACTCCCAGCTCTCGCCGGTGCCGGTGGGCTGGTAGCGGAAGAAGTCGGCGTGGAGGTGGAAGGAGTTGATCAGGTCGAACTCGGTCAGGTTCGCGAGGTAGATCCGGAGGAGCTCCGACTTCTTCACGGTGATCGGGTAGCGCGCGTAATAGAACGTGCGCCCGTTGACGGTATAGAAGTTGTTCGTCCCGTCCCCGTCGGTGTCGTAGCCGTTCATCACCATCACGAGCTCGCGAGCGGGCGGGCGCAGCTCCTTCGGGTCGATGATGAAGGCGCCGTAGAGCCCCTTGTGGATGTGCTTCTTGAGTGGGGTGGCGTGGCAGTGGTAGAGCTGCATCGCCGCGGGGGTCGCGGGGAACTCGTAGGTGAAGCTGTCGCCCGGGTTCACGATCTCGAAGACCCCGTCCATGTCCGCCGGGTGGATCCCGTGGAAGTGGATCGTGTGCGGGTGCGAGCCGGCGTTCTCGAGCGTGACGCGGTGGATGTCGTCCTCGGTCGCCCGGATCACGGGGCCGGGGATCGTGCCGTTGTACGTCCACGCCGGGAAGAAGACGCCGGGGGCGATCTCGAGGTCGACGTCGAGCGCGCGCAGCGTGTACTCGCGGACACGGCCGGGCTGGTGCGGGAGCGCGGGCGCCGGGTAGAGCAGGTTGTCGAGGTCGGTCGGCCCGCCGACCGCAGGCGCCCCCTCGCCGATCATCGCTGCGTGGCTGCCCGGCGGGAAGCCGTGCACGTGCGGTGACGGAGGTGGGGCCGCCTCGCCCGACGGGAGCCTGAGTAGCAGCGGGCTCGCGAGCGCAGGCGCGGCGCCGGCGAGGAGCGTCTTCCGGGTCAGCTTCTTCATCGTCAGATCACTCCAAAGGTCTGGGAAAGGAGGAACAGA
>JBBQHQ010000088.1:0-10544 GCA_038324115.1 Gaiellales bacterium
GTCGAGTCGATCGTCCCGCCCGAGAAGGCGGCCGCCTACACGGGGACGGAGCCGACGACGACGAAGCCCGTGGACGAGGCGACACAAGCGGACTTCTACCGCCGCGCACTCACCCTCGCGTACTGCCAGCCGAACGTCTCCGGCGTCCTCCTCTTCCACTCGCACGACGAGCCCGCCCTCGCCGCCTGGCAGTCGGGCGTCTACTACGCCGACGGGACGCCCAAGTCCAGCCTCGGGCCCGTCCGGGCGGCGCTCGACGCCGTGCGCGGCGGCTCGATCGCGCACTGCGGCGCGGCGCTCACCGTGACGCCGAAGATCTCGTACCAGACGCGCTCGCTCTCACTCGTCCTCCGTTGCAACCTCGACTGCGTCTATCGCGCCCGGCTCGTGCGGCTGCCCGGCTCGACGACGGCTGCGAAGAGCGGTCGAACGACGGCGTGGACGAAGACGCCGATCGTGCTCGCCCGCAAGGTGCGTCCGGGCCGTTACCGCCTGTGGGTCTCCGTCCGGCACCCGGTCAACCCGGCCGCCCCGGTCGTCCGCCAGAGCGCGCCCTTCACCGTCCGCTAGCGAACGCGGCCACACGTACGATACGACCGTGAGCGAGGAGCAAGGAAGCGGCCAGTACGTCGCCTACACCTTCTTCCGGGTCGACCCGGCCTGGCGGCGGCTTCCCGACGAGGAGCGCGCCGCCGGCAAGGAGGCGTTCGCCGACGTCGTCGCGGCCTGGGCGGAGCGGATGGACGTGCGGGCCTACTCGACCGCCGGGGTCCGGCCCGACTGCGACTTCTTCCTCTGGAAGATCACCGAGCGCTACCTCGACCTGGGCGAGCTCGGCGCGGCGCTGAACGGGACGCCGCTCGCGGGCTGGCTCGAGACCCCGTACTCGTACCTCGCGACGACCAAGGCCTCGCAGTACAGCCAGGCCAGGCGCGCACGCAAGGTCGTGCCGCGCGGCCACCCGTACCTCGTCGTCTACCCCTTCGTGAAGACGCGGCCCTGGTATGCGCTCGCCCTGGAGGACCGGCAACGGGCGATGAACGAGCACATCGAGATCGGCGCCCGCTACGCGACGATTCAGAACCACACCACCTACTCCTTCGGGATCGACGACCAGGAGTTCATGACCGCGTTCGAGTGCGAGGAGCCCTCCGACTTCATGCACCTGATGCTGACGCTGCGCGAGAGCGAGGCCTCCCGCTATACGGAGCGCGACACTCCCATCTTCGTCGGCCAGTCCGTCGAGATCCGCGCCGCCCTCGATGCGCTCGACGGCGCCGCGAGCCGCGTCGCGAGCTAGCCGTAGGTGTGCTCGTCGCGCCAGACGCGGAAGATCGCGTAGGCGCAGGCCCCGAGCACGAGGAAGAACGCGAGCGCGTCCCGGCCATCGGCGCCGAGCCCGATCAGCATCCCGATATCGACGACGGCGAGGGCGATCGCGCCGTAGAAGATCCACCGGCTCCGGTCCGACCACGCCTCGATGTCGCTCCGGCGCTCCCGCCAGACGAGAAAGAGGAAGAACGCGATCGCGAGGAAGAACGCGATCCGGACCAACCCGCCGACCGTGGCCAGCACCTCCTCGAGCGAGAGCACCACCACGACGAGCGCGACGAGTCCGATCAGCAGGAAGCCGCGGATCGTCGGGTTGAGCTCGGCGAAGAAGCGTCGCATCAGGCCCCCGTCATGAACGCCCGGACGGCGAGGGCGGCGGCGAGCGCGGCGGTGCCGGCGAACCACGCGAGCCGCTTCGGGCCCTCCGTGGGCGCGTAGATCCAGGGCGCGAGGATCGCCCCGAGCGAGAGCGAGCCGTAGAGGTAGTGGAGACTGTCCGCGGCGCGCCGCGCGTCGGAGAGCAGCAGCAGGCCGAGCCCGACCTGGGCGACAAGCAGGGTCTGCGCGAGCGCGAGCACGTTTGCAAGGATCCGGCCGGCCCCGCGCCTCCGCCAGTAGGCGAGCCCGCCCCAGAGCGCGGCCAGGGCCGGCACGAGCACGACCAGGACGGCGAGGAGGCGGTGCGTCGTTAGCATCGAGCGAGACCCTACCGAGGAGGAGCGAGAACGTTGATCGAACAGGGAAAGCCGGCGCCGGAGTTCGCGCTGCAGTCCGACACCGGGGAGACCGTGAGTCTGTCCTCGCTCCGGGGCACGCCGGTCATCCTCTTCTTCTACCCCAAGGACGACACACCGGGCTGCACGACCCAGGCGTGCGGGTTGCGCGACGCGTGGGGCGAGTTCAAGCGCGCCGGCGCCGTCGTTCTCGGCGTCAGCCCCGACGACGAGGCGTCGCACGTCCGCTTCCGCGAGAAGTTCGAGTTGCCCTTCCCGCTTCTCGCCGACGTCGGGCACGAGGTCGCCGAGACCTACGGCGTGTGGGGCGAGAAGCGCAACTACGGCAAGACCTACATGGGCGTTCACCGGACGACCTTCGTGATCGACGAGGAGGGCACGGTCGCCGCTGTGCTGGAGAACGTGAAGCCGGACACCCATGCCGACGATGTGCTGGCGGCGCTCGAGGGGTAGCGGCTGGCCGGTTTCGTGATCCGGAGGACGCTCGGGAGCATCCCCGTCCTCCTCCTCGTGATGCTGCTCACCTACGCGCTGATGCGCGGCGCCGGCGGCAGCCCGTTCCGCCTCGAGAGCGGCGGGCTGCCCCCGTCGCTCCAGGGGCAGCTCGCGGCGTACTACAACCTGGACGCCCCGTGGCTCGTTGAGTTCGCGACGTACGTCCGCCACGTCGCCACGTTCGACTTCGGCCCCTCCCTGACCGACCGCTACACGACGGTCGACGACGTGATCCAGCAACGGTTCTCCGTCACCGCGGAGCTGGCGCTGCTCGCGTCGCTCTGGGCAGTGCCGATCGGGATCCTGCTCGGGCTTGCGGGCGCCACCCGGCGGGGCCGGCCCTCCGACGCGACGCTGACGTCGTTCGCGACGGTGCTGCTCGTCGTGCCCGTCTTCCTCTTCGCCGAGGTGGCGCAGGAACTGCTCATCGAGCGCTGGCGTCTTTTCCCGGCCGGCTGGGGGAGCTGGGACGCGAAGATCCTGCCGTCGCTCGTGCTCGGGCTCGCCCCCACCGGGTACGTCGCCCGGCTCGTCCGCGCGGCGGCAAGCCAGACCCTGCAGGAGGACTACGTCCGGACCGCGCGCGCGAAGGGGCTCGGTCGCGAGCGGATCCTCGCGGTCCATGTCCTCCGGAACTCGTTGGGGCCGTTCCTCGCGGCCGCAGTGCCGGCGCTCGCCCTGCTCGTCACGGGCGCGTTCTTCGTCGAGCAGACGTTCGGGATCCCAGGCGCGTCCACCGAGTTCGTCCGGTCGGCGAAGCTCCGCGACTACCCGATGGTGATGGGTCTGACCGTGGCCCTGACTGCCGTCGTGCTCCTCGGCAGCCTGATCGCGGACGTCGTCGCGGCCGCCCTCGACCCGCGCATCCGGGAGGGCCGGACGTGATCCGCCGACTCGCCCGAAACCGGATCGCCCTCGTCGGCGCCGTCGCCTTCGGCCTGCTCGTGCTCGCGTACCTCACGGTTCCCACCCTGTTCCCGCACGACCCCTACGCCGTCGAGTTCGACCAGAAGCTGCAGGGCCGAGCTTCTCCCACCCGCTCGGTACGGACTTCTTCGGCCGTGACCTGGCGGTGCGGCTGGCGCTCGGAGGGCGTGCCTCGATCCTCGTCGCCGTCGGGGCCGCCGCGCTCGTCCTGACGATGGGGCTGCTCTACGGCTCGGTGGCGGCGCTCGTCGGCGGCCGGGGCGAGTCCGCCCTGCTCCGGCTCCTCGACGGTCTGCTCGCGCTCCCCCGGCTCCCGATCCTGATCATGATCCTCGTCGTCGTCGGCCTGAACGGGAGCCTCTGGACGCTCGTGCCGGCGCTGGCCGTCACGAACTGGATGATCACTGCGCGGCTCGTGCGGGGTGAGGTGGCGGCGACGCTGCGCACGGAGTTCGTGCGGGCGGCGCGCGCGCTCGGTGCGGGGCGGCGGCAGATCCTCTTCCGGCACCTGCTCCCGAACGCGCTCGGGATCCTGATCGTGGCGATCTTCCTCGAGCTACCCGCGCTGATCCTCGGCGAGGCGTTCGTCTCGGTGCTCGGGCTCGGGCCGGCCCCGCCTGCGGCGACGTGGGGCACGCTGGCGCAGGACGCGATCCAACAGGGGCGGCTCTACGAGCTCGTCCTCCCGAGCGCCGCGATCGCGGTGTTCGCGGTCAGCGCGAACCTGGTCGCCGACGGCCTCCTCGCGGCCCTCGACCCACGCACCGAGTGACCGAAGCGGGCGAGGCCAGACCGACAGGGTCTGTCCCCGAGTGTGGAGGAAGTGCAACTCTTTCTCCACAGATGACGCTTGTGTTCCTGGGCACAAGCTCGGTTTCGTTCATCCGCGCAGTTCAAAGAAGCTTGTGTTCCTGGAACACAAAGTTCACTCGACGATCTGGATCCCGGCTGCCTCGGCGAGGAGGCCGGCGAGCTGGACGACGTCGGGCCACGGCATGCGGACGCCCGCGAGGCTCCCGGCGCCAGCGATCCCCTCCAGCTCGCAGTCGCGGAGCTCGGAGCGCGAGAAGGACGCGTTTTCAAACGACGCCCGGGTGAGGTCGCAGCGCTCGAAGCGGACAGAGGAGAGGGTGGCGCCGTGGAAGTCCGCCTCCTCGAGCCTGCAGTCGAGGAAGGCGATTCGCGCAAGCGTCGCGAACCGGAAGGAAGAGAGATCGAGGCGGCACCCTTGGAAGACGACGTCGCGGAGCTCGGCCTCGGCGAAGTCCACGCCGGTCGCGCGCACCTCGTCCAGCTCGACCCGCGCGAGGCTCCCCCTGACGGCCCGGGCGTTCGACCAGCTCCCACCAGCCACGACGACGTCGGCGAGCGTGAGCCCGGCGGCCTCGATCCCCGTCAGGTCGGCGGCGACGATCCTGGATTCGGTCAACCGCAGGTCCGGCGCGGCGCGCTCGCTCAGGTCGCCGCGCAGCTCGACCCGCTCGAGGCGCAGGCCGCCGAGCGGCTCGTCGCCCGCCTCGTGCCCGTCGAGCACAGCCGGGAGCTCCGGCGGGCGCGGGGCGAGAGGCGGTTCGATCTCCACCCCCGAACCCTAAATGCGGATGAGAGGACTTGAACCTCCACGCCCCGAAGGGCACACGGACCTGAACCGTGCGCGTCTACCAATTCCGCCACATCCGCGGGCGGTGGACAGCATAGCGACGGTGCCGTGGGCTTAACGCGGCCTTCACGGTCGCTCGCTACGGTGCCCACGTGCGCCGGGGTCTCACCATTCTCGTGCTCGTCCTGCTCACCCTGACGGCGAGCGCGTCCGCGGGCAGCACGTCGACCCCGGACGGGCCGCTCGTGCAGGTCGTGGTCGGGCTGGAGCAGGCTCCGCTCGCCGTCGCCCGGCCCGGCCGGACGCTTGCCGCGACCGGCGGCCGCCGCCTCAGCCTCTCCACCACGACGAGCCGCAGCTACCTCCGCACGCTCGCGAGCGCGCAGGCCGCCGTCGGGGCCCGGATCGACGCCGCGATCCCCGGGGCGCAGCTCCGCTGGCACTACCGAATCGTCGCGAACGGGATCGCCGTCGTCCTCCCGCGCAGCGAGGTCGACCGGCTCACCTCCGTCCCCGGCGTCGCGCGGGTCTACCCGAGCGTCCGCTACCACGCCCTGCTCGACCGGAGCCCGCAGCAGATCGGAGCGCCGAGCCTCTGGGGGCCCGGCCTCGAGACCGCCGGCCAGGGGATCAAGATCGGGATCATCGACGAGGGGATCGACCAGACCCACCCCTTCTTCAACCCGGCCGGCTACGCGATGCCCGCGGGCTACCCCAAGGGCCAGGCCGCCTTCACGACCGCGAAGGTGATCGTCGCCCGGGCCTTCCCGCCCGCCCGCCCGCCGTACGTGAACGCGAACCTCCCGTTCGACCCGCTGAACTCCTCCCATGGAACCCACGTCGCCGGGATCGCCGCGGGGAACACCAACACGCTCGCTGAGGGTCGCCGCGTCTCGGGCGTGGCGCCCAAGGCCTATCTCGGCAACTACAAGGCCCTGACCATCCCGACCGACGCCAACGTGGGCCTGGACGGGAACTCGGCGGA
This sequence comes from Gaiellales bacterium, assembly GCA_038324115.1. Lineage (GTDB taxonomy): Bacteria > Actinomycetota > Thermoleophilia > Gaiellales > Gaiellaceae > Gaiellasilicea. Next base: position 6,074 of record JBBQHQ010000088.1, read on the forward strand.
GATCGCCGCCGCGATCGAGGCCGCGGTCGCTGACGGGATGGACGTGATCAACCTCTCGCTCGGCGAGCCCGAGATCGAGCCGGCGCGTGACCTCGTCGTCGCGGCGCTGACCGGCGCCGCACGCGCCGGGGTCGTTCCGGTCGTCGCGGCCGGGAACGACTTCAGCGAGTTCGGCCGAGGCTCGGTCTCGTCCCCGGGCTCCACCCCGGACGCGATCACCGTCGGCGCCGTCACGACGGTGCACGGCGGCACCCCGGACGTGGTCGCCGACTTCTCATCCGGTGGCCCCACCCCGATCTCGCTTCAGCTGAAGCCCGACGTCAGCGCCCCGGGCGTCTCGATCATCTCCGCCGCCCCGCGCGGTGGCTGGACGCAGCTCTCCGGGACGAGCATGGCCTCCCCGCACGTGGCGGGCGCCGCTGCGCTCCTCCTCCAGCGGCACCCGAGCTGGACGCCGGCCCAGGTCAAGTCGGCGCTCGCGCAGACGGGGAATCCCGCGTGGGTGGACGCGACCCGCACCACCGAGGCTCCCACGAGCCGCGAGGGCGGCGGCGTGATCGACCTTGTCCGCGCGGACAACCCCTTCGTCTTCGCCTCGCCCGTCTCGCTCTCGTTCGGGCTGGTCGCGCGCAGCCAGACAATGACCCGCGAGCTCTCGCTCAACGACGCGGGCGGCGGCGGCGGCCCCTGGTCGGTCACCGTCGAGCAGCAGACCGCCGCGGCCGGCGTCACGGTCGGTGTGCCCCCGACGACGACCGTCCCGGGAACGCTCACCGTCACGGTCACGACCTCGGCCTCCTCGCCGAGCGCCGAGCTGAGCGGCTTCGTCGTGCTCACCCGCGGCGCCGACCGCCGCCGCGTCCCCTACTGGCTGCGCGTCTCCGTGCCCGCGCTGGCCGGCGGGAAGGCGACCACGCTGACGAAGCCAGGCACCTACACGGCGACGACCCGTGGCGGCCGCTCGCTCGTCTCGCGCTACCGCTATCCGGAGAGCCCGACCGGGCTCGGCTTCGCGACTGTCCTCCCGGGGCCGGAGCGCGTCTACCGGGTGACGCTGGCGCGTCCCGTCGCGAACTTCGGGGTCGCGATCACCTCCCGGGCGAAGGGCGTCCGCGTCGAGCCCCGGATCGTGCGAGCGGGCGACGAGAACCGGCTGACCGGCTACGCCGCGCTGCCCTTCAACCTGAACCCCTACCTGCGCACCTTCCAGCAGCCGGTGCTCGCCTCCGGCGCGATCCTCCCCGCCGCGGGCACCTACGACATCGTCTTCGATTCGCCGAGCAACGCCAGCGCCGGCGCGTTCACCTTCCGCTTCTGGGTCGCCGACACGAAGCCGCCGACGCTGGGCCTGCGGACGAAGCTCGTCAAGCAGGGCGGCCGCGTGCTCGTGCGGGCGGCCGACGGCGGCTCCGGGATCGACCCGGCCTCGCTCTACGTGACCGTGGACGGCACCGAGCGGACGGCCCGCTACGCCGCAGGCGTCGTCAGCTTCTCGACGGGCGGTCTCCGCGCCGGCAAGCACGCCGTCATCGTCCAGCTCTCCGACTTCCAGGAGACCCGGAACATGGAGAACGTCGCCCGGATCCTCCCGAACACGGCCGTCCTCAAGACGACCGTGACCGTCCGCTAGCTCCGGCGATCCTTCTCCTCGGTCGTCAGGAGCCGGTCGAGGTCGCGCTGGACGCTCTCGGCAAACTCCTCCTCGTCCGTCCGGATCAGCGTCAGGCCAGCCTTGCGCTTCCGCCGCTGCCGGGCGCTCCAAGCGTCGCGGCCGATCCGGCCGCCGAGCCGCTCCCATTCGGCCCCGACGACGAGGGCCGCGGCAAGCACGAGCAGGGCGACGAATGGCCAGCTCACGACCCCAGTCTACCGGGGCTGTGCCGCAAGAGATCGGCCCCGGCTAGCGGGGTCGCGCCCGCCACGCCGCGCGCCCGGAGAAGGCGGAGATGACGACGCCCGCAAGTCCGATGTCGCCGGCACCGCCGGCGGTCGCACCGAGGGCGAGCACCCCGAAGCAGACCGTGAGCAGGAGGAAGAGCTCGAAGCGGCCGGCGCGCCTTCTCGGGGCGTGCCTCACCCGGCGACGAGCGAATCGGCCCGAAGCGGGACGAGCTCGAACCGGTCGACGTCCACGAGTCCGTGGTCGGTGATCTTCAGGCTCGGGATCACCGAGAGCGCGAGGAAGGCGAGCGACTGGAACGGCGACTCGACGCCGGAGCCAAGCGCGTGCACGGCCGCGACGACCGCCTCGCTGCCGGCGATCACCTCGGCGAGCGGCCGGTCGGAGAGGAGGCCCGCGACAGGAAGGGGCAGCTCCGCCGTGACCTCGTCGCCGTCCACGACCACGAGCCCGCCGCCGATCTCGACCGCTCGCTCGATCGCGCGCAGCATCTCGGCATCCGACATCCCGACCACGACGAGGTTGTGGGCGTCGTGCGCGACGGTCGAGGCGACCGCGCCCCGCGCGAGGCCGAAGCCGCGGACGAAGCCGAGCCCGATCCGCCCCGTTCCCAGGTGCCGCTCGACGACCGCGATCTTCGCGAGGTCGCGTTCGGAGTCGGCGGTCGCGAGCCCGTCCTGCGCGCGCAACTCCTCGACGAGCGACTCGGTCACGATCTGGCCGGGCACGAGCCCGATCACCCGCGCGTCGCCGCCCTCCCACGGGACGTCGAGGTCGCCGACCGCGACCGGTTTGATCCGCACGCTCTGGCGCACCCACTCCGGCACCGGCGTCTGCGGGATCTCGCCGACGGGCGCGCCGCGCTTCAGCACCACGTCCGGGACGAAGCTCTCGAGGTCGGGAAGCAGGAGCAGGTCGGCCTGATAGCCGGGCGCGACGGCGCCAAGGTGGGTGAGCCGGTGCCAGAGCGCCGGGTGGTGCGAGGCCATCGTCAGCGCGTGCTCCGGGCGGACGCCGAGCGCGACCGCGTCCCGGACGATCCCGTTCACGTGGCCGTCGGTTGCGATGTGCTCGGGCTCGCGGTCGTCGGTGCAGAAAGCAAGCCGGTTCGGCCCGAACTCGACCGCGAGCGGCGCGAGCGCCTCGAGATTGTGGGCGGCGGACGCCTCGCGGATCAGCACCCACATCCCGGCCCGGAGCCGCTCGAGCCCCTCCTCGTAGGTGTACGCCTCGTGGTCGGAGCGGATCCCCGCGGCCGCATAGGCCTGCAAGTCCTTGCCGAGAACGCCCGGGGCATGCCCGTCCACGTGGTCGGCGCCCTCGACCGCGAGCTTCGCGAGCTCGCTGGGCGCCCCGGAGATGACGCCGGGGAAGTTCATCATCTCGGCGAGCGCGATCACCCGCTTGCGCCGCAGTAGCGCCTCGAGGTCGCCTGGGTCGAAGGGACGGCGCGGCGACTCGAACCGGGAGGCCGGGACGCAGGAGGAAGCGGTGAAGTAGACGTCGAGCGGGAGCTCGGCGCAGGCGTCGACGAGCCAGTGGACGCCGTCGGTGCCGAGGACGTTGGCGATCTCGTGCGGGTCGGCCACGACCGCGGTCGTTCCCAGCGGGAGCACCAGCCGCGCGAACTCGGAGACGAGCACCTTCGACGACTCGAGGTGCAGATGCGCGTCGATGAACCCCGGGACGACCCACGCTCCGTCCGCATCGAGCGTCTCCACCCCCTCGTAGGAGCCGAGCCCCGCGATCATCCCGTCGCAGACGGCGACATCGACCTCGAGCCACTCGCGGGTGAACACGGAGAGCACGCGGCCGCCCCGCACGACGAGGTCGGCGGGCTCGTCTCCGCGCGCGACGGCGAGGCGGCGGCTCAGATCACCCATCGGCGGCATTCAACGAACTCCCTACTCGTATCGATACGAAAGTATGACCGTGCAGCTCCTGGTCGCCTACGGGATCCTCTGGGCGACGCTGCTGCGGGCGCTCCTCGTCTGCGCCCGGTTGCTGCCGCCGATCTGCTCCCACTGCGGGTACGCCCTCGAGCGGAGCGAGCTCGGCCAGCGGATCTCTCCTGCGCGACCTAGAAGATCTCGAGCGGCAACCTCGACAGCGGCTCGCCCCCCTCGTCGGTCACGAGCCAGGTGTCCTGCATGTAGAGGCACCCCTCTCCGTCGGCCGCGATCACGTGTGGGTGCATCGAGAAGACCATCCCGGCCGCGAGCTCCGTCTCCACGCCCTCGCCGATCTTCGGATGCTCGATCATCGTCATCCCGATCGAGTGGCCGGTGACGTGGCCGAGGTGGTAGCCGCGGGCCGAGAAGCCCTTCGAGACCGCGCGGTGGACGTCGCTCGCGGTCGCACCGGAGCGCATCTCCTTCCGGGCGGCCACGTGGTATTCCTCGTAGGCCTCGAACATCCGCTTCGTCTCGTCGTCGACCTTGCCGATCGCGCGCGAGACCTCGACCCAGTGCATCCCGGGGCCGGCGATCTCGAGCGAGGGAACGACGAAGTCGCCGAGGACCGTGTCCGAGCGCGCGATCGTGAACTCGGGGCCGACGAGGATCATGTTCA
>JBBQHQ010000089.1:0-10540 GCA_038324115.1 Gaiellales bacterium
GGGCGCGCGCCGGCTACTCGTCGAGGAGCTGGACGCCGACTTCGTCCCGCTCTACCGCACCGTCGAGCTGAAGCCGCCGGAGCCGCCGGAGGGCGACCTCGTCGTGCTCGCCTCGGCGTCGGCCGCGCGCGCCTACGCCCGGCTCGGGCTCGCGATCCCGGTCGTCTCGATCGGCCCGCAGACGACCGCCGCGGCGCGCGCCGCCGGGCTCGAGGTCCTGCGGGAGGCGGCCACGCACGACGTCGCCGGGCTGCTCGCGGCGATAGGCTCCGCCCCGTGTTCGTCACCTTCCTGAGCGACTTCGGGCTGCAGGACGACTTCGTCGGCACCTGCCACGGCGTGATCAAGCGGATCGCGCCCGAGACGCAGATCATCGATATCACGCACGGGATCCCCCGGCTGCAGATCCTCCAGGGGGCGCTCGTCCTCGCGAGCACGATCCCCTACATGCCCGAGGGCGTCCATCTCGCGGTCGTCGATCCCGGCGTCGGGAGCCAACGGCGGCCGCTCGCGCTCCAGGACGCCGAGGGCCGGCTCTACGTCGGACCCGACAACGGCCTGCTCGTCCCCGCGGCGGAGCGGGCGGGGATCGTGGCCGCGCACGAGCTCGCCAACCCCGCGTACGCGCTCGAGACCGTCTCGCGCACCTTCCACGGCCGCGATCTCTTCTCCCCCGCCGCCGCGCACCTCTCCCTGGGCGTGGAGATCGGCGAGCTCGGCCCTCCGATCGCGATCGATGCCCTCGTTAGGCTCGATCTCCCCGAGCCGGAGATCGGCCAGTCCAAGATCAACGCGACCGTGCTCTACGTGGACAGCTTCGGGAACATCGCGCTCAACCTGACCCGCGAGCACGTGCAGGGCGTCGGGATCGTGCCGGGGACGCAGATCGAGCTGGAGCTCGGGGGCGAGCGCGTCTACGCCGTGGCGGCCCGCACCTTCGCCGATGCCCGGCGCGGCGACATCATCCTCTACGAGGACAGCTACCGGAACATGTCGATCGCGATCACGAACGGCAACGCGGCGGAGATGCTGCACGCCCGCGCCGGCCAGGCGCTCCGGATCGCGGTCGGCGGCCCCTAGGGCGCGCCGAGGAGTGGCGAGGGCCGGACTTGAACCGGCGACACCACGGTTTTCAGCCGTGTGCTCTACCAACTGAGCTACCTCGCCCTGAGCCGCAGCAGTCTAGCGAGAAGCGGAAGCGGCATCCCTCTATGGTTCGGGCGTGTCCGCGCTGAAGAAGGTCGCGATCATCGGCGCCGCCCTCGACCTGGGGGCGGGTCGCCGCGGCGTCGACATGGGGCCCTCGGCGATCCGCTACGCGGGCCTGCACGAGCGGCTCGCCGGGATCGGTTACGAGGTCACCGACTGGGGCGACGTCGAGACGGCCGTGCTCGAGGCGACGAAGGTGCAGGACGAGCGCGCGCGCTACCTGCCCGAGATCGTCGCCGCCTGCAGCCGGGTCGCCCTGCTCGTCGGGGTCGCCCTCGACGAGGGGATGCTCCCGCTCGTGCTCGGCGGCGACCACTCGATCGCGCTCGGGACGATGGGCGGCCTCGCGAAGGCACACGGCGCCCCCGGCGGCGTCCTCTGGATCGACGCGCACGCCGATCTGAACACCCCGGAGTCCTCGCCGAGCGGGAACGTGCACGGGATGCCGCTCGCGGCGGCGCTCGGGCTCGCCGGAGAGCACTTCACGAGCGAGTCGTGGACGATCCCGGCGGTGGAGCCCGACCGGGTGGCACTCGTCGGGATCCGCTCGCTGGACGACGGCGAGCGGCGCCGGATCCGCGAGCGCGGCGTCAAGGTCTTCACGATGAGCGACATCGACCGGATCGGGATCGAGCGGGCGATCCGGGAGTCGCTCGCGCACATCGCCGGGCCCGGGTTCGTGCACGTCTCGCTCGACCTGGACGCGCTCGACCCCGAGGTCGCCCCCGGGGTCGGCACGCCGGTCCGCGGCGGCCTCTCCTACCGGGAGGCCCACCTCGCGCTGGAGCTCGTAGCCGAGTCCGGGCTCGCCGGCTCGCTGGAGGTGGTCGAGGTCAACCCGAGCCTCGACCGCGAGAACGCGACCGCCCAGCTCGCCGTCGAGCTGATCGCGAGCGCGCTCGGCCAGTCGATCCTCTAGGCGACGGCGCTGGAGAACTGCGGCAGGATCTCCCGGCCGTAGGTCTCGAGGGTCGCCTCCTGGCCCTCGGTCATCAGGTAGATGTTGAACTGGTCGACCCCGATCGACTCGAGCTCGCGCAGCTTCGCGGTCGCCTGCTCTGGCGTGCCGAGGACGCAGAAGCGGTCGCAGATCTCGTCGGTGACGAACTCCCCGTGCTTGGCGCCGACGCGGGAGTGCTCGTTGTAGTCGTAGAACTTCCGCGCCTCGACGTAGTCGGTCAGCACCTTCGGGACGACGGAGCCGTCGGTGCCGTAGCGGTCGATCAGGTCTTGGACGTGGTTCGAGACCATCGCCGGGAACCAGCGCACCTGGTCGCGTGCGTCCGCCAGGTCGGCGGAGATGTGGCTCGGCGCACTGACGATGCACTTGAGCGCCGCCGGGTCGCGCCCGGCCTCCTCGGCGGCCGCCCGGGCCGTCGCCATGATCCACTGGATGATGTCCGGGTCGGCGCGCTGGATGATCACGCCGTCGCCCTGCCGCCCCGCCACGGCGAGCGCCTTCGGGCCGTAGCCGGCGACGTGCATCTCGATCTCGGGCAGCTCGGGGCGCACCCACTTCAGCTGCAGCTGCTTTTCGTTCCAGGTCACCTCCTTGCCGTTCATGAACGGCTTGACCATCTCGAGCGCGGCCTCGAAGTCGGCGACCTTCATCGGCTTGCGGCCGACGTACCGCACCGACGAGTCGCCCCGGCCGACGCCCATGATCATCCGGCCGTTCGAGATGTCCTGGAGCGTGGCGTACGCGCTCGCCAGCACGGTCGGGTCGCGGATGGCCGGATTCGTGACCATGTGGCCGAGCTTGATCGTGGACGTCTGGTCGGCGAGCAGCGCCATCACCGGCATCGACTCCTGCCAGAGGACGTGCGAGTCGTAGGTCCAGCCGTACTCGAAGCCCTGGGCCTCGGCGAGCTTCGTCAGCTCGATCAGGCGCTGGTACGGCGGGTCGGGCAGGACGGTGACGCCGAAGCTGAGCATGGAACCCCCGTGGTCGGTTGCAGGGAAAGAGGGATTCTCCCGCGAATGGGCGCTGGTGGCAAACGCGCCCTACTACCTCTTCGCGGTTGCGGCCGGCGCCATGCTGCCGATCCAGTTCGGGATCAACGCTCAGCTCGCCTCCTGGGTGGGGAGCCCGCTGCGGGCGACGCTCGTCTCGTTCGTCGTCGGCTCGGTCGTCCTCTTCCTCGCCGCGCTCCTGTTCGCGCGTGGCGTTCCGGCGGCCGCGAAGCTCTCCGCTGCGCCCTGGTGGGTCTGGCTGGGCGGCTTCCTCGGCGCCTTCTACGTGCTCGGCAGCGTCGTCACCGCGCCGAAGCTCGGCGCGGCGGCGCTCTTCGCCTTCATCCTCGCCGGCCAGGCGACGGCGTCGCTCGCCGTCGATCATTTCGGTCTCGTCGGCTTCGCCGAGAACCACATCACGCCCGGACGGCTCGCCGGGATGGCCTTCGTCGCGGTCGGCGTCGCGCTCGTCCGCTTCTACTAGAGGCCCGCTTCTACGAGAGGCCGAGCGCGGCGCGCACCGCGGGGTCGGCCAGCGACTCGCCGACGAGATCGGCCTCGTCGAGCACGACGCCGGGGAAGGACGGGATCCCGATCACGTACATCCCGCCCGCCCGCGCCGCCGCGACGCCCGTGGGGGAGTCCTCGAGCGCGATCGAGCGGGAGGGCTCGGCGCCGAGCAGCTCGCAGGCCCTGAGGTAGACGTCCGGGGCGGGCTTCGGCTCGGCGACCTCGTCCGCCGCGACCACGACCTCGACCTCGCCCGCCAGGCCCGCGCAGGCGAGCGCGCCGCGGAGCAGGCGGCCCGGCGTGTTCGAAGCGACCGCGATCGGGACGAGGGCCCGCACCTCGCGCACGAGCTCGAGTGCTCCGGGGAAGGCGACCGCGTCCTCGAAGAGCCGCCGCTCCACGAGCTCGAGCAGCTCCTCTCCGAGCTCCGCCCCGCGGCCCGGCTGGCCGAGCAGCCGCTCGAGCACGCGCGCGCCGGCGGTCGAGGACGTCCCGATCAGCACGCGTTTCTCGTCCGCGCCGAAGACGCGCCCGTAGCGGACGAAGAGCTCCTCCTCGGCGAGCGTCCAGCAGTCCTCGGTCTCGAGCAGGAGCCCGTCGCAGTCGAAGACGACCGCGGCCGGCGGGGATGGCGGCGGCGTCAGCTCTGTTCCGAGACCCAGGCGATCGTCTTCGAGGCGAGCCGGTCGAGCGCCTGCACGGAGAGCTCGAGGTGCTCGGGCTTCGTGTCCTCGAGCTTCGTATGCGAGAGCCCGCGCAGGCTCTGGACGAAGAGCATCACGGTCGGGATCCCGATCCGAGCCGGCTCGGCCGCGTCGTGGAGCGGGCCGCTGGGGAGGCGGTGCGACTCGCCGGCCACCTCGCGGATCGCATCGTCGGCGAACCCGACCAGCGTCTCGTCGAAGAGGATCGGCTCGATCTCCCAGATCCGCTCCCATTCGACCTCGAGCCGCTCCTCCTCGGCGAAGCGCTCGCTCGCCTCGCGGGCCTGGCGGTTCAGCTCGGCGAGCTTGGCGGCGTCGAGATGGCGCATGTCCAGCAGCTGCTCGGCAGTCTCGACGACGGACGTGACGATCCCGGGCCGCGTCACGACCCCGCCGCTCGTGAGCACGGCGCCGTCGCCGACGCGCCGAGCGATCTCGCGGAGCTCGAGTGCCAGCTTGGCTGCGCCCGCGAGGGCGTCGCGCCGCTGATCCATCGGCGTCGAGCCGGCGTGGGCGGCCTGGCCGCGCCACGTGATCCGGTGGCGCTCGACCCCGTAGGTGCCGAGCACCGCGCCGAGCGGCAGGTCGAGCGCCTCCAGCACAGGGCCCTGCTCGATGTGCAGCTCGAGGTAGGCGGCGGCGCCCTCCAGCTGCCTGTGCGCGTCGGTCGCCCGGTCGAGCTCGACGCCGTGCTCGCGGAGTGCGTCCTCCCAGCGGATCCCCTCCGCGTCCGTGCGCTCGCGGATCTCGTCCTGGTCGGCCATCGACCCGGAGGCGGCGGACGAGCCGAAGAGCGAGCGGCCGAAGCGCGCCCCCTCCTCGTCGGCCCAGTTGACGAGCCGGACGGTCACGGGAGGGGTGCCCTCGGCGGCAATCCGCCGCAGCACCTCGACCGCGGCCATGACGTTGAGGCAGCCGTCGAGCCAGCCGCCGTTCGGGACCGAGTCCATATGCCCACCGAGCAGGACGGCGCGGTCGGACTCGCCCCGCAGCGTCCACCATTCGTTCCCGGCCTCGTCGACCTCGTCCTCGAGCGGCAGCCCCTCGAGCTTCGAGGCGAGCCACTCCTTCGACTGCGTCCAGGTCGCCGTCCACGCGACCCGTTGGGCGCCGTTCTCGTCGCCCGTCAGCTCGCGCAGCTCACGCAGCTCGGCGACGGTGCGGGAAGGGTCGAGGCCCATACGGGCGAGCATACCGCGGCCTGCCACGGCATCCCGAGAGTGTGGTAAGCAGTAGCGGTGAGCGCGACGGCCGTCCCGATCGAGCACCCGTCCCGGCGGGCGAGGCTCGCTCCGGCGTTCGAGAGCGCGGGGCTCTCACTCGCCGTGCTGGCCGTCCTCTGGGGGGTCTGGGAGGCCTACAAGTGGATCGGCGAGGCGACCGGGATCCGGTGGCCCTTCCCCGTCAACGAGCGGACGATGCCGCACGTGCACGACATGATCGGCCAGCTCTTCGAGCCCTCGCGCCGGAACGGGCCGCTCCTGATCGACGTCCTGCTCGACGCGGCTGCGTTCACGGCCCGGGAGGCGGCGGTCGGGTTCCTGCTTGGCGCCTCGGTCGGGTTCTTGATCGCTGTCGTGCTCTCCCAGTCGCGCCTGCTCCAGCGCGGCTTCCTCCCGTACATCGTCGCGTCGCAGACGATCCCGATCCTCGCGATCGCACCGATGGTCGTCGTCTGGGTGAACCCGAAGCTGCCCGACCCGCTTGCGGGCTGGGGCGCCGTGGCCGTGATCTCCGCCTACCTGACGTTCTTCCCCGTCGCGATCAACACGCTGCGCGGGCTCCAGTCGGCCGACCCGCGGGCGGTCGAGCTCCTCCGCTCCTACGCAGCGAGCCGCCGGGCGATCCTCTGGAAGCTGCGCGTCCCGGCCTCGTTCCCGTACCTCTTCTCGGCACTGAAGATCTCCGCGCCGGCGGCCGTCGTCGGCGCGATCATCGGCGAGCTCCCCTCGTCGATCCAGGACGGCCTTGCAGGCGCGATTCTCAACTTCAACCAGTACTACTCGAGCTCGCCGCCGAGCCTCTGGGCGACGAACATCGTCGCGGCTGCGCTGGGGATCCTCTTCTTCGCCGTCGTTGCGCTCGGCGAGCGCGCGCTCGTCCGCCGCGCGCCGGAGAACGTCGCATGACCGAGGCGGCCACGCCCGCGGCGGTCTCGATTCGGGGCGTCTCGAAGCGATTCGAGCGGGGCAACGTGCTCGCGCTCGACTCGATCGACCTCGATGTCCGGCCGGGCGAGTTCGTCTCGCTGATCGGCCCCTCGGGCTGCGGCAAGTCGACGCTGCTCCGGATCATCGGCGACCTCGTGCAGCCGTCCGAGGGCGTCGCGGAGGTGAACGGCAAGCCCGCGCACCAGGCCCGGCTCGACCGCGACTACGGGATCGTCTTCCAGGACGCCGTCCTCTACGACTGGCGCACCGTCAGCCGCAACATCGGGCTTCCGCTCGAGCTGGCGGGCTGGGACCGCCGCCGGCGCGAGGAGCGGATCCGGGAGATGCTCGCGCTCGTCGAGCTGACCAGCTTCGAGAAACACCACCCGTGGCAGCTCTCTGGCGGGATGCAGCAGCGCGTCTCGATCGCCCGCGCACTCTCGTTCTCGCCGGCGCTTCTCCTGATGGACGAGCCGTTCGGCGCCCTCGACGAGATGACGCGGGAGCGCCTGAACAACGAGCTGCTGCAGATCTGGGCCGAGACCCGTTCGACCGTCGTCTTCGTCACCCACTCGATCGCCGAGTCGGTCTTCCTCTCCACGCGCGTCGTCGTCATGTCCGCCCGGCCGGGGCGGATCGCCGGGATCGTCGAGATCGACCTGCCGCAGCCGCGCAGCCCGGAGACGCGGGAGCATCCGCGGTTTGCCGAGCACATCACCCAGGTCCGGCGGCTGCTCCGTGAGGGGAATGCCGACGAGGCAGTCGAGGGCAACTCCGAGGTGCCGCTCTACGTCGCGGAGGAGGGGCTCTGAGCTCGGCCGGTGTGGCGGCGATCCCGCGCGGCGCGCTCTCTCGACGGGTCGGGCGGCGACTGACGGATTGGATCCCTGCAGCCTGCGTGCTCGTCGGCGGCATTCTCCTCTGGGAGGGTCTCGTCCGCGCCCTGGACGTGAAGCGCTTCCTGCTCCCAGCGCCCTCGGCGATCGCCCAGACGCTCTGGGACCGGCGCGGGCCGCTCTTCGACGCGGGCGTCTACACGTTCTCCGAGGCCTTCGGCGGCTTCGTGATCGGGTGCAGCCTCGCGATCGTCGCTGCGATCGGGCTGGCGCGGTTCCGCCGGCTCGCCCGCTCGCTGATGCCCTTCGCGATCGCGGCCAATGCGGTTCCGATCATCGCCTTCGCCCCGATCACGAACCAGTGGTTCGGGCCGCTCGAGAAGACCTCCAAGATGGCGATCGCCGCGATCCTCGTCTTCTTCCCTGTGCTCGTGAACACGCTCAAGGGCCTGACCTCCGTCCGGCCCTCGTCGATCGAGCTGATGCGCTCCTACGCCGCGGGCGAGGTCGAGATCTTCCGGCGGGTGCGGCTCCCGAACGCGCTCCCGTACGTGTTCACGGCCTTGAAGGTGGCGACCGTCCTCGCAATGATCGGGGCGATCGTGGGCGAGTACTTCCTCAGCTCTCAGGAGGCCCTCGGGTTCCAGATCCGGAACTCGGCGGCGCTCTTCCAGTTCGAGCTCGCGTGGGCGGCGATCGTCGTCGCGAGCGTGATCGGGATCCTCTTCTACGCGTCGGTGGCGGTCGTCGAGCGGCTGACGATGGGCTGGCACGTGTCGGCCCGGGGAGGAGAGTGAGATGGTGGGGACGGCAAGGACTGGATCGTTGGGCAAACAGAGCGGAAAGGACGGACGAATGAAGGGTCGGGCAGGGTTCGTGCTCGCAGGCATCCTCGCGGCGCTTGCGCTCGTGGGGGCGGGCTGCGGCGGCAGCGACGCTAAGAGCGGCGCCGGGACGACGGAGTCGACGGCACCCGCGGAGCTGGACAAGGTCACCCTCCAGCTCAAGTGGGTGACGCAGGCGCAGTTCGCCGGCTACTACGCGGCGCTGGAACAGGGCTACTACGAGGCCGAGGGCCTCGACGTGACGCTGAAGCCGGGCGGTCCGGACATCACGCCGGAGCAGGTCGTGGCGAGCGGCCAGGCCGAGTTCGGGATCGACTGGCTCCCGTCGCTCCTCGCGGCCCGCGACCAAGGCGGTGACCTCGTCAACATCGCGCAGGTCTTCAACCAGAGCGGCATGACCGAGGTCTCCCGCTCCGACAGCGGGATCGAGAGCGTCGCCGACATGAAGGGCAAGAAGGTCGGCGTCTGGTGCTGCGGGAACGAGAACGAGCTCTACGCCGCGCTTGTCAAGAACGGGATCGACCCGAAGTCGAAGGACGTCACGATCGTCAACCAGCCGTTCGACATGAACCTGTTCCTGAACGGAGAGATCGACGCGGCTGCGGCGATGACCTACAACGAGCTCGCGCAAGTTCTCGAGACGACGAACGAGGACACGGGCAAGCTCTGGACGCTCGACGACCTCAACGTGATCTCGATGGAGGACGCGGGCACCGCGATGCTCGAGGACGGGATCTTCGTCACCGGTGAGTGGATCTCCGATCCGGCCAACCAGGAGATCGCGACGCGGTTCCTCAAGGCGAGCTTCAAGGGCTGGGCGTTCTGCCGCGACAACCAGGACGAGTGCCTCCAGAACGTCCTCGACAGCGGCACGACCCTCGGCGAGGGGCACCAGCGCTGGCAGCTGAACGAGATCAACGCGATCACCTGGCCGAACGACCAGGGGGTCGGCGTGATGGAGGAGGCCGCGTTCCAGCGCACCGCGGACATCGCCAAGCAGTTCGGCGTGATCAAGGCGGACGCGTCGAGCGACGCGTATCGGACCGACCTCGCCGAGGCGGCCGTCACGGAGCTGAAGGACGAGGGGACCGACGTCAACGGCTCCGGCTGGGAGAAGGAGACGATCGAGGTCACGAAGGGCGGCGAGTAGCGCCGCGAGTCGAGCACCGAGAAGGGAGATCCGCATGTCTGTTCTGATCAAGGGGGGCCGGGTGGTCACGGCCTCAGACGACTACGTCGCCGACGTCCTCGTCGAGAACGAGCGGATCTCCCTGATCGGGGCGTCGCTCGACGTCCAGGCCGACAAGGTGATCGACGCGTCCGGGCGCTACGTGCTCCCGGGCGCGGTCGACCCCCACACCCACCTCGACATGCCATTCGGTGGCACGGTCACGATCGACGACGTCGAGTCGGGGCAGCGCGCGGCCGCGCGGGGTGGGACGACCACGCACGTCGACTTCTGCATCCAGGCGCCCGGGACACGTTTCGGCGACTCGCTCGCGGCCTGGAAGGCGAAGGCCGAGGGCAAGCAGCTGATCGACATGGGCTACCACATCGCCGTCACCGACCTGAAGGAGGGCGGGACGCTCGAGGAGCTCGCGACGCTGCCCGACCAGGGCGTCACCTCCTACAAGCTCTTCATGGCCTACAAGGGCGCGCTGATGGTCGACGACGAGACGCTCTTCCGGACGATGGAGGTCGCGGCCGAGACCGGCGCCCTCGTGATGGTCCACGCCGAGAACGGCGACGCGATCGACGTCCTCGTCAAGCGGGCGCTCGAGGAGGGGAACACCGCCCCCGTCTGGCACGCTCGGACGCGGCCCCCCGAGACGGAAGGCGAGGCGACGAACCGTGCGATCCAGCTCGCCCGTGTGGCCGGCTGCCCGCTCTACGTCGTCCACGTCTCCTGCCAGGAGTCCGTCGAGCCGATCATGCTCGCCCGCGAGAAGGGCTGGGACGTCTGGGGCGAGACCTGCACCCAGTACTTCTTCGTCGACGAGACGTTCCTGGAGCGGCCGGACTTCGAGGGCGCCAAGTACGTGTACACGCCGCCGCCGCGCGCGAAGGCGAACCAGGACGTGCTCTGGAACGCCGTTCGCAGGGACATCCTCTCGGCGATCTCGACCGACCACTGCGCGTTTCTCTGGGACGGGCAGAAGACGATCGGCAAGGACGACTTCTCCAAGATCCCGAACGGTGGCCCGGGGCTCGAGGACCGGCTGCGGATGATCCACCATTTCGGCGTCTCCGAGGGCCGGATCTCGCTCCACCGGATGGTCGATCTGCTCGCGACGACGCCGGCGAAGCTCTTCGGGCTCTACCCCCGCAAGGGC
>JBBQHQ010000090.1:0-10504 GCA_038324115.1 Gaiellales bacterium
CGCTCCAGGTCGCGAAGGACTTCGGCCCGGACGCGAAGATCCTGACGATCCTCCCCGACAGCGGCCGCTCGTACCTCTCCAAGTTCTACGACGACGCCTGGATGCTCCAGTACGGCTTCTTCGAGCGGAAGGCGCCGGCGCCGACGATCGAACAGGTCCTCCGGTTCAAGCAGGCGGAGGAGCACGACGTGCCGGATCTCGTCACGATCGAGTCGCACCAGAAGGTCGGTGCGGCGATCGACGTGATGCAGCGCTACTCGATCTCGCAGCTGCCCGTCGTCCGCGCGGACGGCGGCGACTCGTTGGCCGACGTGGTCGGCTCGCTCCAGGAGCGCGGCGTCCTCGACCGCGTCTTCAAGAACCCCGACGCGCTCAACGACGACGTCGCCGTGGCGATGCAGCCGCCGCTCGCCACGGTGGACGTGACCGACTCGCTCGACCAGGTCTTCGCCGATCTCTCCGGCCCGAGCGCGGCGGTCGTCGTCGCCCGGGCGGGGAAGCCGGCGGCGATCCTCACGCGCAGCGACTTGCTGGAGTTCCTGGCGCACCAGCGGTCTCAGGTGAACGGGTCCTGACCCGTTCCTGACGCACCGCGACGAAGACGGAGCCCACGATCAGGACGGCCCCGGCGGCCGTGGTCGGCGTGATCGTCTCGCCGAGGAGGAGCGCGCCCAGCGCGATCGCGACGAGCGGGTTCACGTACTGGTGCGTCACCACCTTCGAGATCGGCGCGTTCCGGAGCAGCCACGCGTAGGCCGTGAAGCCGATCAGCGAGCCCACCACGGCGAGGTAGAGCCAGGCGAGGACGGACTGGATGCTGATCGAGGCAGGGTCGACGGCGCCGAGCTCGCCCCGGATCGCTCCCAGCACGACGAGGAAGGCACCGGCGCCGAGCATCTCCCAGGTCGTCGCGACGAAGCCGTCCGCGGGCAGCGGCAGCCGGTGCGCGAAGAACGAGCCGAGCGACCAGGAGATGCTGGCGCCCAGACCGAGCGCGAGCCCGACGGCGTCCGAGCCGCTGCCGCCGCCCGGGATGACGACGAGGGCGAGGCCGGCGAGCCCGGAGAGGACGGAGAGCCGCGTCGCCAGCGCCACCCGCTCGCGCGCGATCGTGCGGAGCAGGATCACCTGCAGCGGCACCGTGCCGGCGATCATCGCGGCGATGCTCGAGTCGATCCGCGTCTCGGCGAGCGTGACGAGGCCGACTCCGAGTCCGAGCAGCGAGATCCCCAGCAGGACCGACGAGGCCAACTCGCGCGGCGAGACGCGGAGGCGGCGGCCGCGCAACGAGAGGATCAGGGCGAGCAGCAGGCCGGCAAGCAGGAAGCGGGCGCCCGCGGACAGGAACACGGGCAGCGTCCGGACCTGCAGCTTGATCGCGAGGTACGTGGAGCCCCAGACCAGATAGACGGTCCAGAGTGCGGTCAGGAGCTTCCAGGGGGCGGGTGTGCTCATCTCTCGATGAACGAAACGCCCGACCGGCGCGTGAGATTCCGGCTAGCCGCGGATGAAGCTCGCCTCGTGCCCGCGCGCGTTCGCGACCACGAGTTCCTCGGGCGTGAGGGCGCCGATCCGCTCGAGCAGCTCGAGTTCGTCCCGGAGATGCGTGTGCATCATCTCGGGTCCGTCGGTCGCGATCGTGAAGGCGACGCCGTGCTCGACGAAGGCGCGGAACGTGTCGCGCACCGCGGCCTCGTCGGGCAGCGCCTTGGTGAGCAGGTTCGAGGTCGGACAGATCTCGAGGACGGTGCCGGCGTCGCGCAGGAGGCGCATCAGCTCGGGGTCGTTCGCGGCGAGAATCCCGTGCCCGATCCGCTCCGGGCGCAGGTGCTCGAGCACCTCGGCGATCTCCTCGGCGCCCGTCTCGCCCTCCTCGCCGACGTGGATCGTGATCCCGAGCCCGGCGGCGCGCGCGGTCTCGACCATCGGCGCGATCTGCGTGTAGTCGTAGCGGCCGCCGCCCGGGCGCGGCCCCGCGATGTCGATCCCGATCACGCCGCGCGAGGCCCAGCGGATCGCCTTCTCGACCACGATCTCGTTCTGCCGCGCCGTGAAGGTGCGGTCCATCATCAGGATCAGCCCGCAGCGCACCTGCGGGTACTCGATCGAGGCGCGGTCGAGCCCGCGGATCGCCGCGAGGATCACGTGGTCGAGGTCGCGCTCGCCGCCCCGGTTCCGCTTCATCGGGTTGAAGCGCAACTCGAGCGTGGTGATCCGCTGCGAACGGTAGGCCCCGCCGATCGCGCCGTGCACCGAGCGCTCGACCGCGAGCGGCGAGCTCTGGATCAGCTCCGTCCAGTGGTAGATCCGGTCGAGAGCGTCCAGGTTCTCGACGCCGCGCGGGTCGGAGACCGTGACCATCGCGTCGAACTCCCAGTAGTCCTTGACCGGGAGCGCGATTCCCTGCTCGTGTGCGAGCGACCAGAGGATGTCGGAGGCGACCGAGCCGCCGAGGTGCGTGTGGAGCTCGGCGAGCCCGTCGTCAGCCATCGCGCGAGCTTAGCGGCGCGGCACCGCGCGGTCGACGAGGTCGCGCAGCTCGGGCAGGAAGGCGGGGTCGATGGTGTGCGGGAGCGGAGCCTCGCGGTAGAGCACGCTAGCGCCCGCGGTCTCGAGGCGCTCGCGCGCCTCCTGGCTGTGCTCGACGCCGATCATCGGGTCGAGGCTGCCGTGCCCGATCGCGACCGGGTAGCCCTCGAGGTCGGCGAGGTCGAGCTCGAGCCCGTCCACGCGCGGCAGGAAGCCGGAGAGCGCGACGATCGCTGCCGGTCGCCTGGCGGAGCCGCGGCCGAGTCCCAGCGCCCAGCTCATCACCGCGCCCTGGGAGAACCCGCCGAGAACGACGCGGTCGAGCGGGATCGGGAGCGCGTCGAGCCAGGCGCCGAGCGCCTCGAACGACGGCCAGAAGGTGGACGGCTCGGGCGTGGGGATCCCGCCGAGCGCGTACCAGTGCCGACCCCCGGGCGGGAGCGCGAGCGGCCCGCCCGGCGTCAGCCCGAGCAGGCGCCGTTCCGGGTCGAGCGCGTCCAGGAGCGGGAAGAGATCGTGCTCCGAGGCGCCGCGGCCGTGGATCAGCACGAGGGCCCCCTCCGGCTCCCCGGCCGGCTCGCGGACGAGCGCGTCGAGCGTCAGGTCTGCCATGCGGCCCGCGGATCCGGAAGTGGCGTCAGCGCCGGCTCGATCTGCTCGCGCAGGTGCTCGAACGCGGGCGGGAGCGAGAGTCGCTCGCCCAGGTGGGCGGGATCCTCGTCGGTCGCGAAGCCGGGGCCGATCGTGGCGATCTCGAAGAGGACGCCGCTCGGCTCGCGGAAGTAGACCGAGGTGAAGTAGAAGCGGTCGATCACCGGCGTCGGCTGGAAGCCCGCCTCGGCGACGCGCTGCTGCCAGGCCTCCTGCTCGTCACGGAGCGACGCCCATGCGACGTGATGCACCGTGCCGGCACCGCCGATCCCGCGGTCGCCCGGGGAGGGGTCGTAGGAGATCCAGCCGCCGCGACGCTCGCCGCGCGCTTCCCACGTGGACTCGCCCTTGGGCTCCATCGCCAGCGTCTGCTCGAGCAGCGCCCGGCTCCGCTCGGGGTCGGCCGAGAAGGCGCGCACGCCCTCGAAACCCTGGAGCGCCAGCTCGAACGGGATCTCCGGGTGC
This sequence comes from Gaiellales bacterium, assembly GCA_038324115.1. Classification (GTDB taxonomy): domain Bacteria; phylum Actinomycetota; class Thermoleophilia; order Gaiellales; family Gaiellaceae; genus Gaiellasilicea. Next base: position 3,646 of record JBBQHQ010000090.1, read on the forward strand.
TCGGCGACGAGCGGCTCGTCGGCCGTCTCGACCACGGCCAGCTCCAGTCGCATCCCCTCCGGGTCGTGGAAGCTGAGCCCGTCCTCGCGCCGGGTGACGTCGATCTCCTCGGCTCCGAGGCGCTCCGCCCAGAAGTCGAGCGCCTCGGTCGAGCCGACGCGCCAGACGATCGTGTGCACCATCCCGTCGCCCGCGCGGCCGCGCCTGGCGCCCGGGTACTCGAAGAAGGTGATGTCGGCGCCGGCGCTCGCGTCCTCGTCGGCGTAGAAGAGGTGATAGACGGTGGGGTCGTCCTGGTTGACCGTCTTCTTGACGAGCCGCAGTCCGAGGACGCGCGTATAGAAGTCGACGTTCCCGGGGGCGTCGCCCGTGATCAGCGTGATGTGGTGGATGCCTTCGAAGCGCATCGGAAGCCTCATTTCGGGTTGCATATTCTTGCGCGAGCAAGTACTCTACTTGTTGATGCAAGGAGATGTCAAACTGCTCACGCCGGTCGAGGTCGGCGCCTGGCGGGGATTCCTGCGCGCGCACGCCGAGCTCGCCCGGGAGCTCGACGACGAGCTCGTCGCCGAGCACGGGCTCTCGCTCCGGGGCTACGAGGTGCTCCTGCTCCTGCACGAGTCGCCCCGGGGACGGCTGCGGATGAGCGACCTCGCCGACCAGGCGCTGCTCAGCCTGAGCGGGACGACCCGGGTCGTCGACCGGCTCGCGCGCGAGGGGTTCGTCAGGCGCACCCGGGTCGAAGGCGACGGGCGCGGCGTCGAGGCGCGGCCGACGAAGGCCGGCACCCGGCTCTTCCGGCAGGCGCGCGCCACCCACCTGGCCGGGGTGCGGGCCCGGTTCCTCTCCCACTTCTCCGTGGCCGAGCTGGACGCGCTCGCGGCGACGTGGGAGCGGCTCCGCGCCTGACGCTTAGACTCACCTGAGGATGAAGATCGGCATCGTCGTCCCGTTCTCGTGGTCCTTCTGGGGCGCCGTCGTCGAGCACGCCGAGCTCCAGGCCGCCGCGCTACGCCGCCTCGGGCACGAGGTGCGGCTGATCATGGGCAACGACCCGCCCGGCCAGTTCACCCGCGTCCTCCACCCGCGCGTGGGCCGCCACGGCACGCCGCCTCCGGAGGTCCTCTCCGTCGGGCGGTCGGTGATCGTGCCCGCGAACGGCTCGCTCCCGAACATCATCCTCAGCCCGCGCTCGATCTTCCGGATGCGCCGGATCCTCGCGAGCGAGGGCTTCGACCTCCTCCACCTGCACGAGCCGATGACGCCGACGCCCTGCATCGCGGCGCTCGCGCTCTGGGACGGCCCGACCGTCGCGACCCACCACGCCAGCGGCGACCTCGGCTGGATGCGGCTCGCGACCCCGGTCTGGGGCTTCCTCGAGAACCGGGTCGACCGCCGGATCGCGGTCTCGGAGCAGGCGCGCGTGTCGGCGCAGCGCTGGCTCCCCGGCGACTACGAGATCGTCCCCAACGGCGTCCTCGTCCCGGACGGCGCCGACGCCGGCGGCCGCGAGCACCGGGTGATCTTCGCGGGGCGGCACGAGCAGCGGAAGGGCCTACAGGTGCTTCTCCGGGCCTGGCCGGAGGTGCGCCGGCGGACCGGGGCGCGGCTCCGGGTCGCGGGCGCCGACCCGCTCGCCGTCCGGCTGCTGCTGACGCGGCTCCGCGTTCCGGACGACGGGATCGACATCCTCGGCTTCCTCAGCCAGGACGACCTGACCGCCGAGCTCACCTCGGCCAAGGCGCTCGTCGCGCCGTCGCTCGGCGGCGAGAGCTTCGGGATGGTGCTCACCCGCGCGTTCGCCTGCGCCACACCTGTGGTCGCCTCGGACATCCCGGGCTACCGGGACGTGATGACACCGGAGACCTCCGTGCCGGTGCCGCCCGACGACACCACGGCGCTCGCCGACGGGATCGTGGGCCTGCTCGAGGACGAGGAGCGCCGGCTGGCACTCGGGACGGTGGCCAGGCAGCACGCGATCGACAACTACTCCTGGGACGACATCGCGCGCCGGCTGGAGCGGATCTATGTCTCCGCGGGTGGGGCCCCGGTGAGCGCGGAGGCCGCGTGAGGCTGCCGCAGAACCGGTTCGTGCTCGGGGCGCTCGCCGTCGTCCTGCTCGCCGTCGCCGTGACGCTCCTCTGGTGGCGTGGGCCCGACTGGAAGGTCGTGTACCACGCGTTCGACCTCGTCAACTGGGCTTGGGTCTTCTTCGCGCTCGGGCTGAACCTGTGCTCGGTCGTGGCGCGCGCGTCCGCGTGGCGCCTGACGATCGACCAGGCGCTGCCCCGTCCGCACCCGCCCTTCATCCACGTCTTCTCGGCCTTCGCGGTGGGGCTGCTCGGGAACGCAGCTCTCCCGGGGCGGATCGGCGAGCTGGCGCGCGTCGCCGTCCTCAGGCGGCGGCTCCCGCGTCAGCGCCAGGGGACGACCGCGGCGCTCGTCGGCACCGTGTTCGCCCACCGGCTCTTCGACGTCGTCCCGGCCCTGCTGCTCGTGGTCTACGTGCTCGCGACGGCGAAGATCCCGCACTGGGCGGTGACGAGCCTCGTCGTCGTCTCGGCGGTCGGGGTCGCGCTCTTCGCGCTCGGCGTGATCGGCGCCCGCCGCGGCGAGCGGCCGCCGGACGGAGCCAAGCCGCTGAAGCGGCTGCTGGCGATGGCGCGGCAGGGGCTCTCGGTCCTCCGCTCGCCGCTCGTCGCCGGCGGCGCGATCATGCTCCAGTGCCTCGGCTGGGTCTTCCAGCTCCTCGCGGTCTACGTGGCGATGCGGGCATTCGACATCCACGCACCGCTGCCCGCGGCCGGGCTCGTGCTGCTCCTGATGAACGTCGCCACGATCTTCCCGATCTGGCCCGGAAACATCGGGCTCCTGCAGGCGGCCGTCGCCCTCCCGCTCGTCCAGTACGGGGTCGACTACGGGACCGGCTTCGCCTACGGGATCGTGCTCCAGGTGGTCGAGATGTCCGTCGGCGTCGGGGTCGGGCTGCTCTTCCTGGCCCGCGAGGGGATGTCGTTTGCGACGTTGCGGGACATGCCAGAGGCGGTCGATTTGCCGCTCGACGAGGACGACCCCGGGGAGGAACTCGGGCCAGGTGCCGGGACTGCGCGCGCTCGCCTCTCCGGCTAGCCTCAAGGGCGTCCTTCCGGCCACCGAGGCCGCCGCCGCCCTCGTCGAGGGACTGCGCGCGGGCGGGGCGGAGGCCGACGCGCTCCCGGTTGCGGACGGGGGCGAGGGCACCGCGGACGTCCTCCACGCAGCCCTCGGAGGCGCGTGGCAGGCCGTGCAGGTCGAGGACGCGTTCGGCGCCCCGCGGACGGCGCGCTGGCTCCTGCTCCCGGACGGGACCGCCGTCGTCGAGGCGGCGGCGGCCGTGCCGCTCGACCCCTCCCGGCTCGACCCGCTTGCCGCCTCGAGCCGCGGCCTCGCCACGCTGATCCGGGCCACCGGAGCGCCGACCTCGCTGCTCGTCACGCTCGGGGGCACGGCGACCATGGACGCGGGTGCGGGGCTGCTCGCAGCGCTGAGCGAGCTGCCGGCGCCGACGCGCGTGCTCTGCGACGTGCGGACGACGCTGCCGGAGGCGCCGGCAGCTTTTGGGCCGCAGAAGGGGGCGACGCCGGAGCTCGTCGCCGAGCTCGAGGAGCGGTTCCGGGCGGCGGGCCTGAACGCCTACGCCGGCCTCCCGGGCGGCGGCGCGGCCGGCGGGCTCGGTGCGGCGCTCGCGTCCCTCGGCGCGAAGCTCGTCCCGGGCGCGCCGTTCCTGCTCGACCTGATCGGCTTCGACCCCGCCGGCTACGACCTCGTCGTCACGGCGGAGGGGACGGTGGACGCGACCACGCGCTCGGGGAAAGCCCCGGCGGAGGTCGCCCGGCGCTGCGCCGCGGCCGGGGTGCGCTGCGTCGTCGCGGGCGGGCGCGTGCTCGGGCCGGTCGAGGGCGCCGAGACGGTCGCACTCTCGGGCGACCCCGCGCGGGCGTGGTCGGACCTCGTCGAGCTTGGACGCGACTTAGTTGCTCAGAGCAACTAAGTCGTTCAGCGCTGGTCGGCTGCGCGGAGCTTCCGCGCCAGCGCCTGCAGCAGCTTCCAGGCGATCCTGGCGTCCGACTCGACGATCGGCCGGAACTCCCAGAACGTCATCCCGTAGAGCGTCACGTCCGACTCGGCGACCACGGTCGCGGTCCGGGCGCCCTCGTCGATCAGCGCGATCTCACCGAAGTAGTCGCCGGGCCCCAGCGTGCCGCGGTCCTCGCCCTGGACGGTGACAGTGACCGTCCCGGCGCCGATCACGAAGAAGCCGGCGCCCGCGGCGCCCTCGGTGGTCAGCGTCTCGCCGGCCTCGAGCGTGCGCTCCTTGAACGAGTCCGCGATCCGCTCCAGCTCCCGCCGACCAAGGTCGGAGAAGAGGGGGACGCGGGCGATGCTGTCCGGTGCGGGACGGGCCATGGCCGGATCCTATGCGTCCGGGGACGGGTCCGAGAAGGGCGTGGCCGCCTCCGCCCTGCGGGCGAGCTGCTCGATCTTCCCCTCGGCCGCGTCGAGGCGCCCCAGGCAGTAGCGCAGGAGCTCCTCGCCCCGCTCCCAGAGCGCGATCGCCTCGTCCAGCCCGGCCTGGCCTTTCTCGAGGCGCTCGACGATTCCCTCCAGCTCGCGCTGGGCCTCCTCGAAGGAGAGCTCGGGTGCCGGCTCGCTCACGGGCGCACCTCCTCGACCCGCGCGTCGAAGGCGCCGGCGGAGAGTTCCACCTCGACGAGGGCGCCCGGCGACAGCCCCTCGGCCGAGCGGAGGATCCCGGCGGGGCCGCGGGCGATCGCGTATCCGCGCTCCAGCGTGGCCCGCGGCGAGAGCGCTGCGAGACGGGCGCCGGCCCGCTCGATCCCGGCCCGGCGGCGCTCGACGAGCAGGGCGGGGCCGCGACCGAGCCGCTCGCGGAGCAGGGTGACCCGCTGCGCGTCGCGCTCGAGCGCCCGCCTCGCGCCGCGCTCCAGCCCGGTGTGGGTGGCGCGGAGCCGATCGCGGTCGCGCTCGAGCGTCCGCCGCACGCACCGCTCGAGCGCGTGGCCCGCGCGGCCGAGCTCGCACTGGAGCTCGGCGAGGTCGGGGACGACGAGCTTCCCGGCCATCGTCGGCGTCGAGGCGCGGACGTCGGCGGCGAGATCGCAGAGGGGCGTGTCCTGCTCGTGCCCGACGGCGGAGACGACGGGGACGGGGCAGGCGGCGACGGCGCGGACGACGCGCTCGTCGCTGAATGGGAGGAGGTCGTCGAAGCTGCCACCGCCGCGGGTGAGGACGACCACGTCGACGTCGGGCTCGCGGCAGACCGCCTCGAGCGCGGCCACGATCCCGGCGACCGCGCGCGGTCCCTGAACGAGGGTCTCGGCGACGACGACCCGGGCGGCCGGGAAGCGCGCCGTGATCGTGGTCAGGACGTCCTGCTTCGCCGCGGCGTCGTTCCCGGTCACGAGCCCGATCCGGCGGGGGAAACGGGGGAGAGGCCGCTTGCGGGCGGCGTCGAAGAGGCCGTCGGCGGCGAGCTGCTGCTTCAGGCGCTCGATCGCGGCCAGGTGGGCGCCGAGCCCGAAACGTTCGATCGAGAGGACGCGGAGCCGGAACTCGCCCTTCTGCGCGAAGAGCTCCGGCCGCCCGTAGACGTGGACGCGCTCCCCGTCGGTCAGCTCGAGCCCGAGCGCGTCGAAGGAGCGGCGCGGCATCGAGGCGGGCAGGCAGGCGCCGTCGCTCGGGTCCTTGAGAGTGAGGAAGACGCTCGCCCAGCGCTCGTGGCGGCGAAGCTCGGTCACCTCGCCCTCGATCCACAGCGTCGGCAGCCGCTGGAGCCAGTCCGCGACGCCCCGGTTGAAGCCGGCGACGCTGTAGACCTTGCGGTCGCCGTAGTGGAGCGGCTCGACCTTCACGGCTCCGAGCCTAGACGACCTCGGCCGGACGGCGTCAGCCCAGGCTCAGGACCGCGATCGGACCGGGGCGGTGGCAGTCGAGCGCGCCTTTGCCCTCGAATGCGAACGTGCGGCCACCGTTCGCGTCGGCCGCCCGACGCGTGCCCGTGAGCCCGAAATGGCCGAGGATCCTGCTGGCGTCATAGCCGTTGAAGGTCACCGTCCGGAGCACGATCGTGTCACTGCGGCGGTGGCGTGCGCGGACGTAGGCCGGCACGGTTTCGCGCCGGCTGGCCTCCTCGCGGAGACGTGGGCCGGCCCGTCCGGAGGAGAACCAGACGAAATACTCGCGCGAGAACAGCGCGTCGACGCGGCGGGCGTCCCCTCGGTTGAACGCCCGGACGAACGCAGCGAGCGTCGCCCTCGCGGCCGCGGCGTCGCAGCGCACGCCACTGGGCGACCGGAAGGGGTCGTTCAGGATCTCGAGCGGCAGGTCGGTGCTCCCGCGCAGCCCCGCGCGTACCCCGCCGATCCCGCCGCGCGGGACCCGCACGCGCGCCGTGTAGAGGCCGTCCGGGTGCGCGGTCGGCGCGGCGAAGCCGATCGTCGCCGGGGCGCCGGTGCGGCTGAGCAGGCGGACGAACATCCCGATCGCGTTCCAGGGGCGGCGCCCGGCGTCCGTGCCCACCTCGACCTTCCACGCGATCCGGACGGTGCTCCCGGGCTTCGCGTCGAGCGCGAGCGGGGAGGTCAGCTCCGCGCTCGCGCCCTCCTTCGCGTCGGCGCTGCCAGCCGCGACGAGCAGCGCGGCGAGGCCGGCTGCGAGCAGTGCCCAGGGTCTCATGCCTCTTCTACACCGGGTGCGGCCTTCCGGTTCCGGGTGCGCACGACTGGGGCGTGAGCTGGTCGGGCCGCGGAGCGGCCCCTTCAGGGATCTGTGCGCGCTGGAGATCCGCTTTTGCGGATGT
>JBBQHQ010000091.1:0-10487 GCA_038324115.1 Gaiellales bacterium
TGATCTTCGACGTGCTCAGCTGGCCCGAGGTGTTCCTGCTTGCGGCCGTGCTCTCGCCCACCGACCCCGTGGTCACCTCGGCGGTCGTGACCGCGAAGCGGATCCCGGGCGCAGTCCGGCACACGCTCAACATCGAATCCGGCCTCAACGACGGCCTCGCCCTGCCCTTCGTCCTCTTCTTCCTCGTGCTCGCGACCAACTCGGGCGGCGCCGGGAAGGCGGCCGCGCAGCTGCTCGGCGAGGCTGCGGCCGGGGCGGTGATCGGGGTCGTGATCGCCTTCGTCGCCGGGCGCACCATCGTGCGGCTGCCGGGCGGCGGGATCATGCACAAGTACGAAGGGGTCTACGCGCTCGGGATCGCGCTCGCGGCGTTCGGGCTGGCCGAGGTGACGATCGGGAACGGCCTGATCTCGGTCTTCGTGGCCGGGATCGCGCTCGCGGTCGCCCGCCACGACATCCCCGCATCGTTCTCGGAGTTCAACGAGAGCGTCAGCGCGACCTTCCAGGCGATCACGTTCCTGGTCTTCGGCGCCCTGATCGTGGCGACCGGCTGGGAGGGCAGCACGGTCAAGCTGCTGCTCTTCATCGGGTTCGCGCTCGCGGTCGCGCGGCCCGTCGCCGTCCTCATCTCCTTCCTCGGCGTCGCGCTCCCTCGCTCGCAGAAGCTCTTCATCGCCTGGTTCGGGCCCAAGGGCGTCGCCTCGATGCTCTTCGCGCTGCTCGTGCTCAACTCGAGCGACATCCAGCGCTCGCTCGTCTTCGACATCGCGTCGTTCACGGTGCTCGCTTCGATCCTCGCGCACGGGCTGACCGACACGATCGGCGCCTCGTGGCTCGCGAAACGGCTAGGCGGCCCGGATCAGGACGACGTAGGCGAGGGCGTACAGGCCCATTAGGACGATCCCGCTGAAGCGGTCGTGCCGCCTGCGCACCGCCAGCACGATCCCGACGACCGCCACCGCCGCGAGGGCGTAGACGCTCCCGGCGATCGCGAGCCGCGGCGTCACCTCGGCGGGCGCGACGAGCGGCCCGATCCCGATCGACAGGGTGGCGTCGATCATCGAGCTGCCCAGCGCGTCCCCGAGCGCGATCCCGGGCGACCCCTTCATCAGGGCGGTGATGTCGACCGCGATCTCCGGCGCGGACGTGCCGAGCGAGGCGCCGAAGAAGGCGATCGCGAACTCCGGCACCCCCGCGATCTCGGCGATCTTGACGAGCGCCTTCACCGCGACCGTGGCGCCGAAGCCGACAATCCCGAGCGCGAGCAGGACGATCCCCGCCTGGAGCGAGCGACGCTTGTGGCGCACCTCCGGCGGATCGTCGACGCCGTGGCTCGGCAGCACGCGGACGACGACGTACGTCGCAACCGCCCAGGCCAGCACGAGTGCGAGCCCGTCCCAGCGGCCGAGCCAGCCGTCCGCCACGAGCAGCGCGGTCATCCCGAGCCCGGCCATCGTCAGGACGCTGACGAGCCCAACCTGAAGCCGGTTGATCGCGACCACCGTCACGAGCGGGAACAGCCCGAGCACGAACGTGTACTGGGTCAGCGCGGAGCCCACGGAGTCGCCGACGTTGACGTCGCCCTCGCCCTGCAGGTGGGCGGCGACGGAGTTGGCCATCTCGGGCAGGTCGGTGCCGAGCGAGACGAGCACCACCCCGACGATGAAGGCCGGCGCCCCGAGCCCCGCGGCGAGCGCGCGCGTGTACGCCACCGCCCGGTCGCTCGCGAGGAGCGCGACGACGAGGCCGCCGACGAAGAGGAAGAGTTGGAGGGCGATGTCCATCGACTCGCACAGCGCTCGCTGAAAAGCGCTCTGCGAACCGCCGCACCGGCTGCGGAATGCATGATCCTATAGGGGCATGGAGCTCGTCGCGATCGCCATCTTCGTCGTCGTTCTGGCGCTGATCGCCCTCGAATGGGTGCACCGCACCAAGCTCGCCCTCGCCGGCGCGGCGCTGATGGCGATCCTCGGCGTGATCGACGAGGAGGGCGCGATCGCCGCCGTCGACTGGAGCACGCTCGGCCTCCTCGCCGGGATGATGATCATCGTCGGGCTGACCGAGCCGACCGGCGTCTTCACCTACCTGGCCCTCCGCGTCGCGCAGCTCTCGAACGGGAGCGCGCTCCGGCTCGTCTTCCTGCTCGCCGGGGTGACGGGGCTCCTCTCGGCGTTCCTCGACAACCTGACCGCGATCCTCCTAATCGTCCCGATCACGCTCCTTCTCGCCGACCTCCTCCGCGTCTCCGCGATCCCGCTCGTGCTCGTCGAGGTCGTCTCCTCGAACATCGGGGGCACGGCGACGCTGATCGGCGACCCGCCGAACATCATGATCGGGACCGCGGTCAAGGAGCTCTCCTTCCTCGACTTCATCGTCAACCTGGCGCCGGTCAGCCTCGTGACGCTCGTGACGGTGACCGCCGGCCTCGCGTTCGCCTACCGGAAACAGCTGCGCGTCCCACCCGAGCGCGCGGCGGAGATCGCGCGGATCGACCCGGCCAGGGACATGCGCGAGGCCGTCTACGTCAAGCGGTCGCTCGCCGTGCTCCTGGGCACGATCCTCGCGTTCTTCCTCCACACGCTCCTGCACCTGGAGCCGGCCGTGGTCGCGCTGACGGGCGCGACCGTGATGCTGCTCGTCGCCGCGGACGACGTCGAGCGGGCCCTGGAGCGAATCGAGTGGTCGACCCTCTTTTTCTTCATCGGCCTCTTCGTGATGGTGGGCGGGCTCGAGGAGCGCGGGGTGATCGACCACGTCGCCGAGGGGCTCGCGGACATCACCGGCGGCTCCCGCGTCGCCGAGACGCTCGTGATCCTCTGGGGCGCCGCGGGCGGCTCGGCGCTCGTGGACAACATCCCGTTCACCGCCGCGATGATCCCCGTCGTGGACACGCTCAGCCCGTCCGGCGAGAGCTTCGACGACGTGCGCTGGTGGGCGCTCGCCCTCGGAGCGTGCTTCGGGGGCAACGCGACACTCGTCGCCGCGGCCGCGAACGTCGCCGCCGCGGGCGTCCTCGACCGGGCCCACCAGCCCATCTCGTTCGTGCGCTTCCTGGCCGTCGGGATCCCCGTCACGATCGTTTCGCTCCTCATCGCGACGGCGTACCTGCTTGTCTTTCAGTTGTGACGCTGCGCGATATCACCCTCGTGCCCGCGTCCGTCCCGGCCACGGCGACGTTCCGCGAGGCTGCGACGGCCCTCCGCGACAGCGGCCTGCCGGCGATCGCCGTGCTCGACGCCGAGGGGCACGTCGAGGGTCTCTTCACCGACATCGACCTGCTCGAGGGCCTGTTCCCCGCCTACCTCGGCGAGCTGAAGCACACCTCGTTCCTGCCGGACGACGCGCTGACCGAGCGAGCCCTCGAGGCGGCGGACGAGCGCGTCACCGAGCACATGCGGAAGGCGCGTGAGCTCGAGATCGAGACGAGCACGGCCCACGCCGCCGAGCGCTTCCTCCACTGCGAGGAGGGCGCGCTCCCCGTCGTCGGCGACGATGACCGCTTCGTCGGAATGCTGCCGCGAGCCGAGTTCTCGCTCGCGATGCTGCGGAGGCGCACGGGGTCGTGATCGTCGCCGCAGGCGCCGACGGCGCTGTCGCAGGCGCACTCGTCGACCTGTTCGTCGTCCTCCTCGCCGCGAAGCTCGGGGATGAGCTCTTCAAGCGTCTCGGGCAGCCGGCGATCGTGGGCGAGATCCTCGCCGGCGTCCTCGTCGGCTCGTCGGTGCTCGGGCTCGTCGAGCCGACCGAGACGCTCGAGGTCTTCGCCGAGCTCGGCGTCGTCTTCCTCCTCTTCTGGGTGGGGTTGGAGACGAAGGCCTCGGAGCTGGCGGAGGTCGGCGCAACCGCCGCGCTCGTCGGGGCGCTCGGCTTCGTGCTCCCGTTCGGAGGGGGGATCGCTCTGGGGGCGGGCCTCGGCGAGTCCGCCGCGACGAGCATCTTCATCGGTGCCGCGCTCGTGGCGACGAGCGTGGGGATCACCTCGGCCGTCCTGATCGGGCTCGGGGGCCTGGAGAGCCGCGCGGCCCGGGTGATCCTGGGCGCAGCAGTCGTGGACGACATCCTGGCGATGGTGCTGCTCGCGGTCGCGGCCGGACTTGCCGCAGAGGGTGGGGTCGCCGTGACAGAGATCGCGGTCGTCGTCGCCCTCGCGCTCGGCTTCGTCGTCTTCTTCGGGCTCGGTGGGACCCGGCTGCTGCGGCGACAGCCGCAGCTGCTCCAGCGCCCGCGCTTCTCGGAGTCCCCGCTGCTCCCGGCGGTGCTGCTCGCCCTCGGGTTGGCCGCCTTCGCCGCCCAGATCGGCCTGGCCGCGATCATCGGCGCCTTCCTCGCGGGGATGATGGTCGCCGAGACGAAGGACCAGCACCCGATCGAGGACGAGGTGGCGCCGCTCTACGCCTTCTTCCCACCCTTCTTCTTCGTCTTCATCGGGATCCAGGTCGACCTCGGCGCCTTCGTCGACCTCGGGACGCTCGCGCTCCTCGGCGGGGTGACCCTGCTCGCCGTCGCGACGAAGTTCGCCGGCGCCTGGCTCGGAGCGCGCTCGCTCGGTGGGCGCGAGGCGGCCTTCGTCGCCGCCGGAATGGTGCCGCGAGGCGAGGTGGGGATCATCGTCGCCGGGATCGGCCGCGTCGCGGGCGTGATCGACGACGAGCTCTTCGCCGTGATCGTCGGGATGTCGATCCTGACGACGCTGATGGTGCCACCGGCGCTGCGCGCCCTCGCGCCTCCCGGTTCTCAGCCGTCGTAGCGATAGAAGCCGCGGCCGGACTTCCGGCCGAGCAGGCCTGCATTCCGCATCGCGACGAGACGGGGCGGCGGCGCCATCCGCGGCTCGCGCGTCTTCTCGAACAGCGCCTCCGAGGCGTGCACGTGGACGTCGATCCCGACCAGGTCGACGAGGGCGCAAGGCCCCATCGGCCAGCCGGCGCCGCCCTTCATCCCGGTGTCGAGGTCCTCGGGGGTGACCCGCGCCTCGTCGAGGACCCGGATGCAGTCGTTCAGGAGCGGGATCAGGACGCGGTTGACGACGAAGCCGGGCGTGTCGTGGCAGCGAATCGGGGTCTTGCCGATCCGGGCGCCGAGCTCGTAGGCGGCCTCGAAGGCCTCGTCCCCCGTCAGCTCCGCCCGCACGATCTCCACCAGCGGCATCAGCGGGGCGGGGTTGAAGAAGTGCATCCCGACCACCCGCTCCGGCCGGCCGGTCGCCGCCGCGATCTCCGTCACCGACAGCGCCGAGGTGTTCGTGGCAAGGACGGCGTCGGGGCGTGTGATCCGGTCGAGCTCCGCGAAGAGCTCGCGCTTCGGCTCCAGCTCCTCGACGATCGCCTCGATCACGAGGTCGCAGTCCGCGAGGTCGGCAACCTCGGTGGTCGTGGTCAGCCTCGCGACGGCCTCGTCGCGCGCAGCCTGCTCCAGCGTGCCCTTCTCGACCTTGCGGGTGAGGAAGTGGCCGATGCGCTCGTGGGCCTTCGCGCCGAGCTCCTCCGTCACCTCGCGGCCGACGGTCTCGATCCCGGCCTCGACGCAGAGCTGCGCGATCCCGGCGCCCATCGCGCCGAGCCCCACCACGCCGACCTTCGCCACCGGAGCCACGGCGGCGATGCTACCGCGTCAGGCCGCGGCGGTCAGGCGACGCCGCGCCAACGCCGGTCCCGCTCGACCTCGTCGATCCGCGAGTCGGCGCCCCGGAGGACGGCGAGCGGGCCGATCACGAGGAGGAAGACGATCACGATGATCTCCATGCGACAATCGTGCCGGTGCAGGGTCTATTAGCGCAAGTCGTGTTGTGATTGAATTCGATCATGGAACCTGATCGCTTACCCAATCCCGCCTGGCTCGGCGTCGAGCTCCGGCATCTCGCCGCCCTCGAGGCGGTCGCCCGCGCCGGCTCCTTCGGCCGGGCAGCCGAGTCGCTCGGCTACACGCAGTCCGCGATCAGCCAGCAGATCCAGACGCTGGAGCGGATCGTGGGCGAACGGCTGCTCGACCGGCCGGGCGGCCCGCGCGCCGTCTCGCTGACCGAGGCCGGAAGCCTCCTGCTCCGCCACGCGGAGGCGATCGTCGCGCGCCTCCGGGCAGCGCAGGCCGACATGGCCGCCCTCGTCGGCGGGCAGGCCGGAGCCCTCCGGGTCGGAATCTTCCAGTCGATCGGCGCCAGGGTGATCCCGGAGGTGATGCGCCGGTTCCTGGAGGCGTGGCCCCGGATCGAGCTGCAGCTGACCGAGTCGACCGCGGAGGACGAGATGCTGAAGCTCGTCGAGCGCGGCGAGCTCGACCTCACCTTTGCCATGCTCCCGCTCCCCGAGGGCCCCTTTGAAGCAGAGGAGCTGATGCGCGACCCGTACGTCCTCGTCGTCCCCGCCGATCACGAGATCGCCTCCCACGAGCGCGCCCGGATCGCCGACCTGGACGGGCTCGCGCTGATCGGGAACCGCATGTGCCGGGGCACCTCGCTCGCCGAGAGCGAGCTCTCACTGCGCGGGGTCGACGTCGAGATCGCGTTTCGCTCCGACGACAACGGCACGGTCCAGGGCCTCGCGGGCGCCGGCTTCGGCGCTGCGCTCGTCCCGCTCCTGACCGTCGACCCGCACGACGACCGCGTGCGCGTCCTCGAGATCGATCCGCCGATCCCCGAGCGCCGGATCGCCCTCGCCTGGCATCGCGACCGGCATCGCTCTCCCGCCACCCGCGCCTTCCACACCCTGGCGGCCGAAGTGTGCGGCGAGGTTCAGCTCGAACTGCCGAAGGTGGCGGTCCGGTGATCGAGCGGAAGCTGCTCGTCGGAGGCGAGTGGATCGAGACCGGCGAGTGGCTGGACATCCGCTCGCCGTACTCGGGCGACATCGTTGGGCGCGTGCCGAAGGCCGGGGCCGCAGAGGCCCGGCGCGCCGTCGACGCAGCCGAGGCCGCGATGCGCGACCCACTGCCGGCCCACAAGCGGGCGGAGATCCTCGTCCGCGTCGCCGGCTACCTCGGGCGGCGCCACGAGGAGGTTGCGCAGACGATCTCCGCCGAAGCCGGCAAGCCGCTCAAGGCCGCGCGGGTCGAGGCAGCCCGGGCGATGTCCACCTACACGATGGCCGCCGTCGAGGCCCGCACGCTCGCCGGCGAGATGGTGCCGATGGACGGCTCCCAGGCCGGCGCCGGGAAGCTGGCGTTCACGCTCCGCCTTCCCCGCGGCGTCGTCGGCGCGATCTCGCCCTTCAACTTCCCGCTCAACCTCGTCGCGCACAAGATCGCCCCGGCGCTCGCAGCCGGCTGCGCGGTCGTGCTCAAGCCCGCGTCGCAAACGCCGCTCTCGGCACTCCTGCTCGCGGAGCTCGCGACCGAGGCGGGGCTGCCGCCCGGCTGGCTCAACGTCGTCGCCGGCTCTTCGGCGGAGATCGGGGACGTCCTGGTCGAAGACGAGCGCGTCGCCGTCCTGACCTTCACCGGCTCGGGCGCCGTCGGGTGGAAGCTCGCCGAGCGAGCGCCTCGCAAGCATGTCGCGCTCGAGCTCGGGAATGCGACGCCGGTGATCGTCGAGGCGGACGCCGACCTGGAGGAAGCTGCGACGAGGCTCGCTGCGAACGCTTTCTCCTTCGCCGGCCAGAGCTGCATCTCGATCCAGCGCATCTACGTCCACCGGTCGGTCCGGGACGAGCTCCTGGAGCGGTTCCTGCCCAAGGTCGCAGCGCTGAAGGTCGGAGACCCGGCCGACGAGGAGGTCGACGTCGGGCCGGTGATCGACCGCGACGCCCGCGACCGGATCCTCGACTGGATCGAGCAGGCGCGCGCCGCCGGCGCCGAGGTGCTGGCGGGCGGCGATCTCGAGGGCGAGCTGATCCGCCCGACCGTGCTCGCCGGCGCCGGGCCGGAGCTGAACGTCTCCTGCGAGGAGGTCTTCGGCCCCGTCTGCACCGTCAACGCCTATGACACGCTCGACGAGGCGATCGAGCTCGCGAACGGGACGCGCTACGGGCTCCAGGCCGGGATCTTCACGCGCGACCTCCGCACGGCGCTCGACGCCGCCAGGCGGCTCGAGTTCGGCGGCATCACCGTCAACGAGGCACCCACGTTCCGCGCCGACCAGATGCCCTACGGCGGGGTCAAGGACTCGGGCAACACGCGAGAGGGCCCGGCGTGGGCGGTGCGCGAGCTGACGGAGGAGCGTCTCGTCGTCCTCGAGCTCTGACGGTTTCGAACCGCGCCCCGCCCGAGTCCCGCCGGGGGCACTGGTAGACTCGCCCCGCCCGTGGCGCATCTTCCGCTGCTCCGACGTCTGCTGCTGCAGCGACCCGTCTCCGCTGGAGACGCCCCCGCCGAGGCGACGCCTCAGCAACCCCGCCGGCGCCCGGCGCCCCCTCCGAGTGAGCTCCGCCGTGAGCGGCGCGCCCTGCTTCGGCTGCGGGAGGAGAGGCTCCGCGACCTCGGGGGGATCGCGCTCGAGATGTACCGCCGCGACCGCTTCCGCGAGGACCTCGTGCTGGAGCGCTGCGCCGAGTTGATCGGGCTCGAGGCGCGCATCCACGAGCTCGACGCGCTCCTCGGGCGCAGCGCCCCGCTGCCGGGCGTTCCCCGGAGCGCCCGCTGCGACTGCGGCTCCCCGCTGCTCTGGGGCTCGCGCTTCTGCGCCAGCTGCGGCCGCCCCACCACCGCCCTCTCCGGGAGCGCCGGGTGAGCGAGCCGACGACGCCCCAGCTTCTTTGCCCCCGCTGCTCGGCTCCGGTCGAGCCGCTCCAGGAGTACTGCCTCGACTGTGGACTCCGGCTGCCGCACGTCGTCCCGAGCCGCTTCGAGCAGGCCTCCGAGACCGTGGCGGCGCGCAGGCCCTGGGCCGGCCCCTGGCTCCTACCCGCGCTGCTCGGGCTCGTGATCGCCGTCCTCGGTGGCGGCGCCGCGATCGCGATCTCCTCCCGCGGCGAGGAGACGGCGGCCGTCTCGACCGCGACCGGCGGCAGCCTGACCGTGACCGAACCCGCCGAGACCCTGACGGCGCCCGAGCCGACGACGACGGCCGCCCCGACCACGGCTCCCGCCACGACGGCGCCGGCTGCGACCACGTCGGCGCCGCCGCCGCCGCCCACGCCCCGCGTGCCCGCGGCGATCACCTGGCCGTCCGGGAAGCGCGGCTGGACGATCGTGCTGATCTCGCTGCCGAAGACGAACGGCCGGGCCGCCGCGGCCGCCAGGGCAAAGGAGGCGCGCGACCGGGGCCTCCGCCGCGTCGGCATCCTCGACTCATCGCGCTACGCGAGCCTGCATCCCGGCTACTACGTCGTCTTCATGGGCGTCTACGAGTCGGACGCCGACGCCGCCAGCTCCCTGCGCCAGGCCAGGGCCGTCTTCGGGAACGCGTACCAGCGCGCGATCGTTCCGTGACGTTTGCGCTCGCGAGAAGCGGGCATTTCAGCGGCGGACGCCGAATCGTCGTTTTCAAATCGGAGAACTTACGTAAAAGACTTTGTAACACGCAGGGGGTCCCCGTATACTGACCTTCGGATCGTTCTCCGATCACGCACAAACGGCCTGAACATAGGATTTGACAGGGAGCACTGACCGCCCAGATGGATGCACAGCACCTCCACCTCCAGACTTGCATGTATCAGTATTCGAGAGCGATCTACCGCTCGATCAAAGACCTGATCGATCCCTATTCGGACGCGGAGAGGCAGCTCGAGTCCCGCCGGGCCGTCCTCGAGCAGTGCGAGGGCACGATGGAGCGGCTCGCGGCCGACCCGCACTACTTCGCGAAGCCCGACCGCGCCCTCTTCCAGGACATCCGCCGCCACTTCCCGATCACGGCGCAGGCGCAGGTCGCCTGGGCGGTCCGGGAGGGCGTCGGCGCGGCCGTCGGCTTCATCGAGGAGCAGCTCGAGTCCGGCGCCCTCGACGGCGGGATCGCCCGCTGCCGAGCGACGACGCGCAAGGGAAAGCCCTGCCAGCGGACGCCGCTGCCGGAGCGCGACTACTGCCCGTCGCATCAGCATCTCGAGCGCTCGACGCTCGCCGCCTGACACCCCCCGAACGGGCACTCCGCAGGCCGGCCCCACCCGCTAGGCTCGCCTGACGATGTCGCACGACACCGACAAGCTGATCCGGCAGCTCTCGCTGGTTGCATTCCTGATGGCGGAGCGCCGGCCGCTGACGGCACGCGACGTCAAAGGGAACGTCGAGGGCTACTCGGAGATGTCCGACGAGGCGTTTGCCCGCCGCTTCTACTCCGACCGCGCGGAGCTGATCGCGCTCGGCGTCCCCCTCCACTCCCAGCGGGACGAGTTCACGGGCGAGGAGCTCTACACCCTCCGCTCCGAGAACTACTTCCTCCCCGAGCTCGAGCTGACCGACGACGAGCTCGCCGCGCTACTCACGAGCCTGCACCTGCTCGAGGGCCGGTTCGCCTACGCGGAGCCGCTGCGGCTCGCGCTCCAGAACCTCGCCCTCGGCCGTCCCGGCTTCGAGGAGGGCGCCGTGGACACCGCCGACCGCGTCAAGGTCAGCGACCCCGA
>JBBQHQ010000092.1:0-10472 GCA_038324115.1 Gaiellales bacterium
GCTGGCGCGCCTGCTCGCTGCGCTCCCGGCCGCGGGCGAGACGACGGTCGAGGCGAACCCGGAGACGATCACCCCCGAGTTGGCCGCGCTCGTGCGCGAGCACGGCGTCGACCGGGTCTCGCTGGGCGCCCAGAGTTTCCAGCCGCACCTGCTCGCGACCCTCGAGCGCGCCGCCACCCCCGCGGCCGTCCGGGCCGCCGTCCCGACCCTCCGCGCCGCCGGCTTCGACAACCTCTCGCTCGACCTGATCTACGGGATCCCCGGCCAGAGCGAGGACGACCTCCGCGCCGACCTCGCCGAGGCGCTCGCGCTCGAGCCGGAGCATCTCTCCGCCTACGAGCTGGAGGCGAAGCCCGGGACACGTTTCACCCACGCCCACGGCGCCGAGCTCGAGCGCCAGGCGGAAGCGATGGAGCGCTACTTCGAGCTGGTCGTCGAGACGCTGACCGGCGCCGGCTACCGCTGGTACGAGACCGCGAACTTCTGCCGCGCCGACTCCGGCCGCGACCTCCGCTCCCGGCACAACCTCGGCTACTGGCAGGCGCGCGACTACCTCGGCGTCGGCGTCGGCGCCGTTTCGACGGTCGGCAGCCGCCGCTGGCGGAACGCGCCGAGCCTGCCGCGCTACCTCGCCTCCCTCGGCCGCGGCGAGGCGCCCGCCCGCGAGCACGAGGAGCTGGACCCCGCGACGAAGGCGAGCGAGCGCCTCCTGCTCGGGCTCCGGCTGGACGAGCCACTCGCGACCGCCGGTCTCGAGCAGGCGCTCGATCCGGTCGCGCTCGAGCGCCTGGAGCGGCTCGGGCTCGCCGAGCGGCTCGACGGCGGCTCCCGCCTCGCGCTCACCCCGCGCGGCCGCTTCCTCGGCGGTGGGGTCACGGCCGAGCTGCTCGCCTGAGTGCTTCCCGCCGGGCCGCTGGCTAGAGTTCGTCCGGACATGCACGAGCTCTCCGAGCGGAAACGCGACATCCTTCGGCGCGTTGTCGAGGAGTTCATCGCGACCGGGGAGCCGGTCGGCTCGAAGGCGCTCGTCGAGCGGTCGAAGCTCCCCGTCTCGCCCTCGACCGTGCGGAACGAGCTCGCCGAGCTGGAGACGCTCGGATTCCTCACCCATCCGCACACCTCGGCGGGCCGCGTCCCGACCGACTCCGGCTACCGCTTCTACGCCGACGAGGTGCTGGCCCGGCCCGACGTCCGTCCCTCCCGCTTCCCGCTCGACCTGACCACGATGCGGAGCGAGATCGAGGGCGCGCTCCAGTCGACGACGGAGATGCTCTCGCAGGTGACGCGGCTGCTGGCGCTCGTCTCGGCGCCGAGGATCGAGACGGCGAGCGTCCGCCACATCGAGGTGCTCCTGCTCCAGCCGGCAATGGTTATGGTCGTGACGATCACCTCGACCGGCGGCGTCGCGAAGCGGCTCTTCGAGTTCCCCTCACCCGTCGACGCGGGTCTCGCCGCCTGGGCGAACGAGTACCTGAACGAGCGGCTCGACGGCGTCCAGCTCGGCACCCACATGCTCCGCCGCCGGATCGAGGACGAGGGCCTCTCGCCCCGTGAGCAGGCGTTCCTCGACGCGCTCCGGCCCGCGTTCGTGGAGCTCGCCGCCCCGACCACGCAGGCCTTCTACGTCGGCGGCGCCGCCTCGCTTCTCGACGACGTCCGCCCGGAGGAGCTCGAGGCGTGCCGCCGGCTCCTCTCCGTGCTCGAGCAGCGCGCGGCCGTGCTGGAGCTGATGACCGACTCGTTCGATGCCCGCCGGCCGTACGTCCGGATCGGGCTCGACCATCCCGGCCTCCAGAGCGTCTCGCTCGTCGGCGCGACCTACGGGCTCGCCAATCGCACCCTCGGCACCGTCGGCCTGCTCGGCCCGATCCGGATGGACTACGCGAAGGCGGTCAGCACCGTCCGGGCGGCTTCCGCCGAGCTCTCGCGGCTCGTCGAGACGGCGTACGAGGAGAGCTGACCCCCCAGCTAGGCTGACCCGATGGCCACCGCCGAACGGGATTACTACGAGCTGCTCGGGGTCGCGCGCGGCGCGAGCGACGCAGAGATCAAGAAGGCGTTCCGCAGGCTCGCGCGTGAGCTGCACCCCGACGTCTCCCAGGAGCCGGACGCCCAGGAGCGTTTCCGCGCGGTCGCCGAGGCCTACGAGGTGCTCTCGAACGCGGAGCAGCGGCGGCTCTACGACCAGTACGGCCACGCCGGGCTGAAGCGGAGCGGCTTCTCGCCCGGCCACACGGACTTCGGCAACCTCGGCGACATCTTCTCGGCCTTCTTCGGCGAGGATCTGATGGGGCGCGCCGGCCGTGCCGGGGCGAGCCGCGGGGCCGACCTCGGCGCCGCAGTCCAGATCGACCTCTCCGACGCCTACACCGGCGTCAACCGCCGCGTCGAGCTCGAGGTCGCGCAGACCTGCGAGCGCTGCGCCGGGGACGGCGCCGAGCCGGGAACGACGCCGATCACCTGCGGCACCTGCGCCGGCGCCGGCCGCGTCCAGCAGGTCTCGCGGAGCGTCTTCGGCGAGTTCGTGCGCGCCCACGTCTGCCCGACCTGCTCCGGAAGCGGCCGGGTCGCCGAGACGCCGTGCGAGGAGTGCCAGGGGCAGGGTCGGAACCTGCGCGTCAAGTCTCTCGACGTCGAGATCCCCGCCGGCATCCACAGCGGCCAGCAGATCCGGATCAGGGGCGAGGGGCACGCCGGCACGAACGGGGCGCCCGCCGGTGACCTCTACGTCGAGGTGCACGTCTCCCGGGACGAGCGATTCGAGCGCGACGGCGACGACATCCTCGCCAGCGTCGACCTGACGATCGTCCAGGCCGCCCTCGGCGCGACCGTGAGCGTGCCGACGCTCGACGGCGAGGCGGAGCTCGAGTTCGCGCCCGGCACCCAGCCCGGCGAGCTGCGCGTCCTCCGCGGCAAGGGCATGCCGGGCCTCCAGCGCTTCGGCCGCGGCGACCAGCGCGTCCTCGTCAACGTGAACGTCCCGCGCAAGCTCACCGACGAGCAGCGCGACCTTCTCGAGCAGTTCGAGGGGCATTCCACCGAGGAGACCTATCGCCGCGACGAGGGCTTCTTCGAGAAGCTCAGAAACGCGCTCCGCTAGATGAGCCTCCTGCGCCGCGTCTCCATCACCGTGCCGGACGCACGGGCCGAGCAGGCTCGCGCCGTGATGATCGAGCTCTTTCCCGACGGCTTCGAAGAGATTGACGGGACGGGGGGCGTCGAGCTCGCCGCATACACCAACGCCGCCGGCGAGGAGCGGATCTGGCAGGCGTTCGGCGGCGCGGCTGCGACCGACGTCGAGGAGGGCTGGGAGGAGCGCTGGCGCCAGTTCCACAAGCCGGTCCGCGTCGGCTCGCTCTGGATCGGTCCGCCCTGGGAGACCCCGGATGCGGACGCGCTCGCGGTCGTGATCGACCCGGGCCGCGCCTTCGGCACCGGCGGCCACCCGACCACGCAGCTCTGCCTCCAGCTCCTGGAGCAGGAGGAGCGGACGAGCGTGCTCGACGTGGGCTGCGGCTCCGGGGTGCTCGCGATCGCGGCGGCGAAGCTCGGCTTCGAGCCCGTCCACGGCTTCGACTTCGACCCGCAGGCCGTCGAGGCGACCGAGCGGAACGCTCTCGAGAACGAGGTCAGGGTCACCGTCTCGCTCGCAGACCTGCACGCGGGCGACCTGCCCGAGAGCGGGCTCGCGCTCGCGAACATCGCCGGTGCCGCGGTCGAGGAGCTCGGGCCGCGGCTCCGTTCCGGGCGGGCGATCACCTCGGGCTACCTCGTCTCGGACGAGCCCGAGCTCGAGGGCTACCGGCGCGAGCGCCGGGTCTCGGAAGGCGGCTGGGCCGCCGATCTCCACGTCCGCCGATAGGCTTTCCCGCTCGATGGCGAGCTACTCCGTCCACTTTTTGACGGCCGACGTGATCGTCGGCTTTCCGGCCGAGGACGATGACGCCTTCGAGCGCACGGTCGAGACCGTCCGCGCCGCGACCGTCACGGAGGAGGGGATCCGCGCTGCCTGACGACTGCCTCTTCTGCCGGCTCGTCCGCGAGGGCGACCACGTCGCCGCCGCCGACGGCTTCGTCGCGATCCGCGACATCGCCCCGCAGGCCGACACACACCTGCTCGTCTTGCCCGAGCGGCACGTCGACACGTTCCGCGACATTGCCGCGTTCCCGCCGGAGGAGGCGAAAAGGATGCTCGAGTTCGTCGCGCACGTCGCCACGGACGCCGGTCTCGAGGACTACCGGGTCGTCGTCAACGTCGGCCCGGGAGGCGGCCAGACCGTGTTCCACCTGCACTGGCACGTCCTGGGTGGGACAATCAGCGGGATGCCCGCATGAGCGACACCCTGATCGTCGAGATCAAGTCCCAGCTCGAGGACGCGATGCGCCAGCGCGACGACGCGCGCCGCGACACGCTCCGGCTGATTCTCTCCAGCCTCCAGGGCGCCGAGAAGGAGCTGCAGCGGCCGCTCTCGGAGGACGAGGAGCTCCAGGTCCTCCAGCGGGAGCGGAAGAAGCGGGTCGAGGCCGCGGAGGCCTTCCGAAACGCCGGGCGCGACGAGCAGGCCGACAAAGAGGAGGCCGAGCTCGACGTGCTCGAGGAGTTCATGCCCGAGCCGCTCTCCGAGGACGAGCTCGAGGAGATCGTGGACAACGTGATCGCCGAGGTCGGCGCCACGAGCATGCGCGAGATCGGCCGCGTGATGGCCGACGTGATGCCGCAGGTCGCCGGCCGCGCCGACGGCTCCGCGGTCAGCCAGATCGTGCGCGAGAAGCTGGCCTAGCGCGGGGGCGTCCGCACCGCGCCGCGCCTACACTGGGCCGCGATGCAGGAAGTTCTCTCCGTCCCGAACGAGGTCGCGGCCGAGCTCGCCGGCGTGGGCGACGGTGTCCTCGACGCACTCCGCGCGCGCCTCCACTGCACGCTCCGGCTCCGCGGCAACCAACTGACGATCGAGGGCGCCGACGACCAGGTCGCGGCCGCGCGCGCGGTCGTGGTCGAGCTGGTCGAGCTGGTCGAGCGCGGGCACGAGATCGGGCCGGAGACGGTCGGCGCCGTCGTCTCGGCGCTCGACCAGGCCGAGGACATCCGCGAGGCGATGGACGACGTGGTCTGGCGCCACCGCGGCAAGCGGATCTCGCCGAAGACCGTGACCCAGAAGCGCTACGTCGATTCGATCCGCAACAGCACCGTCACCTTCGGAATCGGCCCCGCCGGTACCGGGAAGACCTACCTCGCGATGGCGCTCGCAGTCGCCGCGCTCTCCGACCGGCAGGTCGGGAGGATCATCCTGACGCGCCCCGCCGTCGAGGCCGGTGAGCGGCTCGGCTTCCTCCCGGGCGACATGCTCGCCAAGATCGACCCCTACCTGCGCCCGCTCTTCGACGCGCTCTACGACATGCTCGACCCGGAGAAGCTGACCGCGTTCATGGAGCGCGGGACGATCGAGGTGGCACCGCTCGCCTTCATGCGCGGCCGGACGCTGAACGACTCGTTCATCATCCTCGACGAGGCCCAGAACACGAGCCCGGAGCAGATGCAGATGTTCCTGACGCGGCTCGGCTTCGGCTCCAGGGTCGTGATCACCGGTGACGTGACCCAGATCGACCTCCCCCGGGAACAGGCGTCGGGCCTGATCCAGGTGCGCCAGATCCTCGGCTCGATCGACGGGATCGGCTTCGTCGAGTTCGGGCACGAGGACGTCGTCCGCCACAAGCTCGTGCAGCGGATCGTCGAGGCCTACAAGCACCACGCGGAGGAGACCGGGACCGAGCGCACACGATGACCGTCGCCGTCGAGGTCGAGAACCGGAGCGGGGTGGAGGTGGACGAGGCCGCCGCCGTGGAGCTCGCCCGTCAGGCCCTCGCGGCCGAGGGCGTCGAGGACGGGGAGCTCGGGCTCAGCTTCGTCGGGCCGGACGAGATCCGCTCCCTGAAGGCGCAGCATCTCGGGATCGACGAGGCCACGGACGTCCTCTCGTTTCCGCTGGACGGGCGCGAGGAGCTGCCGGAGGAGCTGCCCCGCGCGCTCGGCGACCTCGTCCTCTGCCCACAGGTCGTGGGCGAGGCCTGGCGCGAGCCGCTCGTGCACGGGATCCTCCACCTGCTCGGCTACGACCACGGCGCCGCAATGGAGGCCCGGGAGCAGGCGCTCCGATGAGCACCCCGCGCCGCGCCCCCTCGATCGTCGAGAGCTTCAACTACGCCTTCCAGGGGATCATCCACGTCCTCCGGACGCAGCGGAACATGCGGATCCACTTCGCGGTCGCCGTCCTCGTCTTCGTCGCGGCGCTGATCTCGGGCGTGACGAAGCTGGAGCTGATCGCGCTCCTGCTCGCGGTCGCCTTCGTCCTGATCACCGAGATGGTGAACACGGCGCTCGAGGCCGCGATCGACGTCGCGACGACGTCGTTCGACCCGATGGCGAAGCTGGCGAAGGACATCGCCGCCGGCGCCGTCCTGATCGCCACAGCCGTCGCGGTCGCGGTCGGCTACCTCGTCTTCTCCGGGCAGGTCGCGGACCGGAGTTCGAACCTGCTCGACCGGCTCTCGAACGCGCCCGCCGAGGTGACGCTGATCGCGCTCTTCCTGACCACGATCCTCGTGATCGCGACCAAGGCGTTCACGGGGAGCGGCACCCCGCTGCGCGGCGGGCTCCCGTCAGGCCACTCGGCGGTCGCCTTCGCGGGTTGGATGGCGGTGACGCTGATCCTCGAGGACAGCGCCCACCGGTTCCTGGTCTCGTCGCTTGCGTTCATCATGGCTCTCCTCGTGGCGCAGACCAGGGTCGAGTCCGGTGTCCATTCCTCCGTCGAGGTCCTCTACGGGGGCGTCCTCGGCGGGCTCGTGACCCTCGTGATCTTCCAGTTGGCCGGATGAGCGAGCTCGTCGAGAAGGCCGAGGCGGTCGCGGCGCGGGCGTACGCGCCGTACTCCAACTACCACGTCGGCGCGGTCCTGCGGACGAACGACGGTCGGGAGTTCGAGGGCGTCAACGTCGAGAACGCGGCCTACCCGCTCGGGGTCTGCGCCGAGAAGAGCGCCGTCGTCGCCGCGGTTGCCGCGGGCTACCGGCCTGGCGACCTCGCGGCGATCGGGATCAACGCCTCCCCCTGCGGCGGCTGCCGCCAGTGGCTACACGAATTCCGGATCCCGGAGGTGAGCTTCCGGCGGGCCGACGGGTCGATCGCGACCTACCGCGCGGACGAGCTGCTTCCGGACACCTGGGCCTTCCCGGACGCGTGAAGTCCGGCTTCATCGCCGTCGCGGGCCGGCCCAACGTGGGCAAGTCCACGCTCGTCAACGCCCTCGTAGGCGACAAGGTCGCGATCACCTCGCAGGTCCCGAACACGACCCGGAACCGGATCTACGGGGTCGCGAACGGGGAGGACTACCAACTCGTGCTCGCCGACCTGCCCGGCTTCCAGAAGCCGATGGACAAGCTGACCGAGCGGATGCAGAAGACCGTTGACGCGTCCTTCGCCGACATCGACGCGATCCTCTTCGTCCTCTCGGCGCGCGACCGCGTGGGCGGCGGCGACCGCTTCATCGCCAGGCGGGTCTACGGGACGGGCAAGCCGGTGATCGTCGCCGTCAACAAGGTCGACAACCTGACCACCGGCCACATCGTCACGGCGATGAAGGCGGGCGCAGCGCTGGGCGACTTCCACGCGCTCCACCCGGTCAGCGCCGTGACCAAGGACGGGATCGACGAGCTCCGCACCGACCTCGTCCACCTGCTCCCCGAGGGGCAGCCGTACTTCCCCCGCGAGTCGGTCACCGACCAGCGCGACGACGAGCGGGTGACGGAGCTGATCCGTGAGAAGGCGCTCCAGCTCACGCGCGACGAGGTGCCGCACTCGATCTCCGTCGAGATCGACGAGCTGGAGGGGAAGGTGCTCCGGGCGTTCGTCCTCGTCGAGACGGAGTCGCAGAAGCAGATCCTCGTCGGCAAGAAGGGCGCGATGATCCGGGAGATCGGGACGCGGGCCCGGCCCGAGATCGAGAAGCTCCTCGGCCACAAGATCTTCCTCGAGCTGGTGGTCAAGGTGCGGCCGAAGTGGCGCCGCGACCCGGCCCAGCTCGACCGGCTGGGTCTTTAGGGCGGGGATCTAGCCCGCGAAGGTGTCGCAGGCGGAGGGGTCGCCGTCGGCGAAGCCCTTCCGGAACCAGGACATCCGCTGCTCGGAGGAGCCGTGCGTCCAGCTCTCCTGGTTGACCTCTCGCCCAGCCTGCTTCTGCAGCCGGTCGTCGCCCACGGCGGCCGCGGCGGTCAGTCCCTCCTCGACGTCGCCGGGCTCGAGCAGGCCTTCCTGCTGGGCGGCATGGCCCCACACGCCTGCGAGGCAGTCGGCCTGGAGCTCGACCCGGACGGAGAGCTCGTTCGCGCTCTGCGGATCCTCCTGCGACTGGCGGTTCACGTCGGCGCTGACGCCGAGCAGGTTCTGGACGTGGTGGCCGAACTCGTGGGCGATCACGTAGGCCTGGGCGAAGTCGCCGCCTGCCTCGAAGCGCGTGGCGAGCTCGCGGAAGAAGGTGAGGTCGATGTAGACGTGTCTGTCGGCGGGGCAGTAGAACGGACCGACGGACGAGGAGGCGGCGCCGCAGCCGGTCTGGATCCCGCTCGAAAAGAGGCGGAGCGTCGTCGGCTCGTAGGCCTGGCCGGCCTCGCGGAAGATCCGCTCCCAGGCGGCCTGGACGTCGGCGACCACGAACTTGACGAACTGCGCCTGGTCGTCGCCCGACGGCGGCTCCTTCCCGGTTCCGGTGGCCGGGGACGTCATCGCGGGTAGGTCGATCGGGAGTCCGCTCGAGCCGCCGCCGCCCGGTAGGCCGCCGGTGAGGAGGTAGATCGCGACGAGCACGAGCAGTCCGAGGCCGCCGCCGCCCGCCTTGCCCATCGGGAGCCCAAGGCCGCCGCCGCCGCGGCCCCGCATGTCCTCGACCTGGCCTGCGCCGGTGCCTCTCCGCCACTTCATCGTCCGCCGTCGTTCCCGTCCGGCCGCTTTCCACGCCTCGCCCCGCGAGAGGAGCTGTGGACAAAGAGTTGCACTTCCTCCACATTCGGGGACAGTCCCCGCTCCTTCGCCTCCCTTTCGGACGCGGCCCGCGAGGACGAGCGGAGCCCGCGTACACTTGACGCATGGCCCAGGCGCCCGCATTGCCGCGCGGATTCGAGCTGCCGCTCGAGCCCCGGCTCCCCCGGATCGGCTCGATCGACGCGGTTGCGCTCGAGGAGCGCGCCGCGACTCTCGCCAAGCGCTCGATCAAGAAGGAATCGAAGCTCCAGGCGTTCGAGCTCGCGGTCCGGATGATGGACCTGACGACGCTCGAGGGCGCCGACACGCCGGGCAAGGTCGCAGCGCTCTGCGCGAAGGCCGTCCGGCCCGACCCGGTCGATACCTCGGTGCCGTCCGTCGCGGCGGTCTGCGTCTACCCGAACCTCGTCCCGACCGCCGTCGCGCGCCTCCGAGGCACCAGCGTCCGCGTCGCCTCCGTTGCCACCGGCTTCCCCTCCGGCCACGTCCCCCTCGACGTCAAGCTCGCCGAGGTCCGCGAGGTCGTGGAATGGGGTGCGGACGAGGTCGACATGGTGATCGACCGCGGCGCCTTCCTCTCCGGTCGCTACGCGAAGGTCTACGACGAGATCGTCAAGATCAAGGAGGCCTGCGGCGAGGCGCACCTGAAGGTGATCCTCGAGACCGGCGAGCTCGGCACCTACGACAACGTCCGCCGCGCCTCGCTGCTTGCGATGGCCGCCGGCGCCGACTTCATCAAGACCTCGACCGGCAAGATCAGCCCGGCCGCGACCCTCCCCGTCACCCTCTGCATGCTCGAGGCGATCCGCGACGTCCACGACGAAACGGGCCGCGTCGTCGGGATGAAGCCCGCCGGCGGGATCCGCACCGCGAAGCAGGCAGTCGCCTACCTCGTCGTCCTCCACGAGACGCTCGGGCTCGCGTGGCTGACGCCCGACCTCTTCCGCTTCGGCGCCTCCTCGCTCCTGAACGACGTGCTGATGCAGATCCGCACGCAGAAGACCGGTCTGTACCAGTCCTCCGACTACTTCACCAAGGACTAGATGGCCGTCGAGAAGCACAAGCCGACGACTCCGGCCCTGACCGAGTGGGAGTACGCGCCCGCGCCGGAGGCCCGGGACATCGTCATGCTCCAGGAGCGCTACGGACTCTTCATCGGCGGCGAGCTCGTCGACCCGCGCTCGGGAGAGTGGTTCCCGACGGCGTCGCCCGCGACCGAGGAGCACCTCGCCGACGTCGCCCAGGCCGGGCCGGAGGACGTGGACGCGGCGGTTGAGGCCGCCCGCGGAGCGTTCAACGACGGCTGGTCGTCGCTCGCCCCCGCCGAGCGCGCCAAGTACCTCTTCCGGATCGCCCGGCTGATCGCGGAGCGCTCCCGCGAGCTCGCCGTGCTCGAGAGCCTCGACGGCGGCAAGCCGATCCGCGAGGCGCGCGACGT
>JBBQHQ010000093.1:0-10406 GCA_038324115.1 Gaiellales bacterium
AACGCTCCAGCTTTGCGGAGGAGTGCTCCGGGCCGTTCCCCTCGTAGCCGTGCGGGAGCAGCAGGGAGAGTCGTGAGGTCTGGTGCCACTTCGAGAGCCCGGCGACGAGGAACTGGTCGATCACGATCTGGGCGCCGTTGACGAAGTCGCCGAACTGCGCCTCCCAGAGCACGAGCGAATCGGGGGCGGCGACCGAGTAGCCGTACTCGAAGCCCAGGCAGGCGTACTCGGAGAGCGGCGAGTTGTAGATCTCGAACGAGGCGCCGGCGTCGGGCAGGTGCTGGAGCGGGACGTGCAGCTCACCCGTGTTCGGATCATGGAGGACGGCGTGCCGGTGCGCGAAGGTGCCGCGCTCGGTGTCCTGGCCGGAGAGCCGGATCGGGATCCCCTCCACGAGCAGGCTGCCGAGCGCGAGCGCCTCGGCGTGGCCCCAGTCGATCCCGCCCTCGTCGAGGGCGATGCGCCGCCGCTCGAGTTGCTTCACGAGCTTCGGGTGCACCTCGAACCCGTCCGGCACCTCCAGCAGCTGCTCGTTCAGGTCGCGCAGCAGCTCCTCGGGGACTGCGGTGACGACCGCCCCGCCGGTGTCGGGCGGGATCCGGCCCTCCTTCGGCGAGCGCGGCTGGAGGAAGGACTCCTTCAGCTCCTCGTGCGCGGCCCGCAGCTCCGCCTGGGTGCGCGCGAAGACCGCGTCCGCCTCGTCCTCGGTGAGCACACCCTCCTCGACGAGCTGGGCGGAGTACTGCTCCCGGGCGGTCGGATGCCCGGCGATCCGCGCCGCCATCAGTGGCTGCGTGTAGGCCGCCTCGTCCGTCTCCTGATGGCCGAGGCGCCGGTAGCCGACGAGGTCGATCACGACGTCGTGGCCGAACTCCTGCCGGTAGGCGAGAGCGAGCCGGACCGCCGAGATCGCGGCCTCCGGGTCGTCGGCGTTCACGTGGATGATCGGGATGTCGAAGCCCTTGGCGAGGTCGCTCGAGTAGCGGGTCGAGCGCCCCTCGTTCGGGTCGGTCGTGAAGCCGACCTGGTTGTTCGAGATGATGTGGAGCGTCCCCCCGGTCGTGTAGCCGTCCAGGTTCGAGAGGTTGAGCGTCTCGGCCACGACTCCCTGGCCGGCGAAGGAGGCGTCACCGTGGATCAGGATCGGCAGCGCCACGGAGGTGTCGTGGATCCCGGCGCCGCCCGAGCGGTCGGTCTGCTCGGCGCGCACCCAGCCCTCGATCACGGGATCGACCGCCTCGAGGTGGCTCGGGTTCGGCGCCAGCGTGATCGTCACCTCGCCGTTCTCGGTCGCGCGCGTGCCGGTCGCCGGCAGGTGGTACTTGACGTCGCCGGTGCCGCCCTCGTCGTCGGCGACGATCGCGTCGATCGTCCGCTCGCCCTCGAACTCGCGCAGGATCGAGATGTAGGGGTGCCCGGTGGTGTGGGCGAGGACGTTGAGCCGGCCGCGGTGGGCCATCCCGACCACGATCTCGTGGGCGCCGGCGGCGGCCGCCTGCTCGATCGCCTCGTCCAGCATCGGCATCATCACGTCCAGCCCCTCGAGCGAGAACTGCTTCTGGCCGAGGAAGCTCTTGCGCAGGTACTGCTCGAAGCCCTCGGCCTGCGCGAGGCGGGCGAGCAGCTGCTTCCGCTCGCCGGGCGGGAGCGGCCGGCGGTAGCGGCCCGACTCGATCGCCTGCCGGAGCCAGACACGCTCGGCGTGGTCGGAGATGTGCTCGATCTCGTAGGCGATCGTCCCGCAGTAGACCTCGCGGAGCGCGGGCAACGCCTCCAGCAGCGTCGGCCCGCCGACGTGGACGCGCAGGACCGAGCTCGGGATCCGCGCCTGCAGCTCGGGGGTCAGGGAGGGGATCAGGCGGTGCTCGTCGAGCGCGGGGTCGCCCATCGGCTCGGAGCCGAGAGGGTCGAGCCGCGCGGCGAGGTGGCCGTGCATCCGGTGCGCCTTGACGAGCGCCATCGCCGCCGCAACGCCGCCGAGCAGCGTCTCGTCGACGACCGGCGCGGGCATCTCAGCCGCGACGACGGGGGCGGGGTCGGCGACCGGTGCCGAGGCGCCGTTGCGGTTCCCGTCGTTGGCCCCGTCGGTGCCGGCCCGCGCGTCGAGCAGCCGCTGGAGGCCGGGCAGCGCCGCCACGAGGCTCGAGTCGCCGCCCTCGAAGAGCGCGCGCCATTCCGCCGGAACCGCGTCGGGGTTCTCCAGGTACTCCTCGAGGAGCGAGCTCGCGTAGCCGGCGTTCAGGCCATCGACGTCAGGCGTCACGCCCCCATTGAAGCAGGAGGGCCTCCTAGAAGATCGGGTTCTTCGTCAGCACGGCGATCGTCATCCCGAGGACCCAGGCGACGGCCACCACGGCGACGGCGACCCCGGCGAGCCGGTGGTGGCGGTTCGTCATCCGTGCTGCGACGAACGCAAGGATGACCGCGAACGGGATGATCCGGGCCGGCCGGTAGGCGACGCCGAGCGCGGCCGCGGCGATCGCCAGGGTGGCGAGCAGGCCGGCGATCGCCTCACGGGCGCCGTAGGAGTCGCGGGCGGGAACGGTGCTCACGGCGCGAGCTTAGCCTGAGCGCGGGCCCGCGCGGCGCGCCTGGCGCCCACGGAGCGCCCACCTCGCGGTGCGGGCCGGCGCGGCGGCCGCCGCCAGTCGCAGTCCGGCTCGGAGGGCTGACCGAGCGACGCCGGCGCCCCGGCACCCTCGAGCGGATGCGGCTCGGCGTGGATCGCCCACCACACGACCCCGCAGAGGTAGACCACCGGGATCTTCAGGATCACAAGCATGAACACGAGCTCCCACAGCACCCGCGCAGTGTACGCGAAGGGTGAATCCCGATCTCGGCGGGTTAGATCCGCGGCGATCCGGGGCACAAAGCGGGCATGAGTAGAGAGACGCTTGCGCCGCTCCTCGAAGCCGGCGAGGAGGCCGGGTGCCTCAACCTGTCCGAGTTCAGCGCCGCCGTCCAGGACCTGGAGTTGGACGAGGATGAGCTAGAGGCGCTCTACCAGGAGGTCGAGGAGCGGCACATCACGCTCTCCGACGACTGCGGGCGCGTCGAGAAGACGGAAGATCCCACCTACGTCAACGGCGATCTCGCCACCGCGACCACCGACTCGCTCCAGCTCTTCCTCAACGAGGCCGGCCGCTATCCGCTCCTGACCGCGGCGGAGGAGGTCGAGCTCGCGAAGAAGATCGAGCAGGGCGATCTGCAGGCGAAGGACCGGATGGTCAACTCCAACCTGCGACTCGTCGTCTCGATCGCGAAGAAGTACCAGGGCCATGGCCTTTCGCTGCTCGACCTGATCCAGGAGGGCGTGATCGGCCTGATCCGCGCGGCCGAGAAGTTCGACTGGCGCCGTGGCTTCAAGTTCTCGACGTACGCGACGTGGTGGATCCGCCAGGCGGTGCAGCGCGGCGTCGCGAACAAGTCGCGCACGATCCGGATCCCGGTGCACATCGCCGAGCGCGAGACCCGCATCGGCCGCGCAGAGCGCGAGCTGCAGGCAAAGCTCGGCCGCCCCGGGACCGACGACGAGATCGCGACGGTCGCGAAGGTCTCGCTCAAGCACCTCCGCGAGGTCCGGCAGGCCGCCCGCGCCGTCACGAGCCTCGACAAGCCGCTCGGCGACGACAACGACGCCTCGATCGGCGACCTGATCGGCGGGACGCAGGGGGGCGTCGAGGAGGAGGTCGAGATCAGCCTGACCGAGGACACCCTCCATCGGGCGCTCGAGACCCTGCCACCGCGGGAGCAAGAGGTGCTCCGGCTCCGCTACGGGCTCGCGAACGAGGAGCCGCAGTCGCTCGAGGCGATCGGCCGCACGATGGGGCTGACCCGGGAGCGCGTCCGCCAGATCGAAGGCCAGGCGCTGGAGCGGCTCGCGGTCTCCCGCGAGATCGAAGCGCTCCGCAGCGCCGCCTGAGCCACCTCCCTCTTCCCCGTCCTTACACGACCCTCACAGCGGCCGCGCTACCGTCCCGTGGTCCAGCCCAAAGGAGAGATGCCCGTGAAACGATTCGCCCAGTTCTTCGTCGCAGCGGCTTCCGTGCTGCTGCTTGTCCCCGCCGTGGCCGCCGCCGCGCCGCGGATGTACGTCGGTTTCCACGACGACCCAAGTTTTCGGTGGGACGAGCGCCGGCTCGAGATGCTCGACCAGGCCAAGTCCGCCAACGCGAACATCGTCCGCTCGCTCGTGACCTGGGCGAACGTCGCCCCCACGCGGCCCGCGAACGCTGCCAACCCATTCGACCCCGCGTACCAGCTCAACGACCTCGACGAGCTGATCCGGAACGCGCAGGCCCGTGACATGGAGGTCCTGCTGACGATCTGGGGGACGCCGAAGTGGGCGAACCGCGGCAAGACGCCGAACTACCTCCCCACGCGGATGTCCGACCTGACGAACTTCGCGCGGGCACTTTCGTCGCGCTACTCGGGCCGGTACCCGGGCTACCCGTTCGTCCGCTTCTACACGGTCTGGAACGAGTCGAACCTGAACCTCTTCCTGGCCCCCCAGTTCGACAAGAAGGGGCGCTCGGTCGGGCCGAAGCTCTACGCGAAGCTCGCCGCCGCCGCCTACACCGGGATCAAGAAGGGCAACTTCCGCGCCCTCGTCGGGCTCGGCGAGACCTCCTCGCACGGCCGCGACAAGGTGATCAAGGGCCAGACGGACACGCACTCGCCGGGCCGCTTCGCCCAGCTCGTCGCTGCGGCGAACCCGCGCCTCAAGTTCGACGCGTGGGCTCAGCATCCGTATCCCTTCCCGGTCAGCCAGAAGCCGACCCAGAAGGTGCGCTATCCGAACGTGACCTTGAAGTCGTACCCGCGGTTCGAGAAGGATCTGGACAAGTGGTTCAAGCGCAAGAACGTCCAGCTCTGGATCACCGAGTACGGCCACGAGGTGAAGGCCGACGGTGAGCGGAACGGTGTCTCCCGCTCGCAGCAGGCGGCGTACCTGAACCAGGCCGTCACGATCGCGAAGAAGGATCCGCGGGTCGGGATGTTCATCTGGTTCGTCTTCCGCGACCACGCCACCAGCGAGTGGCAGAGCGGCCTGATCACGAAGACCGGTGCGGCGAAGCCGGCGCTCAGACGCTGGACCTCGGTCGCGAACGCGGTAGACATCCGCAACCCGATCGTGACGGTCAAGGCCGGACGGATCGGCCCCGTCCTGACCGTGCCGCTGCGCCAGTACGCGGCCGGGTCGCAGTGGGGCGAGCCCGTCGGGTTCAACATCAACGTCTTCGAGAAGCAGCGCCTGGTCGCGGAGGGGCAGCCCTCGTCGCCCTTCGGGATCGACACGACCGCGAAGGCCGAGCTGACCCGGTTCCGCCCGGTCAAGGGCCACACGTACACGGCGAACGTCACCGCGAACATCTTCAGCGGCGGCGGGCTCCAGATCACGCGCACGTTCACGATCCTCGCGCGCTAGCTCTCTCGCCGAGCCGTCCCCGGGGTCCGCTGCGAAGCGGCCCCGGGCCGGCCCGGCATACGATCGTGCCATGACCGCGACCGTCCGCCTCGGCACCTGCTCCTGGGCGGACGAGACCCTGACCAAGGTCTGGTACCCGCCGGGCGTGCGGTCGGCGGAGGAGCGGCTCCACTACTACGCGGACCGCTTCGACACGGTCGAGGTCAACTCGACGTATTACCGCCTCCCGGACGCGCAGATGGTCGGGAACTGGGCCGAGCGAACGCCGGCCGGGTTCACGATGCACGTCAAGGCCTTCGGCCTGATGACCCGGCACCCCGTCAAGGTCGAGTCGCTGCCGGAGGACCTGCGCGACGCCATGCCCGTGGACGAGCGGGGCCGCGTCGATCGGCCGCCCCGGGAGCTGCGCGCCGAGGTCTTCCGCCGCTTCTCTGCCGCGCTCGAGCCCCTGCGGATGACCGGGAAGCTCGGCGGGATCTTGCTCCAGTTCCCCTCCTACGTCGTCCAGAAGCCGGCGTCGCTCGAGTATCTCGAGTGGGCCCAGGAGCAGCTCCCCGGCGACGAGCTCCTCGTCGAGTTCCGCCATCGGAGCTGGCTGGACGAAGAGCACCGCGCCGAGACGCTCCGCTTCCTCGAGGAGCGCGGCCTCACCTACGTGATCGTGGACGCGCCACGGACGGAGGCGAAGAACCTCGTCCAGACCGTCGTCGCGGCAACGACAAAGACCGCGTACCTGCGCCTGCACGGGCGCAACGCGGCGACCTGGAACAAGCGGACCGGCAGCGCCGCCGACCGCTTCGACCACCTCTACTCGTGGAAGGAGCTCGGCGAGTGGGTGGAGCCGCTGCGCGAGCTCGCGGGCGAGGCCGAGTCGGTCTACGCGATGTTCAACAACAACGGGCGGTCGGAGATGCCCGGCTTCGGCGGGATCGAGGGGCTCGACCCGTACGAGATCGCGGGCGACCCGCAGAAGGGGCTCGTGGCGCAGGCGCCTGCGAACGCGCTGATGCTCCGGCAGCTGCTCGCCGACGCCGGCGTGCCGGTCGCTAGCCCGCCAGCCTGACGAGCGCCTTGCCGCGGTTCTCGCCGTGGAGCATCCCGATGAAGGCTGCGGGAGCGTTCTCGAGCCCGTCGGTCACGTGCTCCGTGTGCTGCAGCCGCCCCTCGGCGAGCAGCGCGCCGAGGCGCGGGAGCGCCTCGCCGAACCGGTGCGCGTAGTCGCTGACGAGAAAGCCCTGGATGCTGCAGCGGAAGACGATCGTGAAGCCGAGGCTGCGCGGGGCGAGCTCGGGCTCCGTCAGGTTGTACTGGGAGATCTGGCCGCAGACCGCGGTCCGAGAGCCCACGCTCAGCCGCCGGAACACCGCCTCGGTGATCGCGCCTCCGACGTTGTCGAAGTAGACGTCGACCCCGTTCGGGCAGGCCTCCTTGAGCGCCGCACCGACGTCGTCGGCCTTGTAGTCGATCCCGACGTCGTAGCCGTACAGCCCGGTCAGGTCGGCGACCTTCTCCGGCCCACCCGCGATCCCGACCGTGCGGCAGCCGGCGATCCGCGCCAGTTGGCCGACGATCTGCCCCACCGCGCCGGCGGCGCCCGAGACGACGACCGTATCGCCGGGCTTGGGCCGCCCCACGTCGAAGAGGCCGAACCAGGCGGTCAGACCGGTGGTCCCGAGCACGTGCAGGTACGTGGACGGGGGCGCCAGGCCGGTGTCGATCGCACGGAGCGTTCCGGCGCGGACGAGCGCCTGCTCCTGCCAGCCGACCTCGCCGGTGACCATGTCTCCCGCTGCGAAGCGCGGGTCGCCGCTCGCGACGACCTTGCCGACCCCGCGGCCCGTCATCACCTCGCCGAGCTGCACCGGCTTCGCGTAGGACCGGGCCTCGCTCATCCGCCCGCGCATGTACGGGTCGACCGAGAGCCAGTGCACCTCGACCAGCACCTCGCCGGGGCCCGGCTCCGGGAGCGCGCTCTCGACGAGCTCGAAGTCGCTCTCCTTGGGGAAGCCGACCGGCCGCGCCGAGAGCGTGATCTGGCGATTCACCCCTCTACCCTCGCACATCGGCGGCAGCGGGCGATTTCAGCCCTGTGTAAGAAGGAAGTGGCCACAATGAGCGGATGGCCACGATCCTGATCGTGGACGACGAGCCGATCGTGCGCGACGTCGTCGTCAAATACCTCGAGCGGGACGGTCACACGACCCTCGAGGCGGACGACGGCGACGAGGCCCGGACGCTGCTCGAGCGCAACGATCCCGACCTCGTCGTGCTCGACGTGATGCTCCCTGGCACTGACGGGCTCGAGCTGTGTCGCTGGATCCGCTCGCGCTCGGAGCTGCCCGTGATCCTCCTGACCGCCCGCGGCGAGGAGGCCGACCGGATCGTCGGGCTCGAGCTCGGAGCCGACGATTACGTGACGAAGCCGTTCTCGCCGCGGGAGCTGGCGGCCCGGGTGCGCACCGTCCTCCGGCGCGCCACGCCGGTCGCCGAGACGAGCGCTCGCCTCTCCTTCGACGGGCTCGTGCTCGACGCCGGCACCCGGGAGGTGCGCCGCCACGGCGAGGAGCTGAAGCTCACCGCCAAGGAGTTCGACCTGCTCTGGTTCCTCGCGAGCCATCCGCGCAAGGTGTTCTCCCGCGACCAGCTGATGAGCCGGGTCTGGGGCTTCGAGTCCGCCGTCGACACCGGCACCGTCACCGTCCACGTGCGGAGGCTGCGCGAGAAGATCGAGGAGACCCCCTCCCACCCCCGGTTCCTCCAGACGGTCTGGGGCGTCGGCTACCGGTTCGCCGGATGATCGGCTTCGCGCTCCTCGTCGGCGCCGGCACGCTCCTCGTCGGGATCGCGCTCGCGTTCGGCCTCCGGCGGCTGCCGACCGTGCGACTGCAGCTGACCGGACTCGCGCTTCTGGCCGTCGGGCTGCCGCTCGGCGCCGTTGTCCTCTCCGGGCTCGCGATGTTCGAGTCCGGGCACGACCTCTCCGTGCTCGTCGTCGCGGCCGCCGCCGCCTGCGCTGCGATCGCGGCCGCGCTCCTCGTCGCCGGCTCCGTCTCGTCGGCCCTGGCGCGGCTCGCGCACACCTCTGCGCAGCTCGAGGGGGGCGACCTCTCCGCCCGCGCCGAGGTGAATGGGCCGGCGGAGCTGCGGGCGCTCGCAGGTTCCTTCAACGAGATGGCCGGGAGCGTCGAGCGCCTCTTCGACGCACGCCGGGAGCTGGTGGCATGGGCGAGCCACGACCTGCGCACACCGCTCGCGAACATGCAGGCGATGCTCGAGGCGGTCGAGGACGGGCTCGCCGACCCGGACGAGTACCTGCCCGCGCTGCGCGACCAGGTGCGCGCTCTCTCCTCGCTCACGGATGACCTCTTCGAGCTGGCCCGGATCGACAGCGGGGCCCTGACGCTGGAGCTCCGCGAGGCCGAGCTGGGCGGGCTCATCCGCTCGTGCCTGCGCGGAGTCGAGGCCGAGGCCCGCTCGCGTCACGTCACCCTCGAGGCGCGGCTCGGCGACCCGGTTACGGCGCGCTGCGCGCCCGAGAAGGTCGAGCGCGTGCTCGTCAACCTGCTCACGAACGCGCTCCGGCATACACCGTCCGACGGCTCGGTGGCGGTGCTCGTCGAGGAGGCCGACGACGAGGTGCGGGTCACGGTCGAGGACAGCGGCGAGGGGCTCTCGGCGGAGTCGCGGCGCCGGATGTTCGAGCGCTTCTGGCGCGGCGATGCGGCCCGGTCGGCGCGGGGCGCAGGCCTCGGGCTCGCAATCGCCCGGGGCCTCGTCGAGGCGCACGGGGGCCGGATCTGGGCCGAGAACGCCGAAGGCGGCGGCGCCCGGGTCTCCTTCACCCTGCCGGCGGCCTGAGCGGCTAGAATCTCCCTTCCCAGGGGCCATAGCTCAGCTGGGAGAGCGTCTGGCTGGCAGCCAGAAGGTCGCCGGTTCGAGCCCGGCTGGCTCCACTAACGGCGCAAGTTCGGGATCTGCCAAGCAGATCCCGAACGCGCAGAGACCCCTGAAGGGGCTCCTCCGGAGCCCGCGAGCCACGTTTACACGCCGTTCAGCGGTCGTCGCCCGAACGGGTCGTACTCGACCTCGCCGGCGGCGATCGCGCGGTTGAGCTCGAGGAGGCGCCGGTTCGACTCGTCCGGGTCGTGCGCGACCGACTTCGGCCAGCCGTAGGCGACCGCGACCGCCTCGTCAAGCTCGACGTGCAGCTTCTTCAGGTCCTGCCAGGCGCCGTCGTCGACCTGGTTGTAGAGCTTGGTCAGGCCGATGTTCTCGGCGAGGCAGATCTCGCTGCGACGAGCGATCAGGCGGCGCGCGACGTCGGCGATCGCGTCTCGGTTGCCGGTCGGCCAGGGAAAGCTGGAAAACGATTGACTCGTATAGCGGGGCCGCGTCTCGAGCTTCGTCGATTGATCGGTCGCCCACTGAGTGTGTATGTGGGAAGAGAGGACCCCAAAGGCGAAATCGTCGTCCAGCGCAAAAACCGAAACCGCATTACTCGGCACCCAATCGCCTTTGCACCAGATCATGTAGAAGCGCTTTGCCGTAGCCGGGCAGGCGATGAACCGAGGTGAGCGCTCCACCGCAGCGAAGAGGGCAGGCACGGAGCGCGAGAACTTCCACCACTCCTCGCGCTCCCGCCGCTTCGTGTGCTTGTCTCGCAATGGCTTGACCCGCTCGCGGACAATGTCGAGCGCTGCGGGCCACTTCATCGCTTGCTCAAGGCGCAGCTCGGCGAAGTCGATGATCCACCGGCTTGGCTCGAAAAATGGATTCGACGTGATGTCATCGCCTACGAGAAAGGGCTTCACAATTCTCGTGTAGTCCGCTTCAGGTCGCTGACGCAAATCCTCTGCCTCCGCCTCGGTCAAAATGAATCCGTCCCCGGATTGAACGACGCCAAAGAACTGCCGCCCCAGGTTCGGAGGCAGCAATTTTCCGCGATCGTCGTACGAAGATGGTCTCAACGAGGTGGTGA
>JBBQHQ010000094.1:0-10087 GCA_038324115.1 Gaiellales bacterium
CGCCGCCGACTCGACGACGAGCGGGTTCGGGATCCCCTGCGACCACGCGACCGCGGCGATCCCGTTCCCCGCAGCGGCAGCTGCGCGCGGCGCCGCGGTCAGCGCGACGGCCCGGGAGGGGACGCGCGTGAGGGCGAGGCAACCGGCGACGACGGCAGCGGAGAGGACGAGCCAGGCGGCGCCGCGCGGGTGGTAGGCCCACACCGGCGTCGTCCCGAAGGCCTTGTAGGCGAGATCGACCGCGAGCAGGGGCAGCGCCACGACGAGCAGGAGTCCGAGGCGCGAGAGCATCGTCACAGGGTACGTTCGCCGGAATGCGCCGTGCGGTTCCGCCCTACGAGCTCGACGACGATCCCGCCCGGATCGACCGGGAGGCGGCGCACCGGTTCATCTCGGAGGAGTCCTACTGGGCGGCGGGGCGGACGCGGGAGGCGATGGACGGCCTGATCGAGCGGGCGGACCGCGTCGTCGGTGCCTACCTCGAGGACGTGCAGGTCGGATTCAGCCGGACGGTGGACGTCCCGGACGCGCGGCTCACCTACCTCGCCGACGTCTATGTGCTGGACGCGCACCGCGGCCACGGCCTCGGCGTCGAGCTCGTCCGCTTCACCGTCGAAGAGGGGCCGTTCGCGGGCCGGCGGTGGATCCTGCACACCGCCGACGCGCACGAGCTCTACGCACGCTTCGGCTTCGGGTCGAACCAGCGGCTCGTGGAACGGCCCGCCCGCTAGTCGGTCTTGGGACTGCGCCAGGGCTGCGCCAGCCGGTCCTGCACGAACGCGCGGGTCCCGCCGATCGGGATCCGCTCCTGGGCGAGCGAGTCGCGGTCGCGGATCGTGACGGTGTCATCCTCGAGCGTCTGGTCGTCGATCGTCAGCCCGTACGGCGTCCCGATCTCGTCCTGGCGCCGGTAGCGCCGGCCGATCGCCCCGCTGTCGTCGTACTCGGCGCTCATGGTCGCGCGCAGCTCCTCGAAGAGCGCCCGCGCCTTCCCGACCATGTCCTCGTTCTTGCCGATCAGGGGGAGCACCGCCGCCTTCACCGGGGCGAGCTGCGGATGCAGGCGGAGCACCGTCCGCTCCCGCTCGGCGACGACCTCCTCGTCGTAGGCGTCGATCAGGAACGCGAGCATCGAGCGGTTGACCCCGAGTGCCGGCTCGATCACGTGCGGCGTGTAGCGGGAGCCGTCCTGCTCGACCCACTCGAGCTTCGTCCCCGACGCGTTCGTGTGCTGGGTCAGGTCGTAGTCGCCGCGGTTCGCGACGCCCTCGAGCTCCGACCAGCCGATCGGGAAGAGGTACTCGATGTCGCTCGTCGCGGCCGAGTAGTGGGAGAGCTCGTCGGCGTCGTGGGGGCGGAGCCGGAGGTGGGAGTCGCGGAGGCCGTACCGCTTGTGCCAGTCGAGCCGCTCCTGCTGCCAGTAGCGATACCACTCCTCCGCCTCGCCGGGCGGGACGAAGAACTCCATCTCCATCTGCTCGAACTCGAGCGTGCGGAAGATGAAGTTCCCGGGTGTGATCTCGTTCCGGAACGACTTCCCGATCTGCGCGATCCCGAAGGGCGGCTTCCGGCGGGCGATCTGGGCGACGTTCTTGAAATTGATGAAGATCCCCTGCGCCGTCTCGGGGCGGAGGTACACCGGCGTGCCGGTCTCCTCGACGGCGCCGACGCGCGTCTCGAACATCAGGTTGAACTGGCGCGCCTCGGTCAGGTCGCAGTCGGAGGTCTCGCCTGGCCGCTTGCTCGGCCGCTTCCCGCAGCTCAGCTCCTGCGTGGGGTCTGCGAGGTGGTCGGCCCGGAAGCGTTGCTTGCAGGTGCGGCAGTCGACGAGCGGGTCGCTGAAGCCGCCGACGTGGCCGGACGCCTCCCAGACCTGAGGGTGGAGGATAATCGAGGAGTCGAGCGCGAGGATGTCGTCGCGCTCCTGGATCATCGCCGAGAGCCAGCGCTGCTTGACGTTGTCCTTGAGCAGGACGCCGTAGTGGCCGTAGTCGTAGGAGGAGCCGAGGCCGCCGTAGATCTCGGACGACGGGAACACGAACCCGCGCCGGCGCGAGAGTGAGACGATCTTGTCCATGGTGACGGTGTCGGCCACGAGACGAGAGAGGCTACCCGGATGACGCCCGCGGTCGTCGCAGCGGAGCGTGCCGGAATCGCCTTCACGCTCCACTCCTACGAGCACGACCCGAAGGCGCCCTCGTACGGGCTCGAGGCCGCCGAGCGGCTCGGCGTCGATCCCGACCGGGTCTTCAAGACGCTCGTCGTCGCGCAAGACGGCGCCCTCTCGGTCGCCGTGCTCCCGGTCGCGGACCAGCTCGACCTGCGCTCGCTGGGGAAGCGCGCCGCCCTCGCCGACCCGGTCGCCGCCGAGCGGGCGACCGGCTATGTGCTCGGCGGGATCAGCCCGCTCGGCCAACGGAAGCGGCTGCCCACGGTCGTCGACGAGACCGCCGTCCTCCACGAGACGATCCTGGTCAGCGCGGGGCGGAGGGGCCTGGAGATCGAGCTCGTCCCGGACGATCTCGTCCGCCTCACCGGGGCACGGCTCGCGGCGGTAGCCTCAGCGCGGTGAACCCCGCCCGCGAGATCGTCGAGCTCCACATCCTCTCCGACTCGACGGGCGAGACGGCGACGCGCCTCGTGCAGGCGCTCGAGGCGCAGTTCCCCGACCAGCCCTTCGAGGAGATCCGCCATCCGCGGGTGGAGACGATCGACGACCTCCAGCTTGCGATCAACCGCGCCAGGGGTCGGCCGGCGGTGATGGTCTACACGCTCGTCGACCGGGAGCTGCGCGAGTCGATGCGCTCCCTCTGCCGCAGCTCGAAGATCCACTACTGCGACATCCTCGGCCATCCGATCGAGTCGATCGCCAAGGTCTCGGGGATGGCGGCGAAGATGAAGCCCGGCGCGCGGCCGCCGCTCAACTCCCTCTACTTCAAGCGGATGGAGGCGATCGAGTTCGCGGTCAAGTTCGACGACGGCGTGGGCAGCGGGCTCGAGGAGGCGGATCTCGTCCTCGTCGGCGTCTCCCGCACCTCGAAGACGCCGCTCTCGATCTACCTCGGCTTTCTCGGCTACAAGGCCGCGAACGTCCCGATCGTCAAGGGGATCGCGCCGCCGCCGGAGCTGCACGACGTCGACCCCACCAAGGTCGTGGGGCTGACGATCGACGCCGAGCGGCTGTCCGAGATCCGCGGGCTCCGGGTCAAGTCGATGGGCGGCGGCTCCAACCGCCAGTACGCGGAGCTCGTCGAGATCTACGAGGAGCTGGACGAGGCCGCGGCGCTCCACCGGCGTCTCGGCTGCCCGGTGATCGACGTCACCGGTCTCTCGATCGAGGAGACCGCGCATCGCGTCGTCCGGCTCGTCGACCGGCGCCGCCAGGAGACCGGCACGCCCACATGAGCAAGCCGCCCATCCCGAAGTGGCGCTGGGCGCTCTGGTGGACGATCCTCGCCGCCGCCGATTTCGTCTTCTACGTGCTCCTGACCCCGATCTGGCTCGGTCTGCGCGCCGCGGCGTGGCTGGCCGAATGGCGCTCCCGGGCCCGCAAGGCTTGACACAGCCCTCAATATTTAGTCAAATGGATAGGACAGCTGACTAAGGGAGGAACGGTGGAGGCTCAGGCGGTGCAGCAGCAGGCACACGAGCAGGCGATCGTCGAGGTGGCGCTGGACTACTTCGAGGGCTGGTTCAGCGCCGACGCCGAGCGGATGGAGCGGGCGCTCCATCCCGGCCTCGCGAAGCGCCGGCTCGCGGACGACGCCGTGGGGCTGAACGAGGCGACCGCCGCCCAGATGATCGAGGGCACGGCTGCGGGCATGGGGCTCGACGTCGGCGATCCCGGCGAGATCGAGGTCGAGGTCATCGACGTCCATGAGCCGATCGCGACCGCCGTCGTGCGCTCCGCCGTCTACCACGAGTACCTCCACCTCGCTCAGACCGGGGAGGGGTGGAAGATCGTCAACACCCTCTACGTCCGCAGATGAGTGCCGTCCGGACTGCGCGCGCGGCGGCCGAGGAGGCGTTCCTCGACGCGGCGGAGCGTCTGCTCGTCGAGGTCGGCTACGCCGGGATCACCACTCGCCGCCTCGCCGAGGAGGCGGGTGCCAACCACGGCCTCGTCCACTACTACTTCGGCTCGATGGAGAACCTGCTCGTGCGCGTGCTCGAGCGCTTCACGGAGCGACTGACGGAGCGCCAGCGCGAGCTCTACGCCGCCGACCTGCCCTTCGTGGAGAAGTGGCGGGTCGCGATGCGGTACCTCGTCGAGGAGGACGTCGCGTATCAGAAGGTCTGGCTCGAGCTGCAGGCACTCGGCTGGAACCGCCCCGAGCTCCGGGAGCGGGTCGCCCGGGTGTTCGCCGAGTGGCGGGCGGTGCTGCTGGAGGCCTTCGAGCAGGCGCAGCTCGAGCACTCGATCCCGATCCCGGCCAAGGTGCTCGTCACGCTCGTCGCGACCTTCAACGAGGGCGTG
The DNA here is from genome assembly GCA_038324115.1 of Gaiellales bacterium. Taxonomy (GTDB): domain Bacteria; phylum Actinomycetota; class Thermoleophilia; order Gaiellales; family Gaiellaceae; genus Gaiellasilicea. The sequence goes on from JBBQHQ010000094.1 coordinate 4,478, forward strand.
ATGCTCGACCGGGCCTCCGGGGTCTCGGACGGGCACGCGGAGCTGCTCGAGTGGCTGGAAGGGTGGTTGGGTGATGGCGCTCGCGCAGAAGGCTAGGCCGGCCGAACAGTCCCGCGCGCTCTACCCCGACGAGGAGGGCTTCGTCGAGCGGGACGGCGTCCGCGTCTTCTACGAGGTTTACGGTGAGGGCGAGCGGACGATCCTCTTCCTGCCGACGTGGACGATCGTCCACTCGAGGGTGTGGAAGCTGCAGATCGCCTCGTTTGCCCGGCACGCGCGGGTCGTCACCTTCGATGGGCGCGGGAACGGCCGTTCCGACCGGCCGGCGGACCCGCGCGCGTACGACGAGGCCGAGATCGCCGAGGATGCCGTCGCCGTCCTCGATGCGCTCGGGGTCGAGCGGGCGGCAGTGGTGGCGCTCTCGCGCGGCGCCTGTCGTGCGCTCCTGCTCGCGGACGGCCACCCCGAGCGGGTCGAGCGCATCGCCTTCATCGCGCCGTCGGTGCCGCTCGGCGAGCCGCTTCCGGAGCGGACGATCCACTCGTTCGAAGAGGAGCTGGACTCCGACGAAGGTTGGGCGAAGGCCAACCGGCACTACTGGCTGCGGGATTGGCCGGGATTCGTCGAGTTTTTCTTTTCGCGCTGCTTCGCCGAGCCGCACTCCACGAAGCAGCACGAGGACTCGGTCGGGTGGGCGCTGGACACCGACCCCGAGACGATGCTGACGGACGCCGGGTCACGTGCTCCGGCGCGGGACGAGGTGCTGGAGATCTGCGACCGGCTCCGCTGCCCGACCCTCGTCATCCAGGGCAGCGACGATGCGATCACCGGGCCTTCGCGCGGCGCGGCCCTCGCAGCCGCCCTCCGCTCCCCGCTCGTCACGCTCGAGGGGGCCGGCCACCTTCCGCAGGCGCGCGACCCCGTCCAGGTGAACGCGCTGCTCGAGGAGTTCCTGCTGCCGCCGCGGCCACCGCGCCGCTGGATGCGCGGGAAGGTCCGGCCACCCCGGGCCCTCTACGTCTCGTCGCCGATCGGCCTCGGGCACGCGCGCCGCGACGCGGCGATCGCCGAGGAGCTCCGGAAGCTCCGACCCGAGCTCGAGATCGACTGGCTCGCCCAGCACCCGGTCACGGCCGCCCTGGAGGAACGGGGCGAGCGGATCCACCCGGCGAGCGCGCAGCTCGCGAACGAGTCGCGGCACATCCAGAGCGAGTCGGCAGGGCACGACCTTCACTGCTTCCAGGCGATCCGGAGGATGGACGAGATCCTGCTCGCGAACTTCATGGTCTTCCGCGACGTCGTCCGCGAGGAGCCGTACGACCTCTGGATCGGGGACGAGGCCTGGGAGCTCGACTACTACCTGCACGAAAACCCGGAGCTGAAGACGGCGCCCTACGCCTGGCTGACCGACTTCGTCGGCTGGCTGCCGATGCCGGACGGCGGCGAGCACGAGGCGTTCCTAACGGCGGACTACAACGCCGAGATGATCGAGCACATCGCCCGGTATCCCTGGATCCGCGACCTGGCGCTCTTCGTCGGCGAGCCAGACGACATCGTCCCCGAGCGCTTCGGCCCCGGCCTGCCCGAGATCCGGGACTGGACGGTCGACCACTACGACTTCACCGGCTACATCACGGGCTTCGATCCCGGCGAGCTGCCCGGACGGGAGGAGCTGCGCGCCGAGCTCGGCTACCGGCCCGACGAGCAGGTGTGCATCGTCACCGTCGGCGGCTCCGGCGTCGGCGGCGACCTGCTCCGGCGCGTGATCGACTCCTTCCCGGAGGCGGGGAGCCGGGTGCCCAACCTGCGGATGATCGTGGTCGCGGGGCCGCGGATCGATCCCGCGAGCCTCCCGACCCATCCCGGGCTCGAGTTACGGGCGTTCGTCCCCGACCTCTACCGCCACCTCGCCGTCTGCGACCTCGCCGTCGTCCAGGGCGGGCTGACGACGACGATGGAGCTGACCGCGAACGGCCGGCCGTTCCTCTACTTCCCGCTCGCCCACCACTTCGAGCAGAACTTCCACGTCCACCACCGGCTCCGCCGCTACGGCGCGGGGCGGCGGCTGGACTTCGCGGCCGACGGCCCGGAGGAGATCGCCGCCGCGATCGCGGAGGAGATCGGGCGCGAGACCGACTATCGGCCCGTCGCGACCGACGGCGCCGCGAGGGCGGCGGCGCGGATCGCCGAGCTGCTCTAGCGCGGGAGGCTCTGCCCGCCGCGGAGCACGGGCTCGAAGAGATCGCCGCGCTTCTCCACCCGTGTGAGCACCGCCTCCATCGTGAACGCGCCCGGGTCGAGCCTCGGCGTCAACTCGTCCCACTCGAGCGGCGTCGAGACCGGCGCGCCCGGCTTTGGTCGAACGGAGTAGGCGGAGGCGATCGTCTTGCCGGCCCCGTTCTGGTGGTAGTCAAGGAGGACGCCGTCGCGCTTGCGCTTCAGCCACTCGGTCGTGATCACGCCGGGGTGCGCCTCCGCAAGCCGCTTCGAGACCTCCTCGGCGAAGGCGTGCGTCCGGTCGAAGCCGTAGCGCCGGGTGATCGGGACGAGCACGTGGATCCCCTCCGAGCCGCTCGTCTTCGCGTGGGAGCGCAGGCCGAGGCGTTCGAGCTCCTCCCGGACGAGCAGGGCCGCGCTCACGCAGAGCGGGAAGTCGCCGTCCGGTGGGTCGAGGTCGAAGAGGACGAAGTCCGGCCGGTCGGGCCGGTCGACGCGCGAGTACCAGGCGTTCATGTCGACGCAGTGCATCTGCACCATCCAGAGCAGCGCCTCACGGGAGTTGACGAGCGGAAAGTCGACCTCGCGCGAGCCGCCTTCCCTCGGGTGCGTCGTGAACGTGCGGGTCGGGAGCCAGTCGGGGATCCCCTTCGGCGCCTGCTTCTGGAAGAACGACCCGCCCTCGATCCCCTCGCGCCAGCGCTTCATCGTGAAGGGCCGGTCGCGGAGGTGGGGGACGAGCACGGGCGCGATCCGGCCGTAGTAGTCGAAGAGGTCGCCCTTGGTGATCCCCTCGCCCGGGAAGAGCACGCGGTCGGCGCTGCTCAGCCGAACGTCGCGAGCCACGCATCCACCTCCTTCGGGGAGCGGAGCCGGACGACGGGATAGGGCGCGAGCTCGACGGGGTAGAGGCGCCGCCGCTGGAAGTGGCTGTGGAGCGCGTACGGGAAGAGGGCGTCGCGCCCCACGAGCACGTTCCGCAACGACTCCCGGTTCCCGTTCCAGAGCTCCTCGCGGCTGACGAGCCGCCGGGTCGTCCGCCGCACGAGCCGCGGCAGCCAGACGTGGAGCGGGAGGTCGAGCCAGACCACGAGGTCGGCGCTTCGCAGCACCAGGTCGCCGAGCTTGCTGCGGTAGACGCCGTCCACGACCCAGCCGTCCCCGGCGAGCACCGGCTCGACACGCGTACGGAGCTCGTCGTCGGATGTCTGCGTCCAGCCGGGACCATGCACGAGCGCGTCGAGCTCGACGAACGGCACCTCGAGCCGGCGTGCGAGCTCGCGGCCGAGCGTCGTCTTGCCGCTCGCGCTCGCGCTCGCGACGATCGCGAAGCGTCTCGGCTCCCCCGCTGACACGTCACCGAGTATCGCAGTGCGGGCTTGTGGCAGGATCAGCGCCGGATGCGTTTTGTCTATGGCTTCGACGAGGAGACCACCGGTGGCCGCGAGCTGCTGGGCGGAAAGGGCATCGGCCTCGCCGAGATGACGGCGCTCGGCGTGCCCGTGCCCGCCGGCTTCACGATCAGCACCGACGCCTGCCGCGCCTACATGGCCGCCGGCAACGAGATCCCTGATGGCCTCGAGGAGGAGATCGCGGAGCACATCGCCGGGCTCGAGGAGAAGGCGGGAAAGCGCTTCGGCGACCACGACGACCCGCTGCTTGTCTCCGTCCGCTCGGGTGCGGCCGTCTCGATGCCCGGAATGATGGACACGATCCTCAACCTCGGCCTCAACGACGAGGCGGTCGAAGGCCAGGCGAAGACGACCGGCAACCCGCGGTTCGCGTTCGACTCCTACCGCCGGCTGATCCAGATGTACGGCGAAGTCGTCGAGGGCGTCGACGGGCATCGGTTCGAGCAGGCGCTCACCGACCTGAAGGCGGCGCGCGGCGTCAAGCAGGACGTCGAGCTCGGCGAGGACGATCTGCACGAGCTGATCGAGACGTACAAGCGGATCTACGCGGAGGAGACCGGCGGGCCGTTCCCCCAGGACGCCCGCGGCCAGCTCGAGCGGGCCGTGCGCGCCGTCTTCGACTCGTGGAACTCGCCGCGCGCCCAGGTCTACCGGCGCACCTACGAGATCCCGGACGACATCGGCACCGCCGTCAACGTCGTCCAGATGGTCTTCGGGAACAAGGGCGACGGCTCCGGCACCGGGGTCTGCTTCACCCGCGACCCCTCGACCGGCGAGAACAAGCTGTACGGCGAGTTCCTCCAGAACGCCCAGGGCGAGGACGTCGTCGCGGGGATCCGGACGCCCGAGCCGATCGAGCGGATGGGCGAGCTCCTCCCCGAGGCGTACGAGCAGCTGCTCTCCACGATCGCCCGGCTCGAGGAGCACTACCGGGACATGCAGGACATCGAGTTCACGGTGGAGGACGGGACGCTCTACCTGCTCCAGACGCGCACGGCGAAGCGGACGGCCGCCGCCGCGCTGCGCTCGGCGGTCGAGATGGAGCGGGAGGGCCTGATCTCGAAGGAGGAGGCCGTCGCCCGGATCGACCCCGCGCAGCTCGACCAGCTCCTGCACCCGATGATCGATCCCGCCGCCGATGTCGAGGTGGTCGCGAAGGGCCTGAACGCCTCGCCCGGCGCCGCCTCGGGCACGATCGTCTTCGACGCCGACACGGCCGAGGAGCGCGGCAAGGCCGGGGAGGACGTGATCCTCGTCCGCTGGGAGACGACGCCCGACGACTTCCACGGGATGCTCGCGGCGAAGGGGATCCTGACCGCGCACGGTGGTCTTACTTCGCATGCGGCCGTCGTCGCCCGCGGGATGGGCACGCCCTGCGTCACCGGCTGCGAGGCGCTGCATGTCGACGTGGCGACGAAGACGGTGCGCCTGCCCGGCCACGAGTTGCACGAGGGCGACACGATCACGATCAACGGCGGCACCGGCGAGGTGATCGTCGGGTCGGTCCCGCTCGTCCCCCCGCAGATCAACGACAACTTCTCGGCGATCCTCGAATGGGCGGACGCGTTTCGCACCTTGAAGGTGCGAACGAACGCCGACAACCCGGCCGACGCCGCCCGCGCCCGCGAGTTCGGGGCCGAGGGGATCGGGCTCTGCCGGACCGAGCACATGTTCGCCGAGGCCGAGCGGCTGGAGTTGATGCGCGAGATGATCCTCGCTGCCGACGAGGAGGGTCGCCGCTCCGTCCTCGACCGGCTCGAGGCGCACTACCGCGACCTTCAGGACATCGAGTTCACCGTGGAGGAGGGCCGGCTCTACCTGTTGCAGACCCGCACGGGCAAGCGCACCGCGACCGCGGCGCTCCGCGTTGCGGTCGAGATGGCCGCCGAGGGGCTCATCTCACGCGAGGAGGCCGTTGCCCGGATCGATCCCGGCCAGCTCGACCAGCTGCTCCATCCGATGATCGACCCGGACGCGCCTG
>JBBQHQ010000095.1:0-10026 GCA_038324115.1 Gaiellales bacterium
GAGGGCGGCCTTCTGCCAGGGTCTGAGGCGAATGGTGCGAGTCATGGGCGAAAGGCGCGTGGCCCCGGGGCCGGTGGATCCGGCCGGGCGGCGCCCCACCCGACGATAGCGGGGGCACCTGTCGGCGCCCTCCGCGTCAGCGGCTACCTGGTGCTGTTGGTTCGCTCGCGATCGCGCGCTCGAGCCAGGCGCGGATGTGGCCGGCGAATGAGGCGCGGACGAGCAGCCGGAAAGCGTGATCCCCTGGAGCGAGCAGGATCACCGGCGTCCGGGCCAGCAGCGTCTGCGCGCAGCTGCCCACCGGGAACACCGACGGGTGCAGGTCGAGCGCGCAGCCTCGCGCCAGCACGTCCGCGGCACCCTCGCCCGACAGCTCGAAGCCGACGCGGTTCGCGGAGACGTCGACCGCAGCCAGCGCGTCCGGGTAGTCCTCCTCGCGCTCGCCGAGGACGAGCCACTCGTCCGGGCCGAGCCAGATCTCGTTTCCGGCCACCGTGTTCGGAGGCATCGGCGGCTCGCCGCGCACGAGCACCATCGACTCGATCGGGAGCTCACGCAGGACGACCGTCACGGCGCGCTCCCTCCTCGTCGTAGAGCACCGAGCCGACGATCTCGGCCGCGACCCCGTTCGCCAACACCGTCTCGCCGATCCGCTCGCGGCCGCCCTTCACGAGCGCGAGCGCGAACGGCCTTCCCAGCGCGACGCTCTCGTAGCTCGACGTCACGTGCCCGAGCATCGCCGTCGAACCGGGTGCCGCGACGAGCTGCGTTCCCTCGGGGACCCGTTCGGCCGGTAGGAGCCCGACGAGCTGCTTGCGGTCCTCCCGGAGCGTGTCCACCCGCGCGAACGACCGCTTGCCGATGAAGTCGGGCTTCACCTTTGAGACGATCCACGCCATCCCGAGGTCGTGCGGCGTCACCGTCCCGTCCGTCTCCTGGCCGATGATCGGATAGCCCTTCTCGGCCCGGAGCACGTGCATCGTCTCCGTCCCGTACGGCACTGCGTCGAGCGCGCGCCAGAGCTCGAGGCCCCGCCGGCCGTCCACGTTCACCTCGAACGCGAGCTCGCCCGAGAAGCTGACGCGGCAGACGCGCGCGGGGATCCCCGCGACCTCGCCCTCGCGGATCGCCATGAAGGGGAAGCTCTCGGCGTCGAGCGGGATCTCCGTCAGCCCGGCCAGGAGGTCGCGCGACCCCGGCCCGACGACCGCGACCGTTGCCCACTGCTCGGTCACGGAGGCGAGCCAGACCCGCAGCTCCGGCCATTCGGTCTGGAGCCACTCCTCCATCCAGTCGAGCACGGCGGCGGCATTCCCGGTGGTCGTCGTGCAGACGAACCGCTGCTCGCCGACGCGCATCACGACCCCGTCGTCGAAGACCATCCCGTCCGGCTTGCACATGACCGCGTACCGGCACATCCCGACCGCGAGCGAGTCGAACGCGTTCGTGTAGATCCGGTTCAGGAACTCGACCGCGTCCGGGCCCTGGACGTCGATCTTCCCGAGCGTGGAGGCGTCCATCTTCGCCACCGCCTCGCGCGCCGCCGCGCACTCGCGCCGGACGGCCGCGTCCATGTCCTCTTCCAGGGCGGGGTAGTAGCGCGGCCGCTTCCACTGGCCGACGTCCTCGAAGACGGCGCCCGCCTCGACGTGCGCGGGGTGGATCGGCGTCGTCCGCACCGGATCGAAGAGCTCACCGCGCTCCTCGCCCGCGAGCACCGCGAAGGGGACGGGGAGGTAGGGCGGGCGGAAGGTCGTCGTGCCCAGCTCGCCGGGATGGACGCCGAGCAGCTCGGCGGCGACCCGGATCGCGTTCACGTTCGCGAGCTTCCCCTGCTCGGAGCCGGTGCCGATCGTCGTGTAGCGCTTGACGTGCTCGACCGAGCGGAGGCCGGCGCCGATCGCGCGGCGGACGTCGGCGAGGGTGGAATCGCGCTCGAGGTCGACGAAGACCGCGTCCTCGTCGCCCTCCGGGAGCGCGAACGGGGGCGCGTCGGGCAGCCCGGCGCCGGTGAGCGTGCCGACGCACTCGATCCCGGGCACCTCGCCGTCGGGGACGGGAGCGCCGATCCGGTCGTCCCAGCGCAGTCGGCCGCGGGCCTGGCTCCAGAGGTGGACACGCGGGCTCCAGCCGCCCGAGACCGGGGTCGCGCCCGCCGGGCGGCCGTACCGCTCCCAGGCGTTCGCGAGCATGATCCCCGGCCGGTCGTTGTCGGGGAAGAGCTCCGGCCGCTCGATCGCCCCGGTCGCGAGCACGATCCTCTTCGCCCGGATCCGCCAGACCCGGCGGCCGTGCTCGACCGCGATCGCGTAGTTGTCGTCGTAGAGGCCGACGACCCAGGTGCCTCGACTGCCGTCCAGGTGCAGCACCCGCCCCGACGCGGCCTCCGCGGCAGTGGTGCCCGAGCGCCCTGCGCCGACGACGAGGACGTCGCAGTGGGCGTGGAGCGTCTCGTAGCGCTCGCGCTCTCCGCCGGGGACGAGGCGCCCCTTGCCCGCGAGCGGCTCGGCGGCGAGCCCGTCCACGACCGGCACGAGCGTTGCCCGGAGCATCGGCTGCGCGCCGACCTGGACGAGCGCGTTCGGCTCCTCCTCGCCCGCCGTGTAGACCCCGCGCTCCCGGCCGCGGTAGAGGGAGCGGAAGCCGCCGAGAACGCCGTGCCGAACGAGCGCGGCCGCGAGCGTCTCGCCCTCGCGCCCCTCGTACTCCGTCCCCGCGAAGGTGAACCTCATCCGCGCTCGATCGTGTGCGTGAGCGTGTCGCGGGTCAGCTCGAACCAGCGCCGGCAGCCGTGCGCGTGCACCCAGCGCTCGCGGAGGGCGCCGCGCGGGTTCGCGCGGAAGAAGAGAAAGTGCGCCCACTCCTCGTCGGAGAGCGCGGCCGGGTCGGCCGGGTAGGGGACGCCCGCCTGGCCGCCGTACGAGAACTCGGTCTCGTCGCGCTCGCCGCACCAGGGGCAGGGGATCAGGATCACGGTGCCGGTCTCAATGGGCCACCGCGGCGGCGCCGTGCTCGTCGATCAGCGCGCCGGTCGTGAAGCGGTCGAGGGAGAAGGGAGCGTTCAGCTCGTGCGGTTCGCCGTGGGCGAGCGTCCACGCGAACGCCCAGCCCGCGCCGGGGGTCGCCTTGAAGCCGCCGGTGCCCCAGCCGCAGTTCACGTAGACGTCCTCGACGGGCGTCGGCCCGATGATCGGCGACGCGTCGGGGGAGACGTCCACGATCCCCGCCCAGGTGCGGAGCACGCGCGCCTCTGCGAAGACGGGGAAGAGCTCGACCGCGGCGGCGAGCTGGCGCTCGATCACGTGGAAGGAGCCGCGCTGCGCGTAGGAGACGAAGGGATCGACGCCGGCGCCCATCACGAGCTCGCCCTTGTGGGCCTGGCTGACGTAGACGTGGACGGCGTTCGACATCACGACCGTGTCCAGCACCGGCTCGTACAGCTCGCTGACGAGCGCCTGGAGCGGATGGGACTGGATCGGGAGGTCGAAGCCGGCCGCCGCTGCGAGCACCGTCGAGTGGCCGGCGGCGCAGATCCCGACCCTGCCCGCCGCGATCGGCCCCAGCGAGGTCTGCAAGGTCGTCCCGTCGAAGCCAGTCACCTCGCAGCCCTGGATCAGGTCGACGCCGAGCGCGTCGGCGGCGCGCGCGTAGCCCCAGGCGACGTTCTCGTGCCGCGCAATCCCGCCGCGACCCTGGAAGGTGGCGCCGAGCACCGGGTAGCGCAAGTCCTCGGAGACGTTCAGGATCGGGCAGAGCTCGGCGACCTGAGCCGGCTCGAGCCATTCGGCGTCGATCCCGTTCAGCCGGTTCGCGCCCACCCGTCGCACCGACTCGCGCACGTCCGTGAGCGAGTGGGCCAGGTTGAGGACGCCGCGCTGCGAGAAGAGGAGCTCGTAGTCGAGCTCGGCCTCGAGCCCCTCCCAGAGCTTCAGCGAGTGCTCGTAGATCGCGGTGCTCTCGTCCCAGAGGTAGTTCGAGCGGATCACGGTCGTGTTCCGGGTGATGTTCCCGCCCGCGAGCCAGCCCCGCTCGAGCACCGCCACATCGGTGATCCCGTGGTTCTTCGCGAGGTAGTAGGCGGTTGCGAGCCCGTGCCCGCCGCCGCCGACGATCACGACCTCGTACGAGGACTTGGGCGAAGGCGTGCGCCAGAGGAAGTCGGGATGCTCGGCGTTCAGCGCCGCAGCACCCGGCCCGGGCGCTCGCCCGTCAGCGCCCCGTCCCGCAGCGCCGCGACGCCGTTCACCAGCACGTGGCGCATCCCGGTGGCGAGGAGGTTCGGCTCGAAGACGGTGCCGCGCTCCGAGAACGCGCCGGGGTCGAAGACGGCCACGTCGGCGCGGGCGCCCTCCCGGAGGACGCCCCTGTCGGAGAGCCCGATCCGCTCGGCGGGCTGCCCCGTCAGGCGGTGCACGGCGTCCTCGGGGGTGAGCAGGCCGCCCTCCGTGACCATGAAGCGCCAGAACCAGGCCGCCCAGGTGTAGGCGCCGTGGAAGGACTCGTGCGCGAGCCGGCCGTCGGGCGCGAGCGTGGTCGCGTCGGAGCCGGGGACGCAGAGCTCGTGCGCGAACGCCTCGCGCTGCTGCTCCTCGGTGTAGGCGTGGATGATCACGATCAGCTTCTGCAGCTCGTCGATCCCGCCGAGAAGCAGGTCGTAGACCGCGTCGAGCGGCTCCTGGCCTCGGTCGGCGGCGATCGAGGCGAGGTCGCGGCGCCCGTATTCCGGCCAGGCCTCGCTGTCGAGGAGCATCACGCGCGACCAGTCGCCACCTGCGCTGAGGATCGAGCGGTGCGACCGCATCTCATCGCGCCTCGCGGGATCGCGGAGGATCGCGGCGAGCTCGGCGGGTTCGGCCCCGAGCGCCCAGCCCGGGAGGGCGGCGTAGAGGTTCGTCAGGCCGAAGCGGCGTGTGTGCATGTCGAATGCGACGTCCTGCCCCGCGGCGCGAGCGCGCTCGACGAGCTCGATGCAGCGGCGGCTCTCCTCGATCCCGTTCCGGGGGACGAGATGCGAGACCTGGAGCCGCACCTCGGCGCGGTCGCCCGTGCGGATCGCCTCGGCGACCGCGTCGGCGGCTCCCTCGTCGCGCTTGCGCGTATGGGTCGCGTAGAAGGGCGCCTGCGCTGCGAGCGCGGTCAGCTCCTCCTCGCTCGCGGCCTGCTCCTGCGCGTACTCGAGCCCGGTCGAGTAGCCCCAGGCGCCGTGGTCGAGCGACTCGCGCAGCAGAACCTGCATCGCGGCCAACTCGGCGTTGTCGGCGGGCCGGTCGGCGAGCCCGAGCGTGGCGAGCCGCAGCTGGCCGTTCGGGACGAGGCTGAGCACGTTGACCGCGGGCCGGGCCGCCTCCAGCCGCTCGAAGTACTCGCCGGCCGAGCTCCACGTGAGCGGGAGGTCATCCGAGTAGCCGTAGATCGCGCGGCGCGCCTGCTGCGGGTCGCGGATCGGGAAGCAGCCGAAGCCGCAGTTGCCGACCACCTCGGTCGTGACCCCCTGGTGGATCGCGCTGACCGCGCGCGGATCCAGGAGGAGCGTGTAGTCCGAATGGCTGTGGATGTCGACGAAGCCCGGGGTGACCGCGAGGCCGGTCGCGTCGAGCTCGGGGCCGTCTCCGTTCAGCGCGCCGATCGCAGCGACGCGGCCGTCCTTGACGCCGACATCGGCGACGCGGCCCGGGGCGCCGGTGCCGTCGTAGACCGTGCCCCCGCGGAGCACGAGGTCGAGGCTCACGCGCGCGCCGCCCTCGTCGAGTCCTCGTCGACGCGCCCGTCCGTGACGACGACGCCGTAGCGCTCGCGCGCCGCCTCGACGCTCACCTTCTCGTCGAGCACGTCCTCCAGCACCCGCGCGGGATCGCGCTCGAACGGCGAGCCACTCCCGCCGCCGCCCGCGGAGACGTGGTGGAAGACGTCGCCCCTGCGCAGCTTCAGCGCCTCCATCGGCATCGTCGGCACCGACCACTGCTCGCCCGCGGAGGTGATCGTGTTCGCGGACGGGGCTCCGGACTCGCCGCCCTCGAGTCCGTAGGGCGGGTGGGCGCGACGGTCGGCCCGCACGGTCATCACGGCGTCGTCGGCGAGCAGCTCGTAGGAGCGCTCGTAGGCGAGGCCGCCGCGGAAGGTGCCCGGGCCGCCGGAGTCGGGGACGAGTCCGTAGCCGTGGACGCGGAGGGGGAGGTCGGACTCGACCAGCTCGACCGGTTGGTTGGAGAGGTTCGCGAGCGGGTTCGAGACGCCCTCGAGCCCGTCCCGGCCGGCGCGGGCGCCCCAGCAGCCGACGAGCACCTCGGCAAGGACGAAGGGGTTGCCGCCCTGATAGCCGCCGATCGCGATCAGTGTGGGGCCGCCCTCGCCCGGCGCGACGACGCGGTCGGGGACGACCTGGGCGAGCGCGCCCATCACGGCGTCGTAGACCCGGTAGCCGACGACGCCACGGGCGCCGCAGGCCGCGGGGAGGACGGGGTTGACGATCGTTCCGACCGGGGCCTCGATGTGGATCGGCCGCAGATAGCCGCCAGCGTTCGGGATCTCCCGCGTCGCGATTCCCCGGAAGGCGCAGTAGACGGCGGCGGAGACGAGCCCGAGCGGGCAGTTGAGCGCGGCGGCGACCTGTGGCGCAGTGCCCGCGAAGTCGACCGTGACCTCGTCGCCGCTCACCGTCAGCTCGACCGCGATCCGCAGTGGCTCCGGCTCCTCGCCGAAGCCGTCGATGAAGTCCTCGAAGGTGTAGGTCCCGTCCGGGAGCTCGGCGAGCTCGGCCCGCATCAGGCGCTCGCTCAGCCGCTGCAGCTCGTCCAGGTAAAGATGGGTCTCGTCGACCCCGTAGCGCTCGAAGATCTCGACGAGGCCGCGCTCGCCGGCGCGGCAGGCCGCGATCTGGGCCCGCAGGTCGCCGATCACCTCGACCGGCTGGCGCGTGTTCTTCTCCAGGATCCGGAAGACGGTCGAGTTCTCCCGGCCGCCCTCGTAGAGCTTGAGCAGGGGCAGGCGGAGGCCCTCCTGGTAGATCTCGGTCGCGTGGACGGCGATCGACCCGGGCGTGATCCCGCCCACATCGACGTGATGGGCCATCGTCGCCGCGAACCCCTCGAGCCGGTCGGCGTGGAAGACCGGCTGGATCACGTAGATGTCCGGCAGGTGCTGGCCGCCGAAGCCGTACGGGTCGTTGGCGATGAAGACGTCGCCGGGGTGGATGTCGTCGCCAAAGTGCTCGCGGACGTGGCCCATGATCGACGGGAACGAGCCGAGCTGGACGGCGAGGGTCAGCCCCTGGGCGATCAGCTCTCCGTCGCGGTCGCAGAGCGCCGTCGAGTAGTCCATCGTGTCGCGGACGACGGGGGAGTAGGCGCTGCGCATGACGACGAGCGCCATCTCGTCGGCCGCCGAGGCGAGCGCGTTCTTGATCACCTCCAGCGTGATCGGGTCGATCACGACGGCTCCAGGGCGATGTCGATGCTGCCGAGCGCGTCGAGCGTGACGCGGCAGCCGGGCGGGACAACGCAGGTCGAGTCGTACTCCTCCACGATCAGCGGGCCCTCGCGCGGCGCGTCGAGGAGGGCGGCGCGGCTGACGACGGGGACGTCGAGCGAGCCGTGCTCGGCGCCGAAGTAGGCGCGCCGAGTCCGCGCGGTTTCCGGGGCGGCGCGCAGGCCGGCGAGGGGGTCGTAGGGGGCGTCGCCGTTCGAGGCGGCGCGGGCGGTGAGCCGGAGGCTGACGATGTCGATTGGCGCGTCCGCCGACGCGTGCCCATACGTCCGCAGGTGCTCGTCGGTGAAGTCGGTCGCGATCCGGCCGAGGTCGGTTGCGCCGGCGGCGACCGGGATCGGCAGCTCGTAGGCCTGGCCGACGTAGCGGATCTCGGCGAAGCGCGAGAGCGCGATCGCGTCGGGCCGGACGCCCTCGGCGACCAGTGCCTGCTCGGCCTCGGTCTCGAGTTCGCGGTAGCCGTCATCGAGCAACTCCGGCGAGGCACTGCCACCGCGCGCGGTGAGTGTGCGGACGAACTCGTGCTCGATCTCGGAGAGGAGCAGCCCCGCGGCGCTGAAGACGCCGGGGGCGAGCGGGACGAGGACGCGGCGCATCTGGAGCGCGCGGGCGATCGCGGCGGCGACCACGGGCCCGTTGCCGCCGAAGCCGCAGAGAACGAAGTCGCGCGGGTCGCGGCCGCGGTAGGTCGAGACGGCCTTGACGGCTCTCGTCATCGTCGCCACCGCGAGCTGGAAGACGCCATGGGCGGCCTCGACGGCGCTCTTGCCGAGCGGCGCCGCGACGGCCTCGAGCGCCCGCCGAGCCGCGTCGGCGTCGATCGGGACGGTGCCTCCGGCCAGCGAGGCCGGGTTGAGGTAGCCGAGGACGACGAGCGAGTCGGTCAGCGTCGCCTGCTCGCCGCCGAGGCCGTAACAGGCCGGGCCAGGGTCGGAGCCCGCGCTTTCGGGGCCGACGTGGAGCAGGCCGAACTCGTCGACCTCGACGAGGCTGCCGCCGCCCGCGCCGATCTCGGAGAGGTCGATGAAGGGGAGACGGATCGCGTAGCCGCCGCCCTTGATCAGCCGGCTGCTCAGGTTGATCCCCGCGCCGACCTCGTACTCGGAGGTCTTCACCGGCTCGCCGTCCTCGAGGATCGCCGCCTTCGCGGTCGTCCCGCCCATGTCGAGCGAGATCGCGTTCTCGATCCCGGCGGCCCGCGCGAGGTAGGCGCAGGCGACGACCCCGGCGGCCGGGCCGGACTCGACGAGGTGCGCGGGCTTCCGGATCGCGGCGTCGGCGCTCATCAGGCCGCCGCTCGACTGCATGATCTGGAGCGGGGCGGAGATCCCGGCCGCGGCGAGGCTCGACTCGAGCGAGCGGATGTAGCTGCCGACGACGGGGCCGACGTAGGCGTTGACGACTGCGGTGCTCGTCCGCTCGTACTCGCGGATCTCGGCGAGGATCGCGGAGGAGCAGGTGATGTAGACGTCGTTGCCGACCACCTCGCGGACGATCTCGGCGGCGCGGCGCTCGTGGGCGGGGTTGGCGTAGGAGTGGAGGAAGGCGATCGCGATCGCGGCGACGCCCGCTGCCCGCGCCCGTTCGGCGGTCTCGCGGACGGCGTCCTCGTCGAGCGCGATCCAGACCTCGCCGCGGGGGCCGATCCGCTCCGGGATCTCGAAGCGGAGCCGGCGGGGGACGAGCGGCGCCGGCTTCTCGTACTGGAGGTCGTACATGACAGGGATCCGGAGCCGCCGCATCTCGAGGACGTCCCGGAATCCGGCCGTCGTGAGCAGGCAGCAGCTCGAGCCCTTGCCTTCGAGGACGGCGTTCGAGGCGACCGTGGACGCGTGCACGACCTTGGTCACGCTCGCGGGATCGGCCCCCGTGTCGCGGAGCAGGCCGAGGATCCCCTCGACGACCCCGCGCGCGTAGTCGTCCGGCGTCGAGAGCACCTTGCGCGTCCGCAGCGAGCCGTCCGGGCCGAGGAGGACGACGTCGGTAAACGTGCCGCCGATGTCGACGCCGATCCGGTAGCCGTCAGCCATGGGCTGCCTCGAAGCCGGCGACCGGGAGCCGGGCGAACCCGGGCGTGCCGAATGCGGATCCGTCGACGACGGGGAGCCGCGGGTCGAGCGGGGTTTCGGCGAGCCGGAGCCAGAGGAAGGGGGTCGCGGCGGGGAGGTGGGCGTCGAGGCTCTCCTGGCCGGAAACCCAGGCGTGCGCAGCGTCGCGGTCGCGCCGCTGCTGTGCGAGCACCTCGCCGAGCCAGTCCTGCGGGCCGTCGAGGACGGCGGCAGCCGCGCGCTGAACGACGTGGCTCACCCGGATCACGTCCCACTCGAGCTCGCGCAAGCAGGCGTCGATCACGGCGCGCTCGGCGGCGATGAAGCCGATCCGCCACGCGGGCAGGGCGAGGCTCTTGCCGAGGCTGCGGACGAGGATCACGTTCTCCGCGCCCCAGGCGCTCGCCAGCTCGCCGTCGAAGATGCAGCGCTCGTACGCCTCGTCGGTCAGGACGGTGAGGCCGTGGCGGGCCGCGAGCGCGAGCAGCTCGTCGAC
>JBBQHQ010000096.1:0-10012 GCA_038324115.1 Gaiellales bacterium
CTGCCGACATCGGTACTTGCGTTGTTCGTCTGGTCGACCGTGCCCGCCTTGCGCAGGCCCGAGAACTCGAAGATCCGCGCTGCCTTGGCCGTGATGCTCGCCGCTGTGGTGCAGTCGCTCTGGAACCAGCTGACGGTCACGTTCGTCCCGGTCGTTTGCGCCGGGAAGTTGTGGCCTGAGAAGAGCGTCGCGCGGGCACCGCTGCCCGCCCCGAGGTCGTACACGACCGCCGCATCTGAGGTGAGCGCCGTGCCTCCGAAGGTCGCCGTCATGCAGGCCGTGCCCGTGATGTTGTCGGAAGCCACCGCGAGGAAGACGCTGTCGCCGGCAGTGCTCGCGAGGCTCGACGTGAACGAGAGAGTCGACGAGCCCGTCTTGCTGCTCGCTCCCCCGAGCTCCCGGACGAACGCGATCGGCGGGTCGATCACGTAGGGGAGCGGCAGCGTCCGGTCGTCGAGGGCGAGCTCGAGCACCGCGGTTCGCGCGCTCCGGTCGAGCGACCAGCGGGCTCCGGCCGGGGTGATGTCCCTGCCTGCTCCATCGAAGACCCTGACGGGGAAGATCCGGTACCCGACGTCGGCGCCGTTCCGCGCGAAGAGCACCTCGCCGCCCTTCATGGACACGTCGAGGTCGGTGTCGAGGCGCCAGCGCCAGGTCCGGGTGCCTTGCCGTTGCTGGACGACGAGCAGCTGCTCGGCGAAGGCACCCTTCTGGACGATCGCCTCGTGGCCGAACGGCGTCGGCCTGCGAACGCCGTCTGCAAACCGCTCCCACGGACCGGTGATGCCCTCGGCCGTGAGCCGTAGTCGGGCGCCGTCGCGGGTGACCTCGAGGCCGTCTGCGAGCGAGACGCGGATGCTCGGTGAGGGCCGGCGGATCCGGGGCGCGTCGGCCTGGGGCACACCGAGCGCCTCGGTGAGGAACGGGGTGGTGCTTGCGGGGCCCCCGTCGCGGAGCAGCGAGCCCGCCACGAGGATGACCCCGGCGAGCGCAACCGTCCCGCATGCCCCGAGCAGAAGTCTCGACTTGAACTTGAGAGTAATCGGAGCTCGTCCGTGTTCAGCTGACGGGCGACGACCGGGCTCGGCGCGCGGCGCCGGCATCCCCGTTCCGGGCTCCTCGATCGAGGAAGGAACCCCGCGCCCGCGCGTACGCGAGGAGGGGGGTGCGGCCGCGAAGGCGCGAACCGCCGGCGAGGGAGGCGCAGCGGGAAGGCTCTCAGAACGGCGAAAGGGCGCCCGGAAAGGGCCCTGGGCCCGGCGGTTGAGCCGGATCCGGGAGATGGTACGCCGCAGTTGTGTGAGTGTCTTCACGTCGTTTTTGCCGTTCCGCAAGGTGTTCCGCGTAGCCCTTACGGAGTGCATCGGCGGCTCGGGTGCTTTTACTGAGCCATTTTGTCACTTTCGACAGGTAAAAGCTGAGGAATCCCTCCGAAGGGTGAGTCGGCCCGTTTCACAGGCGACCGCCGCACGGTTCGCCCGGCCTCTCAGGATGACCGTCCGCCAGGACGGAGCCGCTTCCCTCGTGCGAGTGACTAAGCCTCTAGTCGAGGGTGAGGATAGTCAGGCGCGCGGCGGCTGCTCGACGCGTCCGCGTCCGGCGCTCCAACCCGGCGGTGCCGTCTCGGGAACGGTCGCCAAAATCGTCCGGTTGCCGCCGAGCTCGATCGCGCGTCCCAACGCGTGCCGGGCCGCGTCGACAAGCGCTTGCTGGTCGTGCCCGTCCGTCGGGAACGACGCGACGCCAATCGAAACCGTCGTCTCGTTGGCCGGTCCTGCCACGAACTCGACGGCGCTGCGGGTCATTGCGAGGCGGATCCGCTCCGCGGCAACGCGCGCCCCGACTGCGTCCGTCTCTGGCAGCAGGAGCACGAATTCCTTCGGTGGGTCGCTGCGGCCGAGATCGGTCGACCGGACATTCAACCCAATCGACTCGGCGATCGAGGTCAGCATCGCCGAGACGCCTTCCCGACCCTGCTCGAGCTCTGCCTCTCCCAGCCGGTCCGGCCTCACGATCAGGACGCTCGTCGCGTGGTCGTGCCTCTGCGCCCTGAGCAACTCGCGTTCGATCTCGCCGAGTTGGCGCTCAGCCGCCAGCAGACGGTCGAGCCGTTCGGTCACCCTTCTGTCGTCCAGAAGGTCCACGAGGAGGGCGTGGTCATCGCGGTACTCGTCGCGGCGCCGGCCCGCGTTCGCCGCGGCGAGCACTGCGGCCGTCGAGGAGCCGAGGAAGAGCACGTGTGTCCAGTACTCGTTCCGATCGAGGTGGCCGAGGAGGCCGGCCAGCGCCACGTAGGCGACCACTGCTCCGGAGGCAACGAGCCAGCCCGGCCACCGCGGGTCGGCGTAGGCGACGCCGGTGGCGCTCACGACGAGCAGCAGCGCGACCACCACGGGGCCGCGGCCGGAGACGAGAAGCACTGAGCCTGAGACGGCGAGTGCGGCAAAGGTGCCCAGGATCGGATCGATTCGGTTGAACCACCGCGGAGCCGCCCCTGGCGTCTGCGGCGCTGAGGCCGCGTGGGGCGTATGCGGTCTGTGCCGCCGGAAAGGGGGAAATTGCACGATTTTGAGAGGACCGCCCGGTTCTTCGAGCATACTATCGGTGGCTCTGCGGCCTCCTCTCATGCCATGACCGAACCGTTCCAGATCCCGCGGCTCCGCTATCGCCGTCTCTTCGGCGGCTACCGCCGTGAGGAAGTGCTCTTTCATCTCCGGGAGCTGGAGGCCTCGGTCCGGCGGCTCGAGGCGCAGCTTCTCGTGACGCGCGAACAATCCGGAGCTCTGACCATCCAGCTCGACTCGGCGAACGCCGAGCTCGTCCGGCTTCGCGTGGGAGAGGCGGAGGTGGCGCAGGAGCTCGAACGTGGCCGCCGACGGGCTCAGGATCTCGTCGAGGCGGCCGAGCGGCAGGCCTCCGTGTTGCTCGCCGAGGCGGCCGAGCGCGCCGCACAGATCAAGACGAACGCCCATCTGCAGATCGAGGAGATCGGGAGGCAGCTCGAGGAGATCCTGCGGCTACGGGAGACCATGACCGGATCGCTGCGGAGCGTTGTCGTAGACGTCGGGCTCGCCCTCGGTCGGATAGAGCGCGGCGAGCCCATGTTCGGTCCCCGGCCCGAGCCGCGCCGACCCGATCTCACTCCGAGCAGCGACAGCCGTCGGGACCCAGCCGCCGGGCAGTCGGCGGTGAATTCCTCTCTGGAAGCCGAGGTCTTCGAGCGGCGTCTCGAGGTTCATGCCGGCCCGTTCCCCGATTTCGCGACCCTCTCTCGCTTCGAGGGAGTACTCGCTGGCCTGCCACGGATCGACGACGTCTACGTGCGGGAGTTCGAAGGCGAATGGGCGATCGTCGAGGTGGCGATGCAGAGCGAGCAGCCATTCGTCGCGCTCCTTCGTGAGGCGTTCAGCTCCGAGTTCGAGGCCGAGCGAACGACGGCGGGCGCGCTGCGGTTGACGCTCGAGAGTGTGTCTGTGGCGAATGCTGGCTAGCGCGAAGAGCTATCGCGTGTTAAAGCTCGCCGGGATCGCGGCAATCGTCTCGGTCGTGCTGCTCGGGTTTCTCTCGTTCTTCTTCGTCTTTCTCCTCGCTCCGGTGGTGCCCTTGAGCCTCGGCTACCTCGGCTATCTCGCCATCCGCGAGGGCAGGGCACGGTTCGAGCGGCACGGCGACCACACCCTCCTCTTGCGCAAGGCTGCCGCGCGCAGACGCCGGCTACGGGAGCACTCGTGACGGACCTCGTCCACCCCTCGGCTCGGCGTCTCTTCCGTCAGGTCGGCGTTGAGGTCCTCGCCGACCTGCTGGCCCTGCGGAGCGGGACGGCCGACCGCCCCGAGAGCGCCATTCTCGACCTGGGGCTGGTCGACGAGAGGGATTTTGCGCTCGCGCTGGCGGTTCGCTCCGGCCTCCCCTTCGTGGGGCTTCGCTCGTTCAGTCCCGACCCTGCGCACTTCCTCTACGTCCCGCTCTCGCTGGCGCTGACCGAGCACGTGTGCCCGCTCGCGCTTGGAGAGGACTCGCTCCGTCTCGCAACGGCCTTCATCGATCCTGACCTGAGCTTCGTGCAGGAGCGGTTTCCCTCCCTCGAGATCGAGTTCGCGGTTTCGCCCCGGGTGGAGATCCTCGCCGCGCTCCTTGCGGTGACGCCCCGCTCGCCGTGAGCCTCGGCCCGCCCGAGGGCGCCGGGGGGCCGGCCGATGCATTCTTCCGCCGGCTTGCAGCTCACGCCGCGCTGCCATACCTCGTCGGTGGCGAGCTTCCCGCTGCTCGGGACGCCGGACTTGCGTCCGTGCTCCCGGCAACATTCGCACGTGCCTTCGGCGTCGTTCCCGTCCGCTTCGAGGGCGACCGGGTTCTGGTCGCGGCCTCGACGCCGGCCGCAGATGCCGCTCGTTCGGCGGTCTTCGGACTCAGCGGCCGGCAAACGAGCATTGCGATCGCGGCCCCTGAGGCGATTCGCCGGGCACAGGAGTCTCTGTACGGGCCACCGGAGGCGGCGCCGCTCGAGCGCCCGGCCCGGGCGACCGAGGCGGACGCGGGTGAAAGGTCGAGGTACCGCGCTCTGGCCCGACACGCGGGGCTCGAGTTCGTCGATCTCGGCGAGCCCGCCGCACCAGCCGTCGATCGCGAAGCGCTCGCGTTCCTCTCGGCGGATACCTGCCGGAGCCTGCGAGTGCTCCCGATCGGCGCCGACAACGACGAGATCGTCCTCGTGACGGCGACCCCGTTCGACACTCTCGGCCACGACGTGGTGCGTCTGCGAACCGGGCGGCGGCCAAGACTTGTCGTCGCGACCCCCTCCGCACTCGACGCTGCGCTGGACCGCGTAACCGACGGTTCCGCCGAGGTCATGCAGCCCGATCCGCTCGGCGGGGCTCCGCTCGGGGACATGCTCGTCGGCGCCGGGGCGATCTCGAGAACCCAGGTCGCCGAGGCGCTCGAGACCCAGGCCCGCGTCGGCGGCCGCGTCGGGGAGTTGCTCGTCCATGCCGGGTCGGTGGACGAGCTCGCGGTCGCCAAACAGGTCTCACGGCAGACCGGAATCCCGCTCGTGGATCTGACGGGCACCGTGCCGGACCCGCAGGCGCTTGCGCTCATCCCGGAGCCGATCTCGCGCCGGCGCGGCGTCGTACCGCTGAGGATCGTGGACCACGTTCTCGAGCTCGCCGTCAGCGAGCCGATCGGCTCCGAGACCCTCGACGACCTCCGGCGACACACCCAGCTCGGGATCCGCCCGGTCCTGGGCACGCGCTCCGGGATCGTGAGCCTGCTTGCGCGGACGTACGCCTCCCGGTACGTGCGAATCGCAACGACTGATCTCCTCAACCGCTCCCCTGACGAGTCCGCCTACAAGGTGCTTTCGTTTCCGCAGAAGATCGTGGCGATCGCCTTGGCGACGGTGACGCTCGTGTTGCTCGTCTATGCCCCGATCACGACGGTGATCGTGCTGAACGTCCTGTCGATCGCGTTCTATTCGAGCTTCTCGCTCTACAAGTTCAAGTTGATCTACGACGCCCTCGAGCACGATCTGGAGCTGCCGGTCAGTCAGGAAGAGATCGAGGCGCTCGACGAGCGCACACTTCCGGTCTACACGATCCTCGTGCCGCTCTACCGCGAGGCCAACGTCGTGCTCCGGCTCGTCTCCTCGCTGGCGCAGCTTGATTACCCCCAGTCGAAACTGGACGTCAAGCTGATCGTCGAGGAGGACGATTCGGAGACGATCGAGGCGCTCGCAGCGGCGCGGCTGCCCGCTCACCTCAAACTCGTCGCCGTTCCCGACGGCCTGCCGAAGACCAAGCCGAAGGCGTGCAACTACGGCCTGATCCAGGCGGAGGGACGCTACGTCGTCATCTACGACGCCGAGGATCGGCCCGAGCCGGATCAATTGAAAAAGGCGGTGATCGCGTTCTCGAAGGCCGACGAGCGGATCGTCTGCATCCAGTGCAAGCTCAACTACTACAACCGCAACCAGAACGCCCTCACGCGCTGGTTCACGACCGAGTACTCGAGCTGGTTCGACCTCTTCATGCCGGGGCTCGACGCCGCGGACTCGCCGATCCCGCTCGGTGGCACCTCGAACCACCTCATCCGGGAGAAGCTGATCGAGCTCGGCGCCTGGGACCCCTACAACGTCACCGAGGATGCCGATCTCGGGATTCGCCTGCACAAGGCCGGCTACAAGACCGCGATCATCGACTCGACGACATTCGAGGAGGCGAACTCCGACCTCTACAACTGGATCCGCCAGCGCTCGCGCTGGGTCAAGGGCTACATCCAGACCTGGTTGGTGCACATGCGCCATCCGGTAAGCCTCTGGCGCCGGATCGGCTCGCGCAGCTTCGTCTCGTTCCAGTTCGTCGTCGCAGGCACGTTCGTCGGCTTCCTACTCAACCCGATCTACTGGGCGCTGACGACGCTCTGGCTCGCGTCGCACGCAGGCGTGATCCGCTCGCTCTTCCCCCCGCTCGTCTACCACTCGGCCGCGGTCGGTCTGCTCATTGGCAACTTCGTCTTCGCCTACGTCAACGTCGTCGGCTCGTTCCGTCGCGGGTACTACGACCTCGTCAAGTGGTCGCTCTTCTCGCCCATCTACTGGGCGCTGATGTCGGTCGGCGCCTACAAGGGGCTCTTTCAGCTGCTCTACCGTCCGCACTACTGGGAGAAGACCGTGCACGGCCTCGACGTCCGGGGTGAGCAGCCGTAGCCGTTCTCGAAGAGCGGACGGCGGCCGACCCCAAGCTCGCCCGGTTCGTCAAGCGGCGCCGCGGCCGGCTACCCCGACGGACCGTCTCCGCGCCGGCCGCCGTCTTCACGGTCGCCTTCGCGGCCTACGCGGCGCTCGGCTACGTCGTCGTCGTCCGCTGGCACATCGTTGTCGGGGATGCGTTCTCGCGGCTCGCCCATGCGTACTTCGTCTGGTTCAACGTCCCGTCCAAGCTCGCTGCGGTCGGCTTTGTCTGGCCGCCGCTGCTGACCCTCGTCCTACTCCCATTCGCCGCGGTGCCGCCACTCGCAACGTCGCTGCTCGCGCTGCCGCTGTCGAGTGCCGTTTTCGCGGCGGGCCTCATTGCGGTGCTCGAGCGGACGCTGGCGCTTCTCGGCATGAGCCTTCGGCTGCGGCTCGCGCTCCTCCCGCTCGTCGCTCTCAACCCGATGATCGTCTTTTACTCGGTCAACGGGATGGGCGAGATCCTCTCGATCTTCCTGCTCACAGCTGCGACGTACGCGCTCCTGCGCTGGTACCTGCGGCCGAACGTCGGCGCCTTCGTCCTGATGAGCATGGCCTTCACACTCGGAGTCCTCAGTCGCTACGAGCTCGGGCTCTGGGCGCTCCTCTACGGCGGTGCGGTGGTCGCGGTGCTCATCCGCCGCCGTGCCTCCTGGAGCCAAATCGAGGCGTCGCTCCTCACCTACCTCGTCCCCATCGTCTACGGCTTCTCGCTCTGGATCTTCTTCAACTGGCTGATCGTGGGTGACCCGCTCTACTGGCTGCACAGTGAGGTCTCGCTCGCGTTCACAGCCGTCCGGGACGCCCGGCCCGCCGCTGGCGACACGTCGATCTGGGCGGCGACGACAGCCGCCACGAGTCTCGCGTGGCGCATCTTTCCGGCCGCGTTCCCGGTTACCGCGGCGCTTGTTGTCCTCGCCGCGGCGCGCCGGGACATCGTCGCGGGCGTTCTCGCCGCCGCGATCGCGCTGAACACAGTCGCGACGATCGCGCTCGTCGTCGGGACGCAGACGACCGACGTGCTCCAGCTCCGCTACAACATCCGGGCGCTGCCCCTTGTGCTCCTCGGCGTCGCGTGGCTCTGGCGGAGCACGCCCGGCAACCGCCGGAGGGCCGCGGTGTGCGCGACGGGCGCTGCGCTGATGGCCCTCTCGACCGTGCCGATGGTTCACCTGATGCGGACCTATCCGCGCCAGTACCAGGAGCAGGCGTTCATCCGTGCTTTGGCTTCCCGGCACGACCAGGAGGGGACGTACTCGATCGGCTCGCGTGAGCCGATCCAGGTCGGAATCGGGCCCGAGCGTGGAGCCGCGCGCTGGCTGCTCCAGCATGCCGGCGGCCGCGACTCCGTGCTGGCCGACGACGAGCGCGCGTTCGGAGTGATGCTGCTGACGGGGCGGCCTTCGCTCTTCCTCGACCGGATCGACCGCGGGGACACCTACTGGCACGCACTTCTCGACGCACCCAGAGGCCGGGTCGACTACATCCTCGTTCGTCGTTCCGAGTCGTTCCCGGATCTGATCCAGCAGCGCTACCCGACCATCCTCGACGGGGGCCTCCCGTGGCTCCGGCAGGTCTACTCGAACGTGAACTGGCGGATCTACCGCGTTGCTTCCCGGAACGCGTCGGGGGCCCCCAAGAGGGCCCCCGACGTAGCCGGATCCGCCAGCGGCTAGTGCTGCTCGATCAGCGCGCTGACGACGGAGAAGTCGACGTTCGCGACGATGTTCTGGCCGCCGAGGACGATCGACGTATTGCCGTTCGCCGTGTTCGCCCAGCCCCCGGAGACGACGGCATGGTGGCCGATCGCCTGGTTGTAGACGCCGCCTGAGATCGAGGCCTCGTTCCCGGTGGCCACGTTCTGGTAGCCGCCCATCACGCTCCCGTGCAGGCTGGCCGCCGCGACCTGGTTGCCGAAGCCGCCGGAGATCGACGCCTCGGTGCCGCGGGCGACGTTCTGCTTGCCGCCCGAGACGGAGGACTGCTCGCCGGCCGCGCCGTTCTGGGTGCCGCCCGTGATCGACGAGAGCGGGCCCGTTGCCTCGTTCGAGAGGCCGCCGGCGACGAGCGAACCATTTCCGGACGCCTCGTTGTCCTGCCCCGCCAGGGCGCTCGCGTAGGTGCCGGTCGCGTTGTTCTTGAAGCCAACGACGAGCCCGCCCCAGCTCGAGTAGCCGTTCCTCGATCCGACGACCACGTAGTGCGAGCCAATCGTGCTGTCCGGCGCCTCGTTGTAGCCGACGATCAGGTTGCCGAGCCCATTCTTGGTCGCGGTCGCACCGAGCCCGTTCACGAGCTGGAGGTTCATCCCGGTGAAGGTCAGCGTCGAGCCGCTCCGCGTGACGCCTGCGAGCAGCGTCTGGAGGCCATTGAAGTTCGTCTGCAGCGCGGCGACTTGGCCCTGGAGCGCCGCGTTCTGCGCCTGCAGCGCCGCGACCTGGGTCTCGAGCGTGCTCACGCGCGAATCCAGGCTCGTGACAGACGAGCCCGTGGCGAGCGTCACCGGCTTCTCGTTCCGCTTGCAGACGCCGTTCTCGGCGAGGTTGAGCATCCCCTCGCCGTTCTTCGCGCAGATGACGATCGTGGCTGGGCCGGCGGCCAGCGCCGTCCCAGCTCCGGTCAGTGTGGCGATCGCAAGTCCCGCCGCCGCAAAGCGAACCGCGCCCCTTCTCATGGTGCCCTTCCCCCTTCGAAAACGTCCGTTTCCCAGCCGCAGCTGGGCCTGCCGCCCGAACCCTTGAGCTGCTTTCCGGAAGAGTAGTGCTAAACCGGGCGGCTGTCACCAGAGGGAGCGTTGAGTTTCCTGCGCGTTAGGGCACGATCGCGGTGGCGAGAGCCGCCGCAGCGGGGGCGTCGCCTGAGAGCACGACCGCCGTACGGACCCCCGCCTGCCGGAGCGCGATCCCGTGCGAGCCGATCTGCCAGCACGAGGTGGCTTCGCACGGCAGCTTTGCCGGGAGCCCTGGGGCATCGGCGTCGAAAGCCTCGTTGACGTACATCCCCACCGCAGCCTGCCACTCGAGCGCGTCGGCCTCGGTGTCCCAGTCGAGCGCCACGAGCACCGCCTCGGCGTCGCCGGCGCGGTAGACGCCCGTGCGGCCGCCGCCCCAGCCGCTGCCGACGCGGTCGATCCCGGGGACGCCGAAGGTCGCGAGCAGCGCGCGGACGTCGAGCTCGCCGAAGGTGTCGTCGCCGACGAGCGTCAGCCCGGCCGCGTCGACGGGGAGCACGATCGGGACCGGACGCTCCCGCTCCAGGAACTTGTCCAGGTGGAAGACCTGCTCG
>JBBQHQ010000097.1:0-10004 GCA_038324115.1 Gaiellales bacterium
CCGGGTGGCGTGGGGCGCCACGCGGGCCCGCCCGGGGGGGCGCGGCGCGACGTGTGGGGGGTGTGGGGGGGGGCCGGGGGGTGGCCGGTGTCCTGGCGCTTACAGGGCGCGGCCGGCCCGCAGGCCCGCGCCTCTCTACCGAACGCTCCTGTCTGGGCCAGACGGCACCGCCGGCAAGCGGCGGAAACGTCTGGAGGGGGAGAGGAGTTGCGTCCGGTTCGTGAATGAATGTCAGATTCGAGCGCCGGATGGAAGAGGGGCTACACTCTTTTCGATGAGCGAGACAGGCACGATGCGCGTAAAGAGCGGCCTCGCCGAGATGCTGAAGGGCGGCGTGATCATGGATGTGGTCAACGCTGAGCAGGCGAAGATCGCCGAGGACGCGGGCGCGGTTGCGGTGATGGCGCTGGAGCGCGTTCCTGCAGACATCCGGCGTGACGGCGGCGTCTCCCGCATGTCCGATCCCGCGATGATCTCGGAGATCCAGGCGACCGTCTCGATCCCCGTGATGGCCAAGTGCCGGATCGGCCACTTCGCCGAGGCGCAGATCCTCCAGGCGCTCGAGGTCGACTACATCGACGAGTCCGAGGTGCTGACCCCCGCGGACATCGCGCACCACGTGGACAAGTGGGGCTTCACCGTCCCGTTCGTCTGCGGCGCGACGAACCTGGGCGAGGCGCTGCGGCGGATCGCCGAGGGCGCCGCGATGATCCGGACGAAGGGCGAGGCCGGCACCGGCGACATCGTCAACGCCGTCACGCACATGCGCGCGGTCTTCGGCGGGATCCGCCGGCTCCAGTCGCTGCGCCCCGAGGAGCTGTACGCCGAGGCGAAGGAGCTGCGCGCCCCGTACGACCTCGTCCGCTGGGTCGCCGAGAACGGCCGCCTCCCGGTCGTCACCTTCACCGCGGGCGGGATCGCGACCCCAGCCGACGCTTCCCTCTGCATGCAGCTCGGCGCGGACGGCGTCTTCGTCGGCTCCGGGATCTTCAAGTCCGGCGATCCCGCGCTCCGCGCGAAGGCGATCGTCGAGGCGACGACGCACTACGCGGATCCCGAGATCCTTGCGCGCGTCTCCGCCGGCCTCGGGGAGGCGATGGTGGGCATCTCCACCTCGACCCTCGAGCCCAGCGAGCTCCTCGAAACCCGCGGCTGGTAGGCCACGCCACTGGCCGGCACCGCCTCCCGGGCGGCGGAGCCGCCCTCCGGCGCCGACTCGCGCCAGAGGCGCGGCCGGTTTAGGGCCAGCCGTCGGCCGAGGCTGCCGCGGCGGCTCCGGCGGCACAGGCTCGGGCGAGCGCCTCGGCGTGGGCGAGGCCCTCGACGAGCGCGACGAGCAGGGTCGCGGCAAAGGCGTCGCCTGCACCCGCGCCGTCCGCGCCGACTGCGGCAGCGTGCCGGATGACCGTGCCGTCCGCCGCGAGCAGCGCCCCCTCGGCGCCGAGGGTCACGCAGGCGACGTCGTGCCTCGTCGCCAGAAGCCGGGCCGCCTCCTCCGGCTCCGCGCCCGTGAGCGCGCGCGCCTCGGCGGCGTTCGCGACGAGCACGCGCGCATCCGCGAGCGCATCGCCCGCCCTCTCTGCGAGCCCCGGGGAGCCGGCGGTCGCGGCCGTCCAGCCGCTCGCGCCGGCGAGCGCGGCCCGGGCGGCCGGCGCCGAGTCGGCGTGGAGGAGGGCGAAGCCCGAGACGAGCACGGCATCCACGTCGAGCCCGGTCAGGTCGGCCTCAGCCAGGGCCCGGTTGGCGCCGCGGTCGACGGCGAGCTCGCCGTCCAGGTGCGCCACCGATCCCGTCGGCGCCTCCGGGTCGCGGGCGAGCGCCGGGCGGACGCCGCGCGCGCGGAGAGCCGCCTCGAGCGCGCCGGCGGCGAGATCGTCCCCGACGCGGCCGACGCACGTCGCGGCAGCTCCGGCGGCGGCCGCCCAGACCGCGGCGTTGGCGGCGGTGCCGCCCGCGTGGAGCCGGATCGAC
This sequence comes from Gaiellales bacterium, assembly GCA_038324115.1. Taxonomy (GTDB): domain Bacteria; phylum Actinomycetota; class Thermoleophilia; order Gaiellales; family Gaiellaceae; genus Gaiellasilicea. Next base: position 1,972 of record JBBQHQ010000097.1, read on the forward strand.
GCCTCGTGGGTCCCGCCGCCGCGCACGACTCGGAGATCGACCATGACGTCTCCGACGGCGGTGAAGGAGCTCGCCATGCCCGGAGGATAGGCCGGGGCTCCTTCATACTTGAGGTGAGATGCCCTACGACCTCGCGCACTTCGACGTCGACTTGATCCGCCCGCTCACGCAGGAGCTGCGGGAGCTGCCCGCGGTGGAGACGATCGAGGAGGACGCTCAGCAGATCGTCGAGCATCTCCGCTCCGCCCTGGTCGATCCGGTGGGCGAGCCCGTGCTCGCGCTCGCTCGGTTGTACAAGACCGAGCGGTTCGAGCGCCTGGCCCCGGACCTGCAGGAGTTCGCCGCCGGTGTCCTCGGCGAGGTGCCGGAGCCGCACGTCCGCTGCCTCACTCTGCTCGGGACGGCGGGGGACGAGCCGGCCTGGAACGATCGTGCGCTCTCGAACGGTCATCGGACGATCCCGCTCCCGAGCGAGCAGTTCATCGAGCGCCTGCCCATGGTCGCCGGCCTGATCCGCAACCTCGGTCTCGACCTCGGCGTCGTCGTCACGCCGCCGGAGGGGCACGAGGCCCGGGAGCTCGCCGGCCGGACGAACAACGTCTTCCACGTCGCCGAGGCGGTGGGCAGCTCGTGGCTCCCGGCCCAGGACGAGTTCATCGTTCCGTACGGGATCCGCTCGGCCGTCGGGTTCGGAGGGATCCTGCTGACCGGCGACTTCTTCGCCGTCGTCCTCTTCCCGCGCGTGGCGGTGTCGGACGCGGTCGCGCGAACCTTGAAGATCCTCGCCCAGCCGATCGCCGCGCGCTTCCTCCCGTTCACCGCCGGCGTTAGGCGCCGTTAGCCGCCCGCTTTCTACAATGGGCGCATGACGATCGGTGTCCTCGCCCTGCAGGGAAATTTCCGCGAGCACGTGGCGATGCTGCGCAAGCTCGGGGCGGACGTCGTGGAGGTTCGGCTCCCCGAGCAGCTCGACGGGCTCGACGGGCTCGTGATCCCCGGCGGCGAGTCGACCGCGATCACGCGCCTGATGCGCCTCTACGGCCTCGAGGACGCGCTCCGCGGGTTCCCGGCGCCCGTCTTCGGCACCTGCGCGGGGATGATCCTGCTCGACCGCGCCCACCTCGGTCTCATTGACCTCGAGGTCGAGCGGAACGCGTACGGGCGCCAGGTCGCGAGCTTCGAGGCCGAGCTCGACCTCGCCGGCGACGACCAGCCGCTGACCGGGATCTTCATCCGGGCGCCGCGGGTCGCGAAGTGGGGGCCCGAGGTCGAGGTGCTCGCGAGCCACGCAGGCGAGCCTGTCCTGCTGCGCGACGGCCGCATCCTCGTCGCAGCGTTCCATCCGGAGCTGACGGGGGATACCAGGGTGCACGAGCGTTTCTTGGAACTCGTACGGGAGGAGCAGGGTGTCCGGGCATAGCAAGTGGTCGACGATCAAACACAAGAAGGGCGTGGCGGACGCGAAGCGCGGCCAGCTCTTCACCAAGCTCTCGAAGGCGATCATCGTCGCCGCCAAGGAAGGCGGGCCCGACCCCGACAACAACCTCTCGCTCCAGAACGCGATCGAGAAGGCCCGCTCCTACTCGATGCCGAAGGACAACATCGAGCGCGCGATCGCCCGCGGCGCCGGCACGGACGCTGACGGGGCCGCCTACGAGACGGTGATCTACGAGGGCTACGGCCCGGACGGGGTCGCCGTGCTCGTCGAGGCGCTGACCGACAACCGGAACCGGACCGCCTCCGATGTCCGCCACATCTTCGCCAAGAACGGCGGCAACCTCGGCACGACCGGCTCCGTCGCGTGGCTCTTCGAGCGGCGCGGCGTCGTGCTCGTGGACGCCGAGGCGACCGACGAGGACGAGCTGATGCTGGCGGCCGCCGACGGCGGCGCCGACGACATCGAGCGCGACGGCTCCGTCTTCCAGGTCTCGACCGCCCCCGAGTCGCTGGCCGCGGTCCGCGAGGCGGTCGAGGCGGCGGGGATCGAGATCCAGTCGGCCGAGCTGACGATGATCCCGAAGACGACCGTCGAGGTCGCGGAGGAGGGCTCCGCGAGGAAGCTGATCCGCCTGATCGAGGCGCTCGAGGAGAACGACGACGTCCAGGAGGTCTCGGCGAACTTCGACATCCCCGAGCAGGTGCTGGAGGCCGTCGCCTCCTAGCTCCGAGCCCGTTCCTTCGCGGAGGGAGGAACGTCCGGTGCGCTGCCTAACCTTTCCTCGTGAAGGTTCTCGGCATCGACCCAGGGACTGCTGCATGCGGGTACGGGATCGTCCACGAAAGCGGAGGCCGTATCAGGCAAATCGACCACGGCTGGTGGCAAACGCCCGCCCGGGAACGCCCGGAGCTCCGCCTCAAGACGATCTTCGAGGGAGTGCAGGCGCTCATTGCGGAGCACGAGCCGGACGGCGTCGCGCTGGAAGAGTCCTTCGTGGGGGCAGACGCCCGCACCGCGCTCTCCGTCGGGCAGGCGCGCGGCGCCGTGCTGGTCGCGGCCGCGTGCGCCGGCGTCGAATGCGCTGAGTACGCGCCCGCCCGCGTGAAGCAGGCCGTCTGCGGCTACGGCCGCGCCGAGAAGGCCCAGGTGCAGCGGATGGTGCGCGCGATCCTCGGCATGGACACGATTCCGACCCCGAACCACGCGGCCGACGCGCTCGCCGTGGCGATCTGCCACGCGCTGGCGCCGCCGCTGCTCAGGATCTCCGCATGATCTCCCGGCTCCGCGGCGCCGGCACCGTCGTCTCCGAGGGCCTGATCGTGGACGTGGGTGGGGTCGGTTACATCGTCGCCGCCTCCGCAGGCGCGCTCCGCAAGGCTGCGCTCGAGCAGGAGGTCGTGGTCGAGACCTACCTGCACGTCCGCGAGGACGTCCTCCAGCTCTACGGCTTCGCCGACGGCGCCGAGCGCGAGCTCTTCATCCACCTCCTGACCGTGAACGGGGTCGGCCCCAAGGTCGCCCTCGCGATCGTCTCCGGCTCTTCTGTCGGCGAGCTGCGCCGGGCGATCGCGCTCGAGGACGTCGCCCGCTTCCAGGCGATCCCCGGGATCGGGAAGAAGACCGCCGAGCGGATCGTGCTCGAGCTGAAGGGCAAGCTCGGGAGCGAGGAGGTGACGCCGATCTCGGCCGCCGCCGGCACCCCGGCGCACGTGACCGCGCGCGAGGCGCTCGTCGAGCTCGGCTACACGCTCGTCGAGGCCGAGCAGGCGCTCGCCTCGATCGACCCGGACCTGCCCGCGACCGAGCGCGTCAGGCTGGCGCTCCGGCAGGCGGCCTAGGTGTCGGCCGTCGCGGCAGAGGTGCTCGGGCCCGAGGAGGAGGAGCTCGAGCGTTCGCTCCGCCCCCGCCGGCTCCAGGACTTCGTCGGTCAGGAGAGCGTCAAGGAGCAGCTCTCGATCGCGCTGGCGGCGGCGAAGGCCCGCGGCGAGGCACTCGACCACGTCCTCCTCGTCGGCCCCCCGGGGCTCGGCAAGACGACGCTCGCGCAGATCATCCGCGAGGAGCTCGGCGTCGGGATCCGCACCGTCGCCGGCCCGGCGCTCGAGCGCAAGGGCGACATGGCTGCGATCCTGACCAGCCTCGACGACCGCGACGTCCTCTTCGTGGACGAGATCCACCGGATCAACCGCGCGATCGAGGAGATCCTCTATCCGGCACTCGAGGACTTCCGGCTCGACATCATCGTGGGCCAGGGCCCGGCCGCGCGGACGCTGACGCTCGACCTACCGCCGTTCACGCTCGTTGGCGCGACCACCCGCGCCGGTCTGCTGACGACGCCGCTGCGCGACCGCTTCGGGATGACCTTCCGGCTCGGCTACTACGACGCCGAGCAGCTCCGTGCGATCGTGCTCCGCTCCGCCGGGATCCTCGACGTCACGATCGACGAGGCCGCCGCGGTCGAGATCGCCGGCCGCTCGCGCGGGACGCCGCGGATCGCGAACCGGATCCTCCGACGCGTGCGCGACGTCGCCCAGGTGCGCCATCAGGGCGCGATCACCCACGCGATCGCCCGCGAGGCGCTCGACCTGCTCGAGGTGGACGGGCGGGGGCTCGAGCGGACCGACCGCGAGCTCCTGGAGGCGATCGCGCACAAGTTCGAGGGCGGACCCGTCGGTCTCTCAACCCTCGCGGTCACGCTCGGCGAGGAGACGGACACGATCGAGGATGTCTACGAGCCCTACCTGCTCCAGCTCGGCTTCCTCCAGCGGACGCCCCGCGGCCGCATCATCACGAAGCTCGGCCGCGAGCATATTTCCGCGCAGGAACGGGATCTGCAGGAGCAGATCCCGTTCGCGCAAGACCCCTAAAGGGTCGCTTCGCTCTGACCGTGCCGCGCAAGGCGCAGATCTGCAGGGGCAGATCCGCTTCGCGCCAAGATCCCTAAAGGGTCGCTTCGCTCCCGGGGCTGCCGCGCGTGTTCGACGAGCGGCCGCCCGGTCAGGCGACGGCGACTGGCACAGGCTCGCTCCGGCAGACTCGGTCGCGTCCCTGCGACTTCGCCTCGTAGAGCGCCTCGTCGACGCGCAAGAAGAGCGAGGCGGCATCCTCGGCCGGGCGCCATTCGGCGACGCCGACGGAGCACGTCTGTCCGGCCGGGGTGGCTGCACGCAGGCGCTCGGCTGCCTCGAGCGCGTGCTCGAGATTGCACCCGGGGAGCAGCAGCGCGAACTCCTCGCCGCCGTGGCGTGCGAGCACGTCCGTGACGCGGAGCTCCTCGGACCAGGCGCGGGCGCAGGCCTGCAACAGGCTGTCTCCCGCAGGGTGGCCGAGCGAGTCGTTGAACCGCTTGAAATGGTCGAGGTCGAGCAGGGCGACGCAGAGGCGACTCCCGTCGCGCTCGGCCCGGCCGATCTCGCGGGAGATCTGGACGTCCCACGCGCGCCGGTTCGGCAGCTCCGTGAGCGCGTCGGCGTGGGCGAGCCGCTCCAGGCGGCCCGCCAGCTCCTGCTGGCCGGCGACGAGCCGCTGCACGGTGATCCCGACGATCCCCGACGTGATCACGAGCAGGAACATGCGCCGCCACTCACTGGGCGGATAGAGCGGCGCTCCGGCGAGGAGGATCGGCACCGAGAGGCAGACGGCTGTTAGTCCGGACGACACCGCCAGCTGTCGCCGCGTGCCGTACAGCGCCAGCCAGATCGCGGGAAGGAGGACGAGCGGGGCGTAGCCGGACGCGCCTCCCCCCTCCGCGTCGCGGATCAGGGCGACCATCGGGAGGTAGGCGAGTGGCGGCACTGCCTGGAGCCACGAGGGAAGGCGGGCCCAAGGCACGAGCGCCGCCGAGACCGCGATCGCGAGCGCGAGGCTCGCCGCGAGCAGGAGCGACTGCGGCCGGGTCTCCGCCGGCGGCAGCGGCACCAGCGCGAACGCGAGCAGGGTCGTGCCGGCGAAGGGAAGCGCCCGCCCGAGCAGGCCCGCACGCGCGAAGGGTCGGACGGGGTGCTCCGCCGAGGTCATCTGCGGGGTGCTATCGGCGCCCGGCAGCAGCGGCTTGAGCCGCGCCTGGCGCCCCGTCGTCGGAGGCGATTACGCTCGGTAGGTGAGCCACCCCGACCTCCCCGCGGAGCAGGCCTACGTCGACCGCGCCTACGCGGCGCTCGAGGGGATGCGCGACCTCGTCGCCCGCGCCGCGACGGCGACCGACCAGGAGGTCGCGGCCCTCGCCCTCGAGGCGTGGAGCGCGAAGCGGCTGGAGACGTTCGAGGACGCCGAGCGCGGGCTCCTCTTCGGCCGCCTCGACTTCGACGACATGGAGCAGCCGCTCTACGTCGGCCGCCGCTGGGTGCAGGACGAGGAGGCGCGCCGGCTCGTCGTCAACTGGCAGGCGCCGGCCGCACGGCCGTTCTACACGGCGACCCCCGTCGACCCGCAGCGCGTCACGCTGCGCCGCCGCTTCCGCGCCGACGGGCGGAAGCTGCTCGACCTCGCCGACGAGAAGCTCGACGGCTCCACGCTCGATGGCGCCGTCGTGGGCGACTTCCTGCTCGAGGAGCTCGACCGCAGCCGCGAGTCGCGGATGCGCGACATCGTCGCCACGATCCAGGCCGACCAGTACCGGCTGATCACCCACGACCCCACGCGTCCGCTCGTGATCCAGGGTGGCCCCGGGACGGGAAAGACGGCTGTCGGCCTCCATCGCGCCTCCTGGCTCCTCTACACCTATCGCGAGCAGCTCGGCCGCTCCCGGGTGCTCGTGGTCGGCCCGAACCGCCTCTTCATGGAGTACGTCTCCCATGTACTGCCGGCGCTCGGGGAGCACTCGGTCGAGCAGCGCGCGGTCGGCGAGCTCGTGGACGGGATCGTGCCGACGCTCGTAGACCCGCCCGCCGTTGCCCGGCTGAAGGCCGACACCCGCCTCGCGGAGGTGATCGCCGCGGCGGCCGGGCTCCGGCTCGCCGGTGAGCCGGAGGAGCTCTACCTGCGGCTCGACGGCGAGGCTGTACGCGTCCGTGCGAGGGAGATCGCGGAGCTGCTGCGCGAGACCAGGGAGGAGCACGGGACAGGGTCGCTCGCCCGCGAGCGCTTCCGGATGGCCGTCGTCCGCGCCTTCTATGCGGAATACGGCCGGGTACTCGGCGGCGCGGCGTTCCGGGACGGGGAGGAGGTGGAGTCGATCCTCCGTCGCCAGGCCGGTCTCGCGGACGTCGTCGAGGCCGCCTGGCCGCTCGTCGCACCCGACCGGCTCATCCGCTCGCTCTACACGCAACCTGCCTTCCTCGCCGAGGCGGCCGAGGGGATCCTGGACGAGGACGAGCAGCGGCTCCTGCGTCGCCGCCCTGCCGGTTGGAGCGACGCCGACATCGCGCTCCTCGATGAGGCGAACGCGCTCGTCGGCGAGGCGCCGCGCGCGTACGGCCACGTGATCGTGGACGAGGCGCAGGACCTCTCGCCGATGCAGCTCCGCGCGATCTCCCGGCGGGCGCGGGACGGCTCCCTGACGATCCTCGGCGACGTCGCCCAGGCGACCGGCGCCGTCCTCTACCGAAGCTGGGACGAGGTGCTCCCGCACCTGCCGCACGGCGACGAGGCCGAGGTCGAGGAGCTCCGCCACGCCTACCGCGTCCCCAGCGAGATCATGGACGTGGCGCTGCCGCTCCTCGCAGAGATCGCTCCGGGCCTGGAGCCGCCGCTCGCCTATCGCACCGGCGCTGAGGAGCCGCTGGTCGTCCAGGTCGCGGAGGAGGAGCTGCTGCGCGAGGGCTACCGCCAGGCGACCCGGCTCGCCCGGCTCGACGGCCTCGTCGCCCTGATCGTCCCCGACGAGCTCGCGGATGCCGACCTCGAGGAGCGCGGCTACGAGGGGATCCCGCTCCTGACCCCGCGTGGAGCCAAGGGGCTCGAGTTCGACCACGTCGTCGTGGTCGAGCCCGCCCTGACCGCAGCGCACGAGCAGGGGCTGCGCGAGCTCTACGTGGCGCTGACCCGGCCGACGAAGACGCTCGTGTTGGTGCACGCGCGCCCGCTCCCCGCCGCGCTCGGACGGACTTAGTTGCTCTGAGCAACTAAGTCGCGTGCTCGCCTGCGCCCGATGAGCGCCAGGATCGGCGGGGCGGCGGCGAGCGCGACGATGTCGAACCAGACGTAGCCGGAGGCGACCCCGCTCGGGGGGTTCCCGTTCGCGATGCCCGTGCCCGGGATCGTCTCGGCCCAGCGCCAGGTGCCGAGCGCCGTCCCGTACAGCTCGAGCCAGGCGACGACGAGGAAGACGCCTGCGTACACAGCCGGCGCGCGGCCGCGGACGAGGTAGACGGCGAGGAGTGCCGCGCCGATCGCGCCGCCGACGTCCGAGCGGGGGATGACCGTGACGCCTGCGATTCCCCAGCCGAGCACCGCGACGAGCGCGACCCCCACGAGCAGCCGCTGTCTCGGCGCCGCCCAGGCTGCGAGCGCCGCGCCGGCGAGGTAGACGAGCCCGTGCGCCGGCGGGACGAAGCTGGGCAGGTTCTCGAGGCGGTAGGTGTAGACGCCCCAGACGAGCGAGCCCACGACCTCGGCGCACGTGGCTACGACGACAACCACGAGCGCCTGGACGCGG
>JBBQHQ010000098.1:0-9934 GCA_038324115.1 Gaiellales bacterium
ACCCGGGCGAAGAAGACACCGATCACCGACGCGAGGATCGAGATCCCACCGAGCGCGAGCGGGTAGAGCGGGAGGTTGCCGACCGGGAACTGCGTCCCGAGCAGCATCACCGCGACCGCCGTGACCGCATAGGTCTCGAACAGGTCGGCGGCCATCCCGGCGCAGTCGCCGACGTTGTCGCCGACGTTGTCCGCGATCACCGCGGGGTTGCGCGGGTCGTCCTCGGGGATCCCCGCCTCGATCTTGCCGACGAGGTCGGCGCCGACGTCGGCGGCCTTCGTGAAGATGCCGCCGCCGAGCCGGGCGAAGACCGAGATCAGCGAGCCGCCGAACGCGAGCCCGATCAGGTCGTCGATCGCCGAGTCCTGGCTGTTCCCGAACCAGTCGGTGAGGATCCAGTAGTAACCCGCGACCCCGGCGAGGCCGAGCCCCACGACGAGGAGGCCTGCCACGGAGCCCGCGCGGAAGGCGACGTTGAACGCCGGGCGGAGGCCCGACTTCGCAGCCTCGGCGGTGCGCGTGTTCGCGCGGACCGCGACGTTCATTCCGATGAAACCGGCCGCCGACGAGAGCAGGGCGCCGACCGCGAAGCCGATCGCGGTGCCCCATCCGAGCTTGTCGTAGAAGCCGAGGAGCAGGAACGGCACGACCGAGACGGCCGCGATCGTCCTGTACTGGCGCCGCAGGTAGGCGGCTGCGCCCTCCTGCACTGCGCGCGAGATCTCCTGCATCCGTTCGGAGCCCGCGGGCTGCCGCAGGAGCCAGAGCGTGAAGTAGATCCCGAAGCCGACCGCGACGCCCGCGCACAGAAGCGCGAACAGCACGGCGTGATCGTTGAAGAAGTCCATCAATCCTCCGTCGGAAATGTCCCCAGCAAGAAAGCACCCGTCACTGTGTGACACGACGGGCGCATCACAAAGTGAACGCCGAGCTGGCTCGGCGCGGGAGATTATGTATCACAAGCTCTGGCCGTGCCTCACCGGTATCGGGCTACGAGACGGCGTCTGCGTACGCGAGCTGGAGGTTCGCCGTGACCTGCTCGAAGTCGCGGACGAGCTCCTCCGGGACGTGCCCGCGCAGGAGCGGGACGAGCGCCCGGATCGCGTCGATCGCGAGCTGCGCCTGCTCGAGGTCGCGGCTCTCCTCCGAGAGCCGGTGGTAGGCGAGCGAGGAAATCGTCGAGAGCGACTGCACGAGCAGGTCGGCGACCTTGATGTTCTGGAGCGCCTCCAAAAGCTCCGCCTCGGTGACGCGGTCCTCGTCAGCCAACGGGCACCCCCACCTGCTCGGCGTAGACCTGCTCGATCGTGGCGCCCTCCTCGAGGCGGGCGATCTGGCGCTCCGCGGCGTTCGCCTCGGGGAGGACGAGGTACGGCGCCGCCCCGGTCTCCTCGGCGACGGGCTGCACCCACTCGAACAGGCGCTCGAGGCGTGCCCGGGCGGGCAGCACGGCGCCGCGCTCCAGGTCGAGCAGCTCCCCCGCAAGGCCGTAGCGGATCGCCCGCCACATGTTCTCCTCGATCAGCCGGTGCGGCAGGTCGGGGAGCGGCTCGCCCTCGTCGTGGGCGCGCGCGATCCGGGCAGCGAGCGAGTGGCCGAGCGCCGCCACCGCGATCGCCTCGGCGGGATCGGGCTGCGCGTCCGCGATCCGGATCTCCACGGTCGGGAAGGCGAGGTGCGGGCGGACGCTCCACCAGAGCTGCGTGTGCTCCGTGATCGAGCCGGTTGCGTAGAGGAACCGGACATAGTCCTCGTACTGCTGCCAGGAGTCGAACGCGTCCGGCACGCCGCAGCGCGGGAAGAAACGGGTGAAGATCTGCGTCCGGGCCGAGTGGAGCCCGGTGTTGACGCCCTCGTGGAGCGGTGAGCTGGCCGAGAGCGCCAGCAGCTCCGGGAGGAACGCACGCAGGCCGTTCGTGACCGCGATCGCCCGGTCCGCGCCCCGGATCCCGATGTGGACGTGGAGCCCGAAGCTGTTGTTGCGCCAGACGACGTAGCGGAGCAGCTCGTCGTTCCGCCGGTAGTGCGGCGTGTCGATGATCCGCTGGTCCTTCCAGCTCGCCCACGGATGCGTGCCGGTCGCGCCGAGCGCCAGTCCGAGCGGGCCGACGAGCTCGCGCAGCTGGGCGCGCCGCTCGTGCAGGGCGGCGGGGACGTCGGCGAAGGTCGCGAGCCGGCCCGTCTTGACCTCCACCTCGGAGGCGATCAGCTCGCCCGCGAGGTTCGGCTCGAGCTCACCGCCGCGCGCGGCCGCCTGGACGTCCTCGAAGCGGTTGACGAGGTCGAGGCTGCCCGGGTCGAGGAGCGCGAACTCCTCCTCGACGGCGACGGTGAGGTCGTCACCCGTCTCGAAGGCCTCGCGCGCGGTGCGGAGGAGCTCCTCGGAGGGCACCTTCTGCTCCTCACCCATGGCGGGGAGGGTAGACGAAGGGGTCGAGCAGGCGACGGGCGACGCCTGACCAGCTCCAGCGCTCGACCACCACCTTCCGCGCGGCGACCGCGAGCTCGGCTCGGTCGGCGGGCGGGAGCGCGAGCAGCTCCCGCAGCCGCGCGGTGAGCTCGGCCACATCGCCAGACGCGAAGCTCGTCAGGTGCGCCAGGCGGGCCGGGTACTCCTCCTCCAGACCCTCGGCGATCTCGGCCAGGCCGGAGTGGCGCGCGACGAGCGGCGGCGACCCTGCCGCAGCGGCCTCGGCCGCCACCATCCCGAACGCCTCGGGGAAGATCGAGGGGACGACGGTGGCGTCCGCGAGCGCGAGCAGGTGGACGAGGTGCCGGTGCTCGAAGGGCCCGGTGAAGAGGACGTCGGGGCCTGCGAGCCGCTCCAGCTCCTCCCGGTAGTCGCCGAAGCCGACGATCACGGCCCGGGCGTCCACCTCCCGGAGCGCCTCGAGCAGCACGTGGACGCCCTTGTTCCGGATCAACTTCCCGAAGTAGACGACGGTGGGGCGGTCGCCTGCGAGGAACTCGTCCAACCGCTCGGCGTTGCCCTCGTCCGGGAGGCGCTCGCTCGCGTTGCCCGGGTTTGGCGGGTCGAGGCGCGCCTCGGCGAGCAGGCCGGCGAGCGCCTCCGCCCGCGGACGAGGCCTCCACTCGTCCACGTCGACGCCCGGGGGCACCTCGTGGACGCGCTCGACGTGCCCGACGACGTCCTCGAGCACCGCGCGGATGTGGGCCGAGCCGACGAAGGTGGCCTCGGCGCCTTCGAGCGCCTCCCTCCCCCACGCCGCGAGCTCGGGGCTGCCGCGCAGCGCGTACTCGAGCTCGGACCCGTGCGCCTTCACCGCGAAGCGCGAGCCGGTCGCGGCGCCGACCGGTCCGCCGAGGAGGACGTGGTTCGTGAAGACGACGTCGGCCGGGAGGTGCTCGCGCAGCACCGCCGCGTTCGCCTCGACCCACCGCTCCAGCTCCGCGCGCGGTAGCTCGTGGACGAGCCGGACGTCGTAGCCCTCGTAGCGGTCGAGGACGAAGACGGGCAGGAGCCCGCCGACGTCGGGCCGCACCGTCGCCGCGGTGCCGAGGTCGTAGAGCTCGGGATGCGGCTCCTGGCTGAACACGGTCACGTCGTGCCCGTCGTTCGACCACTCGCGCGCGAGCGCCCGGGTGTAGACGTTCGAGCCGGTGCCGCCGAGGAGGTAGCCATGCCAGAGCAGGATCCTCATCGCGGCGGGAGGACTTAGTTGCTCAGAGCAACTAGGTCAGGTGGAAGTACAGGGCGTAGAGGAGCTCGACGGCCGGGTTGGAGGCATGCACGGCAACGTCGGCGGGGACGTCGAGGAGCGCCTCCGAGTAGTTGAAGACGATCTTGACGCCGGCCCCGATCAGATCGTCGGCCGCGGCCTGGGCACCGGCGGCGGGCACCGCGATCACCCCGACGATGATGTTGTTGTCGCGCACGACCTGCTGGAGCTGCGCGTACGGCGACACCTGGAGCGAACCGATGTTCCGGCCGACCTTCTCGGGGTCGGTGTCGAAGACGGCGGCGATATTGATCCCGTGCTCGGCGAAGATCGGCGAGCTGGCGATCGCCTGGCCGAGGCGGCCGGCGCCGATCAGGGCGATGTTGTGCTGGCCCTGCGTCCGGAGGATCCGCCGGATCTCGCCGAGGAGCGACTCGATGTTGTAGCCGACCCCGCGCTTCCCGAACTTGCCGAAGCCGGAGAGGTCACGCCGGATCTGGGTCGCGTTGATGTTCGTGTAGTCCGAGATCTCCTGCGAGGAGATCCGGTCCTTGCCCATCTTCTTCGCCTGGGTCAGCACCTGCAGGTACCGGCTCAGGCGCGCGGCCACGCCGACGGTCAATCGTTCAGCCACTACGCTCCTTCTCCACTCGCTTGTGACACAGCGGCACATGATGCCAGCGACCCGCCGGCCCGGCGCCGGGGAACCGTCAGGCGAGGAGCGCCCGCAGGGCCTCGGCGTCCACGAAGTAGGCGAACGCGCGCTCACCGTCCACCTCGACGACCGGCAGCGAGGGGCGGTACTCCGCCTCCAGGGCCGGGTCGTCCGAGATATCGACGACCTCGAAGTCGTCCCCGCAGGCCTCGCGCACCGCTGCGAGCGCCGGCTCGCAGAGCGAACAGCCCGGAGCCGTGTAGACGACGACGCGGCTCAGGGGTAGAGGCCGCGCGTGTTCGATGCCTCGGCGACGCGGCGCACGGCGATGCCGTAGGCGGCCGTCCGCATGCTCGTCCCGTGCTGCTGGCGCATCTCCCAGGTCTCGGCAAAGGCACGCGAAACGATCTCGCCCAGCCGCTCGTTCACCTCGTCCTCGCGCCAGAAGTACTCCTGCAAGCCCTGGACCCACTCGAAGTAGGAGACGACGACTCCGCCGGCGTTCGCGAGCACGTCGGGGAGGACGACGACGCCCCGGTCCTCGAGGATCTCGTCTGCGCCCGGCGTCACGAGGCCGTTGGCGCCCTCGCAGATGATCCGGGCCCGCACCGTGTCGGCGTTCTCGGCAGTCAGCACCTGCTCGAGCGCGCAGGGCGTGAGCACGTCGCACGGGAGCGCCAGGAGCTCGTCGTTCGTGACCGCGTCGGCGCCGCGGAAGCCCTCGAAGGTGCCGTGCTCGCCCTTGTAGGCGAGGGCGGATGAGACATCGAGCCCGTCGGGGGCGTGGAGGCCGCCCTTGGAGTCGGAGATCGCGACGACGAGCGCGCCCTCCTCGGTCAGCATCCGGGCGAGGTTCCCGCCCACCTTTCCCGCGCCCTGGATCGCGACCTTCACGCCCTCGATCCCGCGGTCCTCCTCGCGGAGCACCGACTCGATGCAGAAGAGGGCGCCGCGCGAGGTGGCCCCGGTCCGGCCGAGCGAGCCCCCGATCGCGAGCGGCTTCCCGGTCACGACGCCGAGCACGGAATGGCCCTTGTTCATCGAGTACGTGTCGAAGATCCAGGCCATCACGCTCTCGTCGGTGCCGACGTCGGGTGCCGGGATGTCCTTCTCCGGGCCGATCTCGTTGATGATCTCGCTCGTGAAGCGCCGGGTCAGGCGCTCGAGCTCGCGGCGGGAGAGCTCGTGCGGGTCGACGATCACGCCGCCCTTCGCGCCGCCGAAGGGCAGCCCCATCAGCGCGCACTTCCACGTCATCCACATCGCGAGCGCCTTGACCTCGTCGAGCGTGACCGCGGGGTGGTAGCGCATCCCGCCCTTCGAGGGGCCGCGGGCGATGTTGTGTGTGACGCGGTAGCCGGTGTAGACGTGCACGGCGCCGTTGTCCATCTGGATCGGGATCGAGACCTCGACGGCCTTCTTGCAGCGCGCGAGGACGTCGATGTCGTTCGGGTCGATCCCGAACCGCTCCCCGACACGGCGGAGCTGCTCCTGGGCGATCGCGTACGGGTTCTCGCGCAGATGCGAGGGCGCTGCCGCGGTCATCGTCGACTGCCTGCCATGGCCGCGCCGGAGTCTACCGGCCTCCACGCTCAGCGGATCCGGAAGCGAACGACTCGGCTCTCGGGGTCGCCCTCGGGCGGGACCGCGACGATCCGGAGCCTGTAGGGGCCGGCGCCGAGGGTCTGCCCCTGGGGGCCGCGGCCGGTGAGGCCGAACGCATAGCTCCCCGGGAGCAGGTCGCGGAGGCGGGCGAGCAGGCCTAGCCGCTCTCCGTCCCGCCAGAGCTCGACGTCGAGGCGCACGAGCGGCTGCAGCTGCGTCGTCCCGCCCGTCTCGTCCACGCCGCCGGCGCGGACGCTGAGCACAGCCGGAGCGCGGTCGGAGGCGGTGAACGTCGTGGTGGAGAGCCCGACCCGTCCGAGCAGCTGCGGCTTCCGCTCCGGGAGCGCGACCGCCCAGGGGACGAGGACGCGGCCGCCGCCGGCGACGCCGAGCTTGACCGAGCCGGTGACGGCATCGAGCCCGCGCGGCAGGAACGCCACCGATGCGGTCAGCAGCACCTGCCGGGCCTCGCCGCCTCGGAGCAGGAGCCGCTTCGGCGTCGCCCCGACCGAGATCCCCGCGATCCCCTCGAGCGCGGCCGCGACGTCCACCGTCAGCCTGCGGGTCGAGACGTTGCGCACGACGAGCGTCCGCTTCGCGCTCCAACCTCTCTCGCGCGCCGAGCCGAACGCGATCGCGGCGGGCTCGGCGACGACCTCGGCCGCCGCCGCCCCGACCGGGTCGAGGAAGCCTCCCCCCTGCGCCGACGGCGCCGTCGCGGGCAGCTTGGCGGCGCTGCCGACGAGGACACCCTTCAGCGCCGCCGCGTCGAGCGCGGGTCGCGCCTGGGCGAGCAGGACGGCCGTACCGCCCGCGAGAGCGGCGGCCGCGCTCGTGCCGTTGATCGTGGCGTAGCGCGCACTCTTGTCCTCGTTCCGGCCCGCGTCGGCGGTGAGCAGCTCCACACCGGGCGCGACGAGCTCCGGCTTGACGCCGCCGCCGAACGCGAGCCCGCGTGAGGAGAACGGCGCCACCTGCCCGGCCCCGTCGTTCGTCTGCCAGCCGGGCGCGCCCAGTGAGACGGTGACCGCGACCCCGCGGGCGAGCGCCTCCCGAGCCGCACGGGCAACGTCGGCCGGCAGCCCCACGACCGGCACGGCGAGCCGCTCGTCCAGCCCGAGCGCGCCCGCAGGAACGAGCCCGTCGACGAGGATCGCCGCGGCGCCGGCCGTCGCCGCCCGACGGCCGACATCGGCGGGGACGGAGGCGCGCCCGAGCAGCGCGGCGCGGCCGGCGACGAGGCTGTAGCCCTCGCTGTCGAAGAAGCGGGCAAGCGGCTCGACGCCTGTCCCGGTCTTCGCCTCCGCAGCCGGCCGCACGACGGGGAGCGAGAGCGCCCGCGTCGGCACGACGGCGCCGGCGAGCGAGAGCTCCCGGTCGAGGAGGATCCGCAACCCGGCACGGACGACGACGCGCGTGCTCGAGGTGCGCCGCCGCCCGTCTGCGGCTCCGACAGTGAGCGCGTCCGGCGCACCGCCCGGGCCTGCGATGCTCCCGTAGCCCGGCCCGGCCGGCCCGTCGTTCCCGGCCGGGGCGACGACGAGCGTGTCGAGCTCCGTCGCGCCCTCGATCGCGCGCGCAAGCGGGCCGTCGGGGAAGGACGCGAACGGCTCGGCGACCCCGATCACGGCGACGCGGGCGGCGTCGAAGGAGCTGCCGTTCGCGTCCGGGTCGACCGCCCGCTCGAGCCCGGCGAGGATCTGGTCGGTGCGGCCGTAGACGGCGAAGCCTCCCTCGGCGCTCGACTGCCAGCCGGCGACCCGGATCGGCAGGAGCGTCGCGCCCGGTGCGATCCCGGTCAGCCCGACCGAGCGCCCGACGAGCAGCCCCGCCGTCTGGGTGGCGTGCCGCTCGAGCTGGGAGGAGTCCTGCGGGTTCGCCCGCGCGATCCCGCGCCCGTTCGGATCGATGATGTCGATCCCCTCGAGCAGCCGCCCGCGCAAGGCCGGATGGGTCCTGTCGATCCCGGTGTCGAGGAGCGCGACGGTGACGCCCGAGCCGTCGTAGCCCGGGAGCCGCGCGCTCGCCGTCGCCGCGGCCGCCTCGGCGAGATGCTCGGACTGGACGGCGCCGGTCCCGTCGGCCGCCGGGTACGCGACGCGAACGGGGTAGACGCCGACGACGTCCTCGTCGCGCTCGAGCAGGGCGAGCGCCCGCGAGTCGAGCGCGGCGGCGAACCCGTTCAGCGTCCGCGTGTAGACGAAGTCGGGGACGATCTGGACGCCCTCGCGCGAGAGGCGTGCCGCCACCTGCTTCTGCGCGGCGAGCGCGGCCGCCGTCCAGCGCCGCATCTCGTTCTCGGTTCCGCGGCCGCCGGCCTCCGCAACGTGGTCGGCGAGCGAGGGGTGCCGGAGGACGACGATCATCCGCTGCCCGACCGCGACCGCTCGGCGGTCACCGTCCACGAAGCCGCGCCAGCCGGCGGCGCCGACGGGCGCGGGGACGGTGCTCTGCGCGCCCTGGCCGCCGCCCGCCGTGAGCAGGGCGACGAGGGCGAAGCTTGCCGCGGCCACGAGGCCGAGCCGGTCAGGCACGCGATGCGTAAGCGTCGAGATCAAGGTACCGAGGATACGGAAGGGATCTGCCGTACCTGCCCGCCGAGGCGATCATCGCGGCGTTGTCCGTGCAGAGGGCGAGCGGCGCAAAGCGCGCGCCGGGGAGCGCGGCGCGGAGCTCGGAGTTGGCGGCCACGCCGCCCACGACCGCGATCGTGCCGAGCCCGGAGCGCTCGGACGCGGCCTGGGCCCGCTCGACGAGGGCGCGCACGATCGCCCGCTGGTACGAGGCGGCCAGGTCGGCCCGGCGGCCGCCGAGGTCGTCGCCGGCCGCGCGGACCGCGTAGAGGAGCGAGGTTTTCACCCCGGAGAAGGAGAAGTCGAGCCCCGGGACTTTGGCGACGGGAAAGGTGAACGCCTCCGGATCGCCCGTCTGCGCGAGCCGGTCGATCTCGGCGCCGCCGGGGTAGCCGAGCCCGAGCAGCCGCGCGCCCTTGTCGAACGCCTCGCCGGCCGCATCGTCGATCGACGTCCCCACCACCTCGTAGCCGCCGTGCTCGCGCACCTCGAGCAGGAGCGTGTGCCCGCCGCTCGCGAGCAGGCAGAGGAACGGGGGCTCGACGGGATCGGGCCCGAGGTAGAGGGAGGCGACGTGCCCGTGCAGGTGGTCGACCGGCACGAGCGGGAGCCCGCGCGCCCACGCGAGAGCCTTGGCGGCGGAGAGCCCGACGAGCAGCGCGCCGATCAGGCCCGGGCCCTGCGTAACGGCGACGGTCTCGACATCGTCGAGCGTCGCGCCCGCGCTTGCGAGCGCCTCCTCGAGCACCGGCCCGACCAGCTCGAGATGGCGGCGCGACGCGACCTCGGGGACGACCCCGCCGTAGCGGGCGTGCAGGTCCGCCTGCGAGGAGACGACGTTCGAGCGGATCTCCCCCGCCGCCGTCACGAGCGCCGCGGCCGTCTCGTCGCAGGAGGTCTCGAGCCCGAGAATCACGCGGTTTCCTCCGCGCGGCCCGTGACGGGGTCGCGCCACATGATCAGCGCGTCCTCGCGGTTGTCCGTGTAGTAGCCGCGCCGGACACCGCGGGCCTCGAAGCCCATCCCCTCGTAGAGCTTGATCGCCCCCTCGTTGGAGACGCGCACCTCGAGCGTGTAGCCCCGCCGCTCGTCCTCGGCCGTGACCTCGAAGAGCCGGTCGAGGAGGTGGCGCGCGATCCCCACCCGCCGGTGCGCGGGCGCGACGGCGAGGTTCATCACGTGCCAGGCGTCCACGTAGCGCGAGATG
The DNA here is from genome assembly GCA_038324115.1 of Gaiellales bacterium. GTDB lineage: Bacteria > Actinomycetota > Thermoleophilia > Gaiellales > Gaiellaceae > Gaiellasilicea. The sequence continues at coordinate 9,721 of JBBQHQ010000098.1, forward strand.
ATCAGGTAACCGACCAGCTCGCCCGCCCCGGGTTCGACGGCGGCCAGCGAGAGCGAGCTGGGCTTCGCGAGCTCGCTGGCGAACATCGAACGCGACCACGGCGTCGGGTAGGAGACGCGCTCGATCGTCTCGATCGCGTTCAGGTCGCCCAGCTCGAGCTTACGGAGCTCGACGATCACGGCTCGACCGGCTGCGCGTCGGGCAGGCGGACGTA
>JBBQHQ010000099.1:0-9910 GCA_038324115.1 Gaiellales bacterium
ATCCGGTGCAGGCCGAGAATCGCCACCTCGGGATGGTTGACGAGCGGCGTCACGAGCAGGCCGCCGAGCTTGCCGGCGCTCGTGACGGTGAACGTGCCGCCGCGCAGCTCCTCCGGCTTCAGCGTCCCGGCGCGGGCGGCCTCGGCGAGCCGCGCCACCTCGGCCCCGAGCTCCTCGAGCGAGCGGGAGCCGCAGTCGCGGACGACGGGGACGACGAGGCCCTGGTCGGTCTGGACGGCGATGCCGAGGTCGTAGCGCTCGAGGTAGACGATCTCCTCGCCCTCGAGCCGCGCGTTCAGCTCGGGGAAGTCGGGGAGCGTCTCGGCGACCGCCTTCAGGGTGAACGGCACGAGCTGTCGGACGTCGACGCCGGTGAAGTCGGCCTCCTCGACGAACGTGACCGCCGGCACCTCTCGGTGCGCGCGGGTCAGGTGCTCGACGATCTGACGGCGGACACCGCGCACCGGCTCGCGCCGGCCCTCGGCGCCCCCGGCGGAGGCGACTTTGTGTTCCTGGAACACAAGCTCCTCTCCCCCCGCCGCGGCGTGCACGTCGGCCTCGACGATCCGGCCGTTCGGCCCGGAACCGCTGAGAGAAGCCAGATCGACCCGGAGCTCGGCCGCGATCCTGCGGACGACGGGGGTCGCCTGGATTCGCCCGTCGGAGGGCTTGTGTTCCTGAAACACAATGTTCGACGTGGCCGCCTTGGACGGTTCGGGGGCGGCGGCGGGAGCGGCGGCCGCGTCGTCGTCGGCGCCGATCACGACGAGCACGGTCCCGACAGGGACGACGGCACCCTCCTCGACCAGGATCCGCGCGACGGTGCCCGCTGCGGGGGAGGGGATCTCGACCGTCGTCTTGTCGGTCTGGATCTCGACGAGCGGGTCGTCCTCGGCGATCTCCTGCCCCTCGGCCACGAGCCAGCGGGCGACCTCGCCCTCGGTCAGGCCTTCGCCCAGGTCGGGAAGCTTGAACTCGTAGGCCACGGGCGCGAGCCTACCGAGGGGCGCCGATCCAGGCGTCCGCAGGAGTGAGCAGGACACGCAGGCCGCCCTCGACGCGCCAGAGCGAGAGCGCCTGCTCGTCGCCCGTGAGCGTGGGCGCCACCTCCGCAGGGACATAGCCGAGCTGGAGCGTCCGCTCGGCGTTCCAGATCGCGACCGCGTTCGGGTCGTGCTCGTTCTCCGGCTCGGGGACGAGCGCGAGCGGGCGGCCGGGGTCGAAGGACGGGTCCGGCAGCGCCTCTGCCCGATACGAGACGCCCGCGACGGGGACGACGCGGATCCGCTCGTCCTCCCAGCGCACCGGCTCGCCGGTCGAGGCGTCGCGGAGCCGGTAGCCGTTCTCGGCCCGCTCGAGCCAGAGCCGGATCCGCTCGCTCACCAGAGCACGTCGAGCGGGAGCTCGTGGCGGGCCATCAGGCCTCGAGTGCTCGCCTCGCGCCGTCGACGACGCGCGCGACCGAGGGCATGTAGGCATCCTCGATCGTCCAGTACGGGTAGGGCACGTCGTAGCCGGTGACGCGGATGACGGGGGCACGCAGGTCGTAGAGCGCCTTCTCCGCGAGGATCGCGGCGAGCTCCGCGGCGAAGCCGCACGTCCGGGGCGCCTCCTGGACAAGGACGACCCGGCCCGTCTTCGCGGCGGTCGCGAGCAGGGCCTCCTCGTCGAGCGGCTTCAGGCTGCGCAGATCGAGCACCTCGACGGAGGCGTCGAGCTCGTCGGCGGCGCGCTCGCAGACGTGGACCATCGCGCCGTACGCCACGAGGCTGACGTCGTCACCCTCGCGCACGAGCCGCGCCTTGCCGAGCGGGACGACGTGCTCACCGTCCGGGACCTCCTGGCGCACGTTCCGGTAGTGGAGCTTCGGCTCGAAGATCACCACCGGGTCGGGGTCACGGATCGCCGCCGCAAGCAGCCCCTTCGCGTCGGCGGGTGTGGACGGGATCGCCACCTTGATCCCCGGCGTGTGCACGTAGTAGGTCTCGGGCGAATCGTCGTGCAGCTCGGGCGCGCGCACCCCGCCGCCGTAGGGCATGCGGATCGTGATCGGGAAGGTCATCGTCCCGCCCGTCCGCCAGCGATAGCGGCCGACATGGGTGATCAGCTGGTCGAGGCACGGGTACGAGAAGGCGTCGTACTGCATCTCGCAGACCGGACGAAGGCCGGCCATGCAGAGGCCGACTGCCGAGCCGAGGATCCCGGCCTCGGCAAGGGGCGTGTCCACGCAGCGGTCGGGGCCGAAGCGGTCGAGCAGGCCCGCCGTCGCCCGGAAGACGCCGCCCGAGCGGCCGACGTCCTCACCGAGGACGAGCACGCTCTCGTCGCGCTCCATCTCGACGTGGAGCGCGTCGTTGACCGCCTCGACGAGGAAGCGGTCGCTCATCCGAGGATCCGCCGGAGCTCGGCGAGGTCGGCGTCGAAGGAGGGCGGCGGGTCGGCGAGCGCGTGCTCGAAGACGAGCCCGACGTCGGGCGCGGGCTGCGCCTCTGCAGTGGCGATCCCGACGCGCATGAGGTCGGCTGCCTCGAGCTTGATCTCGTGCTCCGCGTCGTCGTCCAGGAGGCCCCGGCGCCGCAGGTAGCCGGCGTAGCGCCCGACGCACTCGTTCGAACGGGCCTGCTCCACGAGCGCTGGGTCGATGTACGGGGTCGGGTCGTCTGCCGTTCCGTGAGGCGCAGCCCGATAGGTGACGGCCTCGATGAACGTCGGTCCCTCTCCGGCCCGTGCCCGCGCGACCGCCTCGCGCGTCGCCTCGAAGACGGCGAGCACGTCGGCGCCGTCCACCCTCGCGCTCGGGATCCCATAGCCGACCGCCTTGTCCGCCAGCGTCTCCGCCCGTGTCTGGGCCGAGATCGGGGTCGAGATCGCCCAGCCGTTGTTGTTGCAGAAAAGGATCGCCGGCACACCGAGAACGCCCGCGAAGTTCGCGCCCTCGTGAAACGCACCCTCGGAGGTGGCGCCGTCGCCGAAGTAGACGATCGCGCAACCCGGCTCGCCCTTCAGCTTCTTCCCCCACGCGAGCCCGACTGCGTGCGGCACCTGCGTCGCGATCGGGACGCAGATCGAGGCGACGTTGTAGTCCGCGGGGTTCCACCAGCCGACCGGGTGCCCGCGCCACCAGCTGAGGATCGTCGCGGGCGGCATCCCGCGCAGGAGCCCGATCGCCGACTCGCGGTAGCTCGGAAAGATCCAGTCCTCGTCGCCGAGCGCATGGAACGAGCCGGCCTGCATGGCCTCGTGCCCCCAGTAGATCGCGTAGGTGCCGATCCGCCCCTGGCGGTGGTAGACGACGGAGCGCTCGTCGTACGTCCGGAGGAGGACGAGGGAGCGGTAGAGATCGAGGAGCTCGCCGTCGGAGAGGCCTTCGACCTCGCCGTCGGGAACATCCGCCCCGTCTCCGATCACGCGCCGGAGGCCGCGCTCAGCAGGAACCGTGGTCGCCATCGGGGCCGGAGTCTATGCGAGGCCGAGCTGTCGCCCGAGCTCGGTCACCGCCAGCGAGGCCGCGCGGTCGAAGGCGAAGACACGCGCCGTCTCGTCCGGCAGCGGGGAGTCCTTCGCGAGCTCGGAGCCGCCGCAGCCCGTGAGCGCCACGACCGCGAGGAGGACGGAGGCACGCATGCCCCCTGAGACGTCGGCGCGGGCGTTCGGTCAGACGAGCACGTCGACGGCGTCGCGCTCGGCCTCGAGCACCACCTCCGTCACATCGCCGAGATCCTCCCCGTCCACCTGCAGCGCCATCGGCTCGTCCGCGCGGACGACGATCCGGTCGCGGTCGCGAAGCAGCAGCAGCGGGAGCCGCGAGTGGCCGGTGAGCAGGTGACGCACGACGCCCGGCAGATGCTGCGGGCCGAGGCTCCGCGGCGCCACGAGATCGAGCCCGCCCTCGAAGCGCGCCTCCCGGACGAGGTGGAGCGGCATCGGGCCGGCGTACGAGTACGGGTCGGCATTCGCGACCATGACGAATGCGGCCCTGCCCTCCCCCTCGATCTCAAGTCGGTCGCCGAAGCGGGCGTGGCGCTCGGCGAGCAGGCGCAGCGTCGTCCACGCGAAGACGATGTCGCCGGGGCGCCGCCCGTTCCGGTCGCGGCCGCGCGCGTCCATCCGCCGGACGAGCTCGGCGTCGAAGCCGATCCCGGCGCTGAAGCCGAAGCGGCGGCCATTCGCGCGGCCGAGCGAGATCCGCCGCGTCCGCCCGGCCGCGATCTGCCGGGCGGCGGCGATCGGGCCGTGCGGCAGCCCCAGCGCCCGCGGGAGCACGCTGGTGCCGCCCCCGGGAACGAAGCCGACCTCGACGCCGGGCCGCAGCCCGTTCAGCACCTCGTTGAAGCCGCCGTCCCCGGAGAAGACGACGATGCGGCCGCTCTCGATCTCGCGCGCAAGCTCGGTCGCGTGGCCGGCGTGCTCCGTCTCGACAGTCCGGTCGGCCCCGAGCTCACGCGCCACGTCGGCGACGAGCTCACGGGTGACACGGGTCGCGTACGGGTTGACGATCAGCGTCGTGGCCACGCGCCGATCCTAGAGCGACCCGGGTTGGGCTGAGGCCCGGCCCCGCTCCCCCATCAGTCGTCGGTCCACCAGCCGGGCTGCAACTCGGCGTCGTTCGCCTCGTGCCTCGGCGCGCCGAAGGCGAGCAGCTCCGCGCCCTCGGGGCCTGCCTCGAACGTCCGCATCGCCGCGGCCGGGACGCGGAGGGCATCCCAGGGGCGAAGCTCGACGAGCTCGTCGTCCACCTTCGCCGTGGCCGAGCCGGAGACGAGGACGTAGAGCTCCTCCTGCTCCTCGTGCCGGTGGCCGAAGGGGATTCGGAAGCCGGGAGCCAGCCGCTGCAGGCTTACCCCCGCGCAGACAGAAACTCCTGGAAATCAGCCGTACGTGCGGCCGCGCCACTCGACGCCGCCCCGCAGGCGGTCGAGCGAGGAGCGGAGCGAGACCAGCGCCAGGAAGAGCGAGCCGAGCGGCAGCGTCGCCCAGTAGCCGCGCGGCGACGGAGCGACCTCGTCCACATCGGCGCGGGCGACGAACTGGAGGAGCAGGCCGGCGGCGCCCAGCCGGCGCGGGCCGCGCAGCAGGGCGAGCGTCGGCGCGACCGAGACGGCCGAGCCGACGACCGCGCCCGCGAGCGCGAGGGGCGCCGAGCCGCGCGCCAGCCCGACCGAGGTGTTCTTGCGCCAGCCCGCCCAGAGCTCGCGGGCGCCCTCGTACATCCGGACGCGCACCAGGTCTCCGGCGAAGGCTGGGACGAGCAGGCCGCCCGCCGCCTTCGCCGCCTCGGCGAGGGCCTGGTCGTCGATCAGGCGGCCGCGGATCGCCTCATGGCCGCCGAGCCGCTCGTAGAACGCGCGCTCGATCAGGATGAAGCCTCCGGCGGCGAGCGCGACCTTCGACCAGCGCGCCCGGATCAGGAAGCCGGGCGCGACGAAGGACCGGATCAGGACGACGGCGGCGGGCTGCACGATGTGCTCGGCCGGCGAGCCGGAGTCGAGCCGGCAGAGGATCGTCAGCCCGCCCCGCCCCTCACGGCGGGCGAGCGCGAGCGCGCGTCCGAGCGCCTCCGGGGCATGGAGGACGTCGGCGTCGGTGAAGAGGAGCCAGTCGCCCTGTGCTGCCTGCGCGCCCTGGTGGCAGGCCCACGACTTGCCGACCCAGCCGGCCGGGAGCGGGCCGCCCGGGAGGACACGGGCGCCGGCAGCCGCGGCCAGCTCTGCCGTCCGGTCGGTGGACTCGTCGTCGACGACGAGCACCTCGACCGGCGCGTAGTCCTGCGCGACGAGCGAGGCGACCGCGGCGCCGATCCCCCGTTCCTCGTTCCGCGCCGGGACGACGACGCTGACGAGAGGGCCGTCCCGTTCGGGCTCGATGTCTCGGACGTCGAGGCGTGCCCAGCGGTCGAGCACCGCGACGAGCCCCGCCCAGCCCCACGTGAGGACGCCGAGCCAGGCAAGGAGGCGCATCAGGGAGTCGCGTACCCGCGGATGCCGTCGACGATCAACTCGGCGAACCGGTCGGCGAGCTCGTCGGTGTCCCGGCCCGCGTCGAGCCAGGTGTAGGCCCAGTTCGCGGCGGAGAGCGCGAGCAGCGCGGCGGCGCGGTCGTCGAGGTCGGAGCGGAGCTCGCCGTTCTCGCGGCCCTCACGGAAGATCGCCCGCAGCCGCTCTTCGTAGCGGCGCCGCTCGCCCCGGAACTCCTCGCGCCGCTCGCCCTCGAGGTAGCGCCACTCGCGGATGAAGACGGTGGCGACGTCGAGCTGCTCGGCGACGACGCGCAGGTGCGCCCGGAGCGCGAGCCGGATCCGCTCGCGGGCGGGGGCGTCCTCGGGCACCGCGTCGAGGCCGGCATGGAAGGCGGCGGCGCCCTCCTTGAGCGTGTCGTAGAGCAGTTCCTGCTTCGACTCGGTCAGCGAGTAGAGGGAGCCCTTCTGCAGCCCCATCGCTCCCGCCAGGTCGCCCATCGACGTGCCGTGGTAGCCCTTCTCGGCGAAGAGCCGTGCGGCCTGCCTGGTCAACTCGTGGCGTCTCGTGGCGATACACTCGATGCTAACGACCGTTCGGCAGGGAGGCGAGTATGAGCGACGAGCAGCGCACGCAGGAGTTCCTCGACTACGTCCAGGCCGGAGGCCAGGTCGAGACCGAGGACTGGCTGCCGGAGGAGTACCGGCGCCGGCTGATCAAGTTCATCGAGATGCACGGGAACTCCGAGCTGATGGGCGTTCTGCCCGAGCGCGACTGGATCCTGCGCGCGCCCACCCTGCAGCGCAAGCTCGCGCTGACCGCGAAGATCCAGGACGAGGTCGGGCACTGTCAGCTGATCTACCGCGTCGTCGAAGATCTCGGCAAGCCGCGGACGCAGTGCCTGGACGACCTGATCTCCGGCAAGTCCAAGTTCCACAACGTCTTCCACTACCCGACGAAGAGCTGGGGCGACGTCGGCGTGATCGCCTGGCTCGTGGACGCGGCCGCGATCATCAGCCAGAAGGCGCTGCTCAAGTGCTCGTACGCGCCGTATGCCCGGGTGATGAAGAAGGTCTGCTGGGAGGAGTCGTTCCACATCCTCCACGGTCGCGACACGATCCTGGCGATGGTCACGGGCACACCGGAGCAGTTCGAGCTCGTCCAGGAGGCGCTGACCCGCTGGTGGGAGCCCCTGATGCACTTCCACGGGACGCCGATCCCCGCCGAGGAGGACCCGATGGTGCACTGGCGGATCAAGAGCCAGGGCAACGAGGACGCGCGCCAACAGTTCCTCGAGGGCTATGTGCCGCAGATCCTCGAGCTCGGGCTCGAGATCCCCGACCCGAACCTGCGCCGGAACGCCGAGGGCGTCTGGGAGTACACCGAGCCCGACTGGGACAAGCTGACCGCGGTCGTCACAGGCCACGGCCCGGCCTCGCAGGAGCGGCTCGACTTCCGCCGCCTCGCGCGCGCCGAGGTCGACTGGGTCTCGAAGGTGATGCTCCCCGAGGCGGCATGATCTGGGAGGTGTTCAGGCAGGAGCGGAAGGGGCAGCCGTTCGTGCACGGCGGCTCGTTCCACGCGCCCGACCGAGCCTTCGCCGACGCCTACGCGCGCGAGTTCTACGCCCGCCGCCAGGAGTCCGTCGCCCTCTGGGTCGTGCCGCGCGAGGAGATCATGGAGATCGACGAGTTCCCGGACGAGTTCGACCTCAAGTACCGGCGGGTCGACGGCTACTCGATCAAGGCGCGGCTGAAGGAAGCCCGCGAGCGGGCCGGGACGGCGAAGCCCGAGTGAGCGAGCGGACGCAGCTCCTGCTCGACCTCGCCGACGACGAGCTGATCCTCGGCTGGCGCGACTCGGAGTGGACGGGGATCGCGCCCTTCCTCGAGGAGGACGTCGCCTTCTCCTCGATCGCGCAGAACGAGATCGGCCACGCCCGGGCGCTCTACCAGCTGGCGGCGCGGGAGCTCGGCGGCGACGCGGACGGGCTCGCCTTCGACCGCCGCCCGGAGGAGTACCGCTGCGCCCCGCTCGTCCAGGAGCGGCTCGTCGGCGACTGGGCCGGGACGATCGCGCGGCACGTCCTCTACGAGGCGGCCGACGCAGTCCGGCTGGAGGCGCTGAAGGCGGGCGACGACGAGGAGCTCGCCGGGATCGCGGCCAAGATCGACCGCGAGGAGGTTTACCACCGGCTCCACGCCGAAATGTGGGAGCTGCGCCTGCGGGACGAGCCCCGCTACCGCGACGCTCTCGATCGGCTCTGGCCGCTCGCGCTCGGCGTCCTCCCGGCCGACCTGCGCCCCGCCCTCGCGGAGCGGCTCGGCCGCGACGAGGTCGAGGCAGTCGAGCGGACGCCTCCCGGCGCCGACTTCGCCGCGCTCTGGGACGAGATGACGATGGTGCGCCGGTCCGCCCCGGCGGGATCGCAGTGGTAACCGAGGCCGCCGTTTGGGAGGCGCTCGCCGAGATCCCGGATCCGGAGATCCCGGTGATCTCGCTGGTCGACCTCGGCGTCGTCCGCGACGTCGCCATCGAGGGGGACGCCGTGCGGCTCTCGTTCACACCGACGTTCATGGGCTGCCCGGCGCTCGAGGTGATGAAGCGGCAGCTCGAGGAGGCGATCGAAGGCCTCGGCGGCGAGCCGCGGGTCGACGTCGTCCTCGACGACTCCTGGTCGACCGACCGGATCACGCCCGAGGGCCGCGAGAAGCTCCGTGCCGCCGGCTTCGCCCCGCCCATCCCGCGCTCGGCGGGCGCGACGACCCTCGTCCAGCTCCAGTCGAAGGCGTTCCGCTGCCCCTACTGCGGTTCGACCGAGACGCGCCTCGAGAACATCTTCGGCCCGACCCCGTGCCGCTCCGTCCGCTACTGCGATGCGTGCCGGCAGCCGTTCGAGCAGTTCAAGACGATCTGACCGACGAGGTCAGCCCCGGCTCGGCGCCACTCTCAGGAGCCGGTCCGCCCACGGCGGCAGCCACCAGTTCCACTTGCCCATTAGCCGCATGATCGCTGGGACGAGGAGCGCCCGGATCACGGTCGCGTCGAAGATGATCCCGGCCGCGAGCCCGATCCCGAACTGCTTGATGTCAGTGCCGGGGCTCGTGGAGAGGACGAAGAAGGCGAACATGAGCACGAGCGCAGCGCTCGTCACGAGCTTGCCCGTGCGGGCGAGCCCGAGCTGGATCGAGCGGGGTGTGTCGCCCGTGTCGTCGTAGGCCTCGCGCATCCGGGTCAGCATGAAGACCTCGTAGTCCATCGAGAGCCCGTAGAGGAAGGCGAAGATCATCAGCGGGATCCAGGAGATGATCGAGCCCGTCGAGGGCACCCCCCAGATCGCCTGGCTGCCGTGCCCGAGCTGGAAGATGAAGACGATGATCCCGTAGGCGGCGCCCAGCGAGACGAGGTTGAGGATCACGGCCTTGAGCGGGAGCAGGAGTGAGCGGAACGCGCGCACCAGGAGCAGGTAGGTGAGCACGATCACGAAGAGGAGGCCGGCGGTGCACGTCTCGGCGCCGTTGCACGCATTGCCATCGCTGCAGTCGGCCGCGGCCCCGCAGGTCCACGTGCAGTCGGTGTCACAGCCGTCGCCGTTCGTCGCGTTGCCGTCGTCGCACTGCTCGGCGCCGCTGACGATCTTGTCGCCGCAGATGAAGCCGGGAATCTTCCGCGGGTAGACCTCGGTGCGCCCACAGCCGCTGACCAGGACGACGGCAAGCAGGAGGCGAGGGAGCACGGGGCGCCAAGTATCCGCCAGTGGCGCGTCCGGAGCGAAATAGACTGACACCCGCGATGGACTACCGGCGCTTCCTCAACACGAGCGACGAGCGGGTGCTGCCCTACTTCGGGGGCCTGTTCGTCGATGCGGAAGATCGCCGGCTGCGCGTGGCAGAGGCGTTCGAGCCCAACGGCTGGTACCGGTTCAAGGTCGAAGGCCGCACCGCGACGAAGCTGGG
>JBBQHQ010000100.1:0-9885 GCA_038324115.1 Gaiellales bacterium
CCTCCCTGCGCCAGAAAGAAAGAGCGGAGCGACCCTTTAGGGGTCTTCGCGCGGAGGGGCGTCCGCCGCGAGGCGGATGTCCCTCCCTGCGCCAGAAAGAAAGAGCGGAGCGACCCTTTAGGGGTCTTCGCGCGGAGGGGCGTCCGCCGCGAGGCGGATGTCCCTCCCTGCGCCAGAAAAATGGCGGGCCCCGCCGCCCGGGGCCCCGCCTGATGGCCCCCACAGGGGACCGGTCTCCTCTTCCGTGCCTCGCCCTCGTCCTTATCGGGCTCGGAAGATGTCCCCATCCTGCGTCACCCGGCGACTCCTGGCATCACCCGTCAGCGGTTGACTCGTCCCTCGAACGGGGTTGACGGCACGGCTTCACCACTAGAGTCCGCGCCATGTCTCGCTTCCTCGAGCGCCTGGCCTCCGGCCGCCCGATCGTCGGCGACGGAGGCATGGGCACACTGCTCTCAGGAGCGGTCCCGCGCCTGCGCTGTCCGGAGGAGGCGAACCTGCGGGCCCCGGAGAGCGTCGTCGCCCTGCACGCGAGCTTCATCCGTGCGGGCGCCGAGCTGATCGAGACGAACACGTTCGGCGCGAACCGGCGCAAGCTCGCGACCCGCTTTCTCGAGGACGACTTCGAGCAGATCAACTCGACCGCGGTCAGGCTCGCCCGCGAGGCGCGAGAGGTCGCGGGCGGCGAGGTCTTCATCGCCGGCGCGATCGGCCCGCTCGGCGAGGTCGAGCAGTTCGACCCGGCCGAGGCGGCGCCGCTCGTCGCGGAGCAGGCGCAGATCCTGGAGGGCCGCGGCGTCGACCTAATCCTGCTCGAGACCTATTACGACCTCGACGAGCTGCTCGCGGCGATCGAGGCCGTGCGCTCCGTCTCGCAGCTCCCGCTCGTGGCGCTGATGACCTTCGACGCGGACGGGCAGACCCTCGGCGGCGTATCGGCCGCCGACGCCGCCGCCCGCCTCGACGGGCTCGAGCTCGCCGCGATCGGGGCCAACCACAGCGCCGGCCCCGCGGCGGCACTGAACGCGCTCGCCGAGATGCAGGGAGACGGCCGTGTGCTCGCAGCCCTCCCGAACGTCGGCCTCGCCAGCCTTGCCGGCTCCCGAGTCGTCTTCCCGCACGCGACGCCGGAGTACTTCGCCGAGTTCGCCGCGCAGGCGCGCCGGCTCGGCGCCGGGCTGATCGGCGGCTGCTGCGGCACGACACCCGCGCAGATCGAGGCGATCCGCGCCGCCGTTGACGAGGACCGCGCCCCGAGCGCGCCGCTCGTCGTCCGCGAGCGCGAGCTCGTCGTCGCGAGCGACACCTCCGAGGAGGAGACGCTGCTCGCCCGGATGCTCCGCCAGAAGGAGTTCGTCGTCTCCATCCAGCTCGACCCGCCGCTCGGCGGCTCGAACGTGGCGCTGCTGGAAAGCGCGCGCGTGCTGAAGGAGTCCGGCAAGGCGCACTTCGTCGACGTGAACGACAACCCGCGCGCCCGGGCCCGGATGAGCGGTGTGATGGCGTCGGTCGCGATCGAGCGCGCCTGCGGGATCGAGACGATCCCCCACTTGACGCCGCGGGACATGACGATCGCCGGGCTCGAGTCGCTCCTGCTCGGCACGCACGCGGAGGGCGTCCGCAACATCCTCGCGGTCACGGGCGACCCGCCCGAGGAAGGCGACTACCCGGGCGCGCGCGGCGTCTACGAGGTGGACGCGATCGGGCTGACGCGGCTGATCGCGAACCTGAACCGGGGCGAGGACAACCACGGCCGCACGATCGACGCTCCCACCTCCTTCTTCACCGGCGTCGCCGTCAACCCGTCCGCGGACGACCTCGAGGTCGAGCTCGACCGCTTCGAGCAGAAGCTGGCCGCCGGCGCCCAGTTCGCGATGACGCAGGTGCTGTTCGACCTCCAGTACCTCGACGCGTTCCTTGCCCACTTCGGCGGCCGCTCGCCGATCCCGCTCCTCGTCGGGGTCTGGCCGCTGCGCAGCCACCAGCTCGCGGTGCGCGTCCACAACGAGGTGCCGGGGATGGTCGTCCCCGAGGCCGTGCAGCAGCGGCTGCTCGCCGCGGGCGCGAACGCGGCCGAGGCAGGCGCCGAGCTCGCCCGGGAGCTGATCGCCGAGAGCCGCGAGAAGGCGGCGGGCGTCTACCTCGTGGCCCCGTTCCGCCAGCCGCTCGGGATCCTCGAGATCCTCTAGTTGGACGACCGACTTAGTGTTGTTTCAACACTAAGTCTCCGGCCCTCGGCTCGAACTCGCTCCCCGGGCCCGAGCTTGTGTTGATTCAACACAAGCTTCGTTCGCCCGCTCAGCCGACGCAGGGGCCTGACGAGACCTTCTTGCCGGCGTGCGCCAGCGCGTTGCGGACGACCGAGGCCGGGATCCCGTAGCCGGACGGAGCGCCGCCGCCCACGCGCGAAGCGAAGATCGTCGCCTGGACGAGGCCCTGGGCGTCGACCGCAGGGCCGCCGGAGTTGCCGTGGCGGACGACGCCGCGGATCGTCGTGATCCGCCGCTCGATCGGGCCACGGCCGTACGCATCGTCCGTGAGGACGTTGCCGGTCTGGCCGATCCGAGCCGGCGCCGCGCTGAAGGGGCCGTTCTCCGGGTAGCCGAGGATCGCGACGGGCGCGCCTGTCTCGGGCTCGGCGAGCCCCAGCGGCCGGGCGTCGAGACCCGCCACGCGGAGGATCGCGATGTCGTTCCTGGGATCGAAGTGGACGACGGCGGCCGCGGTTACGCCGCCCTCGCCGGTATCCACCCGCGCGTCCTCCATCCCGGCGACGACGTGCGCGTTCGTCACGAGGAGCTGCGGCCGCACGGCCCAGGCGGAGCCCTCGACGCCGAGCCCGCACGCCGACCCGATCACCCGGAAGACGCTGCGGCGGGCCTCCTTGACCGCCGGGTCCGCAAGCAGGGCGGGATCCGGCGCGGGCACGTTCGCCCGCGGGCCGGCGATCCGCTCGAGCAGGTCGACCCGCTTGATCGCGTCGAGGAGCCGAGCCGGCGGGACGCGCACGTTCAGCTCGCGGAGGATTCGCGACTGCTGCACCTCCTGCCGCAACTCGGTCTGGCCGGGAAGGTGGAGCGCAACGGCGCCGACGACCCAGACGAGCGCCAGCCCCGTTGCGGCGCCGAGCACGAGGCCTCCGAGCGAGTCGAGCGCCCGCAGCGGCGGGATCGAGAAGAGCGCGGAACGGATCGTGCTCCCGAGCATCCCCGCGGCGCTGCGCAGCAACACTCCGAGGACGACGGCCCCACCGAGCGCGACGAGCGGCGTGTAGGCGGACTCGCTCCCCGAGAGGAGCTGCGGCGCGAGGCGCGAGCCGAGGTACGCGCCGAAGAGAATCCCTCCGAGCGAGAAGACGCCGGCGACGAGCCCGCGCCGAAGCCCGCCGAGCGCGAGGAGGCCGATCAGGGCGAGCGCGATCCAGTCGACGGTCGTCACCGTGACCTCTTCACCTGCGCCGGTGGCGTTCCTTCGCCTCCCGCTACACTGACGCCGCCCTGGGGGGCGTAGTTCAGCTGGTTAGAACGCCGGCCTGTCACGCCGGAGGTCGCGGGTTCGAGTCCCGTCGCTCCCGTACCGAAGAACCTGCTCAGAGGAGCTTCCTCGTTCGTGTCGCGGTGAGTACGAACGCGGCTGGGCAGCAGAAGCGCAGCAAACGTGCATTCCGGCATAGCGACCGTTGCTCGCTCTTGACGTCCCCTGCGGAGCCCAAGCTGCAATAGAGCGATCTAGTGGGCACCCGGCTGCCAGACCATGAGGGCGACGATGACGACAATCGCGAGCGTCGCTAGGTAGTTCGCTGCCGCAGCAGTGCGATCGTTGAGCAACCGCCGCAACTCAGGCGTTGGGCGCTGGCCGGACTCGGCGAGGCGCGCCGCGAGCAGACGAGCCTCGCGCGGCCCTCTCCCGCCCACTGCGCCAAGACCGAGCGCAACTCCGAACAGTACGAGCGCGGCGACAAGCCACGGCTCGCGGAGACTGTGGTTGCCGACGTCGACGAGCCAGAGGCCGAAGACCAAGACGAGCATGGCGCCCAGCCCGACGAACAGCACGCCCGTGCGGGCGAGGCCAAGCAGGAGCGCGATGTCGTAAGCGTGATCACGTCGCCGCGCCGCCGCGTGAGCGACGCCGGCTACAACGATCCCTGCGACGAGCGCGAACGCGCCGAGTAGATGCAAGAAAAGCGCAAGGTTCGCCGTCATCGAACACATCCGCTGACGCGTCCACGCACTTGCTCACGTCTCCGGTCGCATAGGTGCGGTTTGGATCTGCAAGGGCGGTCGGCGCAAGTGAACGGACAGGTAGCGGACGCCGCAAGGCCCGGCAGTTATCCGCCGACGCCGTCCCTTAGGGACGATCAACGCGCGGCCGGTGGGCACCTCGCTCGCCTCCCCGTCGATGGTGATCGTTGCCGCACCAGCGACGATGAAGAGAAGGACGTCACGTTCGTCGTTCACGTGCTCGAGCGGACCTTTCCCAGGAGCCCAGACAAGCAGTGTGGCGTTCAGATCATCGGACTCCGCGCCCCACACAGGTCCCCGCCCTTGGAGCGGCAGATCGGCTTCGAGCTCGAGCGTCGCCAGGCCGTCGCCGACCAGGCGCTCGATCAACGGGAACAACTCGCGCTCCTCGAAGCGCACGTGAGCTTCGAGGAGCTCACCTAGATCGCCAGCGGCCGCAGGTTCGCCGCTCGCGAGTCGCGCCGCCAGAGCGTGCAGCTGCTGATGCTCGAGGAGAGCCCGAACTACCAGCGGTCGCGCCTCGTCGAAGCCGGCGACCAGCGGGAACAGGCGCTCCTCCTCTTCGCGGAAGTGGCGCACCGACTCCTCGGAGAAGAAGCGCAGGAAGGCGGTCGCCTCGACGAGGACATCGGCGTCCGCCGCGCGACGGAGTCGCCGCGCGGCCGCCAGAGCGTGATGATGGTCGTGCGAGAGCGGGATCAAGGCGCGGTTGCGCTTCATACCTCGACGTTAGCCAGATTCGGCGAGGTGACTGTGGTGACGCGACCAATGCTTCTTCACCGGCTCGGCTTGCCCAACGAGCTCGCGTGATCGCGCTCACCGGCCCGACGGGCTGTCGTCGACCTCCTTTTGAGCGCGATCGGCGCTTCAGCGAACGACCTCATCGAGCGCAAGTGCGGCCTGCCCACGCGTGCCCGTCCGGAGGCCTCGGCTTGACGTCTCCCAACGACCTTCCGTGCTGCGTCGTGAATCGAACGAGAGCGCCCCTTCATCGAAGGGTGCAGATCCGTCATATCTCAAGGAGGAAGAGATGCAGGAAGCCGTGAGTCGTCAGTTCGGACGCAGATCCATGGTTGGGTTCGTCGTCGCTCTCGTCGCCGCGGGACTTCTGGTCGCAGCCGTTTTCGGCTCCACCGGTGGCGCGGCGACGCCGGAGAACACGGAAGCCCAGCAGATCGCTGCTCTGAACGCCCGCCTCGCAAGCGCCGAGCAGGACGCGAAGTTCTGGCAGCAGCTCGTGCAGAACTTCACGCCGGCGAAGTCGCTCAAGCTCAACTCGATGGCCGATCACGAGATGCTCATGCTTCCGAGCGGGCTCGTCCTCGCGCTGCACTTCGACAGCATGAGCCTTGCGAAGGCCAAGAACCTCAACTGGCTCGCCGTCGGAATCCCGGGGGTCTTCACGCAGGCCGACAAGGCCCGAGTGAACAGGCTCTACGGACCCGGCATCAACCACTTCCACGATCTGAAGACGGACATCCATGGCGGGAAGCGAGGCGTCCAGGGGATCTGGTTCCTCCACATTGGCGCCCGCAAATTCACGTCGCCGTTCGGAAAGGTCACCCCGGGCAAGATCGACCCGAAGTTCATGCCAACCGCTCCTCCCAAGTAGTCCCTCCGACCGCGCCGGGCCACGCTCCCCGTGGCCCGGCGCACCCCCCACCGTTCACTGCGGCTTATCGTGACATCAGACGCTGTGCACGCCCGACACTCGCCGAGTTGGCTGAGGACCAACACCGCGACCGACGGAGGCAAAGTTGCTGGAACGATCACGCAAGCTGCGAGGACACATCTCCGGGCGGCGCGGATCCTCCGGATCGGACGGGCGGTTCGACGTCGCCGTGATCGGCTCGGGCATGGGCGGCTGGGCGGCCGTCCGGGCCGCGCGCCGGCGGGGCAAGCGGATCGCGCTGTTCGAGAGCGGACCGGTCGGCGGCACCTGAATCACGCGCGGGTGCATCCCGACAAAGGCTCTGGTCAGAGCCGCTGAGATAGCGCACGACGCGCGGCACGCCGGTGACTTCGGGATCCGGACAGGCGAGGTAGAGGTCGACTTCGCGGCCGTGATGGCGCGCGTCCGCAGGGTGATCGACGACGGGATCTCGTTCTACAAGCACGCGATCGAGCGCGACGAGGGCGTGACCCTGTTCAGCGGGCGTGCACGCTTCGCCTCCGAGCACACGCTCGAGTGCAACGGCGCGAATGTCGAGTTCGATCACGCCCTGATCGCCACAGGCGCACGGCCCACGGTTCCCGCGATACCCGGCCTCGACCACGTTCCGTTCGCGACCAGCGACGACCTGCTCCAGGCGACCGAGCTCCCGGCTCACCTCGTCGCGCTGGGCGCAGGCGCCATCTCGCTCGAGTTCGCACAGGCGTACCGGCGTCTCGGAGGGGACGTCACCATCGTCCTCCGCGGCGACCACCTCGCGCGCGGGGAGGACGCCGAGCTCACGCTGCTGGCCACCTACCTCGAAGAGGAAGGTGTGCGGATCCAGGCGGGCGTCGCACCGGTCCGCGTCGAGCTGGACGCGGGCAAGCCTTCCGTCGTACTCGCGGACGGCAGGAGAGTCACCGGCGACCGCCTGCTGATCGGGCTCGGGCGCACACCCGACGTGGACGGCCTCGGTCTGGAAGCGGCGGGGATCGCGTTCGGGCCCGACGGCGTCACGGTCGACGAGCATCTGCGCACGACGCAACCTCACGTCTTCGCGATCGGCGATGCGATCGGCGGCTGGATGTTCACGCATGTTGCGACCTACGAGGCGCCGCTCGCGGTCGCCAACATGCTCGATCGTGAGAGCCTTCGCCCGGACTACCGCACGATCCCCCGCGTCATCTTCACTGACCCGGAGCTCGCCGGCATCGGGTTGACGGAGGATCAGGCACGAGAATCCGGGTACGCGCTCGAGGTACGCCGTTTCGATGTCGGCAAGGGCGGCAAGTCACGGGCGCTCGGCGACCGGCGTGGCCGCGTCAAGTTCGTGCTCGACGCAAGGACGGGCGTGATCCTCGGCGCGCACATCCTCTCCAGCCACGGCGCCGACCTGCTGCCCGGGCCGGCGATCGCGATGAACACGCCCGGCGGGACGCTCGCCCCGCTGCTGGCGACGATCTACCCACATCCGACCTTGTCTGAGGCCGTGAAGGTCGCGGCCCGGGACGGGTGAAAGGTGCTGCCCGTCCCAACCGCTGCCGGCATCCCCCTGATCGAGGCAGCGGCCGTTCCGTGGCTCTCGGTCGCAGAGATGCGCGCCGTCGACGACGTGATGGTGAGGGAGCTGGGCATCGAGCTGAAGCAGATGATGGAGAACGCCGGCCGGAACCTCGCCGTCCTCGCCCGCCTGCTCCTCGGCGGGTCTGCGGCCGGACGAGCCGTGACCGTCCTCGCCGGGCCGGGCGGTAACGGCGGCGGCGGCCTGGTCGCCGCGCGCCACCTCCTCGGCGCCGGTGCGAGCGTGCACGTCCGCCTGTCCGCGTCCCGCAAGCGACTTGCCCCCGTGACGGCCGACCAGCTCGGGATTCTCAGCGCGCTGCGCGCTGACATCGCCGACGGAGCCGAGAGCCCGCTCCCGGACAGCGAGCTCGTCATCGATGCCCTGCTGGGCTACGCCCAGAGCGGCTCGCCCCGAGGAGACGCCGCCCGCCTCATTGATGCCGCCTCCGGCCGGCGCGTGCTCTCCCTCGACGTCCCCTCGGGCCTGGAGCTCTCAAGCGGCGTCCTGAGAGTTCCACACGTCCGTGCCGAAGCGACGATGACGCTGGCGGCACCCAAGACCGGCCTGCATGGAGCCGCGGTCGGGGATCTGTATCTCGCCGATATCTCCGTCCCGACCGCGGCGTTCGAGCGCATCGGCAGAACGTACGCCACCCCGTTCGGACGGTCGCCGCTCGTCCGGATCGCGAACACCTGATCGGCGCCCCGTTGCTTACCTAGAATCTTCACAGTTTATAAGATTTAGAGTAAGCTCGGCACGTGCCCTCGTCGCGTCAAGCCGTCCACGTCGTGAAGGCGAGTCTCTTCCGCGTGCTCGGGCATCCCGCGCGGGTTCGGATCCTCGAGCTGCTGCGAGAAGGGGAGCGGTCGGTTGGCGCGCTGCAGGCCGAGCTCGAGCTCGACTCGGGTGGTACGTCGCAGCACCTTGCCGCCTTGCGGCGGATCGGTGTGGTCGAGTCGAGGCGTGACGGCACCAGCGTCTACTACCGCGTCGAGGACCCGAGTGTGTTCGTCCTGCTCGAGACCGCTCGCGCGCTGATTACGCGTCAGCTGACCGAGCAGCAGGCGATTCTGCAGGACCTCGAGGCCTCGTGATCGCCGCGCTCCTGCTCGCCGGCCTGAGCGCGATCGCACTCGGGGCGGCGCTCCTGCTCCGCGCCGGCGCGTTTCAAGCCAGTCTGCTCACACAGACCGCCGGTGCGGCCGCGGTCGGGGTTGCCGGCTTCTGGACGCTCGGCTCCGGCGACACGTTGGGCGCGGGCTTCGCGAGTGCGCTCGAACCGCGCTTGGGAGTCGATGGCTTGAGTGGGCTCTTCCTTGGCACGCTCGGCCTGGTCGCGGTCCCGGCGCTCCTGTTCTCGCTCCGCTACCTGCAGCCGTCGCGGCAGGGACGCCTGGTCGCGGCCCTGACCGGCGCCTTCGTGCTTGCGCTCGCGCTTGTCCTCTGCGCCCGCGATCCGCTCACCTTCCTCACCGGCTGGGAGCTGATGACGCTGCTCTCGGCGAGCGTGATCCTCATCGCCCGCCGCGCCGACCGGCTCTCGCGGCAGACGGTCTTCAACTACCTCGCGGTCACCCATCTCGGCGGCGTCGGGACGTGGGTCGCGATCCTCCTGCTCTCGCATGACGGTGCCATCGGCGACCCGGCCGCGATCAAGGCCGGATCGGGCGTGCAGATTGCGATCGCCCTCACGGCCCTTCTCGGGATGGGAACGAAGGCAGGCGTGATGCCGCTGCACGTCTGGCTTCCGCGCGCGCATCCGATCGCACCGGCTCCGGTCTCGGCGCTGATGAGCGGCGTGATGATCAAGGTCGCGCTCTACGGGCTCGTGCGCGTCCTCGTCGAATGGGTCGGCGTCCTGCCGGTCTGGTTCGGCGTGCTCGTGCTCGCGCTCGGAGCGCTCTCGGCGCTCGGAGGGATCATCTACGCGCTCTTCCAGAAGGACCTGAAGCGGCTGCTTGCGCTCAGCTCGATCGAGAACGTCGGAATCATCGTGCTCGGCCTCGGCGCCTGCCTGATCCTGCGCGCCCGCGGCGCCGACACCTGGGCCGCCTTCGCGCTCGGGGCAGCGCTCCTCCACACCGTCAACCACGCCGTCTTCAAATCGCTCCTCTTTCTCGGCGCGGGCGCCTTCGAGCGGGCGGCAGGCTCGCTCGAGCTCGACCGGCTCGGCGGCCTTCTGCGGCGGATGCCCTGGACGGCCGGAGCCTTCCTGGTCGGTGCGATGGCGATCTCGGGCCTTCCGCCCCTGAACGGCTTTGCCTCGGAGTGGCTGACCCTGCAGGCGCTCCTGCACATCGCCGCCTACGGTGAGATCGGGGACGGCATCGCCGGCGCGGTAGCCCTTGCCGCGCTCGCCGCGACCGCCGCGCTCGCCCTCTTCTGCTTCGTCAAGGTGGTCGGGCTCGTCCTGCTCGGGCCGCCGC
>JBBQHQ010000101.1:0-9795 GCA_038324115.1 Gaiellales bacterium
CGGTGGGGTCGCAGGTCGGGGACGGCGTCCGCTTCGGGGGCGAGCGCGACCGCACCGCCCGGAGCCGCCGCGTCGGGGAGCTGCTGGAGCAGGTCGGCATGTCCGCGAGCGCCGGCGGACGCTATCCGCACCAGTTCAGCGGCGGGCAGCGGCAGCGGATCGCGATCGCGCGGGCGCTCGCGGCCGACCCTTCGGTGATCGTCCTCGACGAGCCCCTCTCCTCGCTCGACGCCTCCGCGCAGGCACAGGTCGCAAACCTCCTCGTCGGCCTTGCGCGCGAGCTCGACCTGGCGCTCCTGCTGATCTCTCACGACCTCGCGATCGTCCGCCACGTCGCCGACGACGTCTCCGTCATGTACCTCGGCACGATCGTCGAGGAAGGCCCGACCCGCGAGGTCTGGACGAGCCCACAGCACCCGTACACCGAGGCACTGATTGCGGCGATCCCGACCGCCGACGGCTCGGGGACGCTGCCCGAGGCGCTGCCCGGCGAGGTGCCGGACCCGGCGAACCCGCCGGACGGCTGCCGCTTCCACCCCCGCTGCCCGCACGCGTTCGACCGCTGCCCGACGGCTGAGCCGCCGCTCTACGCGGTCGGCGTCAGCCATGCCGCAGCCTGCTTTCTCCGCGACCCCCTGGGCTCGCGGAGCGTCACGCAAACCACCAGCACAGAAGGAGCCACATGAGCGACACGACCGGCATCTCCGAGCAGGAGTACGCCGACCGCAGGGCCCGCCTCGGCGAGAAGCTGAGCGAACAGGGCATCGACGCGATGTTCGTCCCGCCCTCGTCCGACCTCGAGTACCTGACCGGGCTTGAGCGCGACATCCCGAGCTTCGGGAATGTCGACTACGCGCACGGGTGGGTCACGGGCGCCCTGATCGCCCCCGGCCGCGAGCCGCTCTACGTGCTCCCGCGGATGTTCGTCGCCTTCCACCTCTGGGGCCGCGACATCGGCGAGGTCGTCACGGTGAACGAGACCGACGACGGGCAGGCGCTCTTCACGAAGGCCGTCTCGGCACTCGGGAGCCCGAAGAAGCTCGCAATCGGCGCCCGCAGCTGGGGCACGGCCGTGATCGGCCTGACCAACGCGGCGCCGGGGGCGGAGATCGTCAACGGGTCGCCGCTCGTGAACGAGCTCCGGCGCGTCAAGAGCGACCGCGAGCTCGAGCTGATGACGCACGCAGCCTCGATCGCCGACGCCGCGATGGCCGCGACGGCCGACAAGGTCAAGCCCGGCGTGACCATGGTCGAGTTGCACGAGGAGGTCGAGCACCAGCTCCGCGCGCGCGGCTCGCGCCTGCCCTCGTTCCCGACGCACATCTTCTCCTACGGGCAGCACCGCCACGACTCGCAGGACGCGACCGGCCTGGAGCCGATCGCCGAGGGCGAGCCGGTCATGTTCGACTTCGGCGCCGTCTGGAAGGGCTACTGCTCCGACTTCGGCCGCACGATCGTCGCGGGCGAGCCGCACCCCGAGTACGAGCACTGCTACGAGATCATGCTCGAGGCCCAGGAGGCCGGTCGCGCCGCGTCCGTCCCGGGTGCGCTCGCGAAGGAGGTCAACGCCGCCTGCCGCGCCCCGATCGAGGAGGCGGGCCTCGGCGCCGGGTTCCGGCACCGGATGGGCCACGGGATCGGCGTCGACGTGCACGAGTGGCCGTTCATCTCCGAGGAGGACTCGACCCCGCTCGAGGCCGGGATGACCTTCACCGACGAGCCGTCGATCCTCACCGACGGCAAGCTCGGCGTCCGGATCGAGGACATCGTCGTCTGCGCCGAGGGTGGCGGGCGCTACCTGAACGAGCACCCCCGCACGTCCGTGATCAACAGGTAGATCGCGCTACGCGTCTACCGCGCGCTCCGTCGCCTCGGCCTCGTGGCCGTGGCGGCGGAGCAGGTCGGCGACGGCGTCCTCCGCGAAGCGAAGGCCGTCGTGCATTCCGAGCCGGTACGGCGCCGTCCCCTTGGCGTCGTTGAAGTCGAGCTCTTCCTGGATCCGGCCGAGCAGCGAGCGCAGGCCCGCGGCGAGGTCCTCGCCGGGGTCGGCGACGCGCTCGCCCTGGTCGAGGTCGAGTGAGTTCCCGGGCGGACCGGTCACGCCGCGTCGGCCCGGTAGGCCGCCACGAGCTCCGTCAGCGCCTCCGGGTCGAAGCCGACGATGTGGCGCTCGCCCCAGAAAAGCTGCGGGACGACGAGCTGCTCGGTGCGGCCGGCGAGCTCGTCGCGGGCCTCGCTGTTCTGGCGGATGTTGCGATCCGTGAACGGAACGTCGTGGTCGGAGAGAAACTCCCTCACGCGGCAGCACTCCTGTCAGGTGGGAGTCCGCGCGTCGGTGTTCAGCGTGTAGAGAACGACATCGGTGTCCATGACAGCGATAGTACCCGTATGAGCGGCACCAGCCCGATCGGTCGGATCGACGTCTTCGCCGTTCGCTACACGCACGCCGGCGGCCCCTTCGCGATGTCCGGCGGGCGGGTCTCGCACGACCAGGACGCGACCGTCGTCCGGGTCGAGACGACCGATGGCCTGGTCGGCTGGGGCGAGCAGTGCGTCTTCACGCCCAGCTTCCTTCCCGGCTACGGCCCGACGACGCGGGCGGCGCTGGAGCCGCTCGCCCGTGCGGTGCTCGGCGCCGACGCCCGCGCCGTCGAGCTCGTCTATCACCGCATGGATGCCGCGCTCAGCGGCTACGCCTACGCGAAGTCGGCGCTCGACATCGCCTGCTGGGACGTCCTCGGCCAGGCGACGGGGATGCGGCTCGCCGACCTGCTCGGCGGCACGCGCCAGGAGGAGCTTCAGCTCTACAACGGCGTCGGCGTCGGAACGCCGGAGGCGATGGCGGCCCGCTGCTCGGAGCTGCTCGCCGACGGCTTCCGGCAGGTGCAGGTCAAGGTGGGCTCGGTCTGGCCCGACGACGTCGAGCGGATCCGGGCCTGCCTGGAGGTGCTGGACGGGATCGACCGGGTGATCGTGGATGCGAACGGCTACTGGCCTCAGGCCGACGCCGTGCGCGTCGTCGCCGCGGTGGGCGAGCTCGACTTCCACCTCGAGCAGCCGTGCGCGACCGTGGCCGAGTGCGCGCACGTCCGCGCCCGCTGCCGCCTGCCGATGATCCTCGACGAGGTCCTGACGGGCGCCCGCGAGCTCGGGGAGGCCCATGCGGCCGGAGCGCTCGACGCGGTCCGGCTGAAACTCTCGAACGTGGGCGGGATCACGCCGACGCGGCGCGCGCGCGACCTGGCGGTCGAGCTGGGGCTGCCGCTGACGATCGAGGACGCGGGCGGCGGCGACATCGTCACCGCGGCCTCGATGCACCTCGCCTGCTCGACCGAGCCGAAGCTCCTCCTCGGCGGCTACCTCCCCTCGGAGATGGTGGTCGAGCGGATCGCCGAGGGGACGCCCGCGGCGGTCGAGGGGACGGCGCACCTACCGAAGGGGCCCGGGCTCGGGCTGACGATCGACGAGGCCGCGCTCGGGGAGCCCGTACTCCGCATCGAGTGACCCGCCGCCCTCCTGCGTATCGTGCGGGGGTGGACACGTTCAGGGAGATGCTGCGGGACTTCTGGCGCTGGTACGAGCGCCATCACGCGCTCAACATCGCGATCGCGGCGGGCCTGTTCACGCTCCAGCTGATCCACCTCGTCTGGTTGACCGGCGACCCGCTCGCGACCCGCGTCTTCGGCGAACGGCTCTTCCATCCGGAGGGCCTGGTGCGCTGGCTGATCGTGCTCGTCGACTACACGGAGATCCCGGCGCTCGTCTCGGTCTCGCTCGTCTACGTGAACGACCTGCGCACGAAGGGCGCGTCGCTGAAGCCGATTCTCTACCTGCTCTTCCTCAACTCGCAGTTCCTGCACATCTTCTGGATCACGGACGAGTTCGTGGTCTCGTCCGGGAGTGGGGAGGCGACCGCGCTGCCGGCCTGGCTCGCCTACGTCGCGCTCCTGATCGACTACCTCGAGCTGCCCGTGATCTACGACACGGTCAGGCGCCTGGTCGTGACGCTGCGTGAGGAAGGGCTCGCCGCGGCCCTCGGGCGCGACTCGCGCTAGCTAATGCGCCGGCGAGGCGCTGTGGCGGCGGCGCGGGGTGCTCGGGGCGGCAGGTGCCGGGTCGAGCAGGCGACGGTGCCAGCCGCGGCGATCGAGCGAGCGCAGCCGAAGCAGGGCGCCGATCGAGCGGAGGATGGGGGTGCCGTTCAGCATCTGTAAGGCAGACCTTACCACGGATGTTTCGGGGGTGCCGGATCTGTAGGATCGGGGCATGAGCGTCACGCTCGAATCCCGCCTCGACCACGTCCTGGCCGCGCCGGCCGACGAGGGTCTCCTGGAGCTGATCGTGCGCCGGCCCGAGGTCGGCGAGCGCGAGCTGCTCGAGTCGGCCGAGCTCGACACCGAGCAGGGCCTCGTCGGCGACCGCTGGGCCGGCTCCAACCCGGACACGCAGCTGACGCTGATGAACATCCGGGTGATCGAGATGCTGGAGGACGACCGGGAGCGGTGGCCGCTCGCGGGCGATCAGCTCTTCGTCGACTTCGACCTGACGGGCGAGAACGTCCCGCCCGGGACGCGGCTCGCGGTCGGGGAGACGGTGGTCGAGGTGAGCGCCGCCCCCCACACCGGCTGCAAGAAGTTCGCCGCGCGCTTCGGCGTCGAGGCGGTCGCCTTCATCAGCACACCCGAGAACAAGGCGCGGAACCTACGCGGGATCAACGCGCGGATCGTCGTCCCGGGCGAGGTCCGCCGCGGCGACCCGGTCCGCAAGCTCGCCTAGCCGAACGTCCTGCCGCCGTTCACGAGCAGGTTCTGGCCCGTGACGAAGGCCGAGCCCGACCCGAGCAGGTAGAGCAGCGTCCCGACCATGTCCTCCGGCTCCTGCTCGCGGGCGAACGCGCGCTGCGCGGCGAGCGCGGGGGCCATCGCGGGCTGGCGGTTGTCGTAGTCGCGGTCAAACGCGATGTAGTCCGGGGTGAGCGTGTTGACCGCGATCCCGTACGGGCCCAACTCGCGCGCGAGCGCCCGCGTCAGCCCGACGATCGCCGCCTTCGAGGTGATGTAGTGCGCAAAGCCCGGCGGCGCGGTCGGAACGGTCATCGAGGAGACGTTGACGATCCTGCCGCTGCCCTGTTCGCGCATCGCGGGCGCGACCGCGCACGCGCAGAGCCACGAGCCGCGGACGTTGACGTCGAAGCAGCGCGCCCACTCATCGTCCTCGATCTCGTCGAACGGCTTCTTGACGATCGAGGTGTAGTAGGCGGCGTTGTTGACGAGCGCGTCGATCCGGCCGAAGCGCTCGAGCGCCGCGACCGCGAGGGCCTGCGTGGACGCCCGGTCGGTGACGTCGACCGTCACCGCCAGCGGCTCGCCTCCCGCCTCGGCCACGACCTCGGCCGGGTCGGCGAGGTCGGCGGCGACGACGGAGAAGCCGGCCTCGACGAGGGCGAGCGTGTAGACGCGGCCGAGCCCGCCGGCGGCGCCCGTGACGATCACGACGCCGCTCACGCGGGGTCCCACTCGACCGGCAGCTTCTCGAACCCGCGCGCGAAGAAGATCCGCTCGCGCACGGCCGGCTCCGCCCCCGGCCGCAGACCGGGCAAGCGGCGCAGGAGCAACGGCAGCGCCGTCCCGAGCTCGAGCCGCGCCAGCGGCGCCCCGATGCAGAAGTGAATCCCCTTGCCGAACGCGAGGTGCTTCCCCAGGCCCGCCCGGTGCGGGTCGTAGTCGTCGGGCCGGTCGAAGACACAGTCATCGCGGTTCGCGGAGGCGAAGTGGGCCATCACGCGGGCGCCCTCCGGGAGGGTGACGCCGCCGAGCTCGACCTCGCAGGTCGTGACCCTGAAGAGGCCCTGCGCGGGCGACTCCAGCCGGAGGATCTCCTCGATCGCGGCGGGCGCGGCCTCCGGGTCGAGCAGCTGGTCGCCGAGCGCGGGGTGCGCGAAGAGGCGGTGGAGCGTGTTCCCGATCGCGCGGGTGACGGTGACGTGGCCCGCGACCAGGATGTCGAGCGGGAGCCCTGCGATCTCGACGAGCGAGAGCGGCGGATCGAGGTCGTCCCGCATCGCCACGAGCGCGCCGAGCAGGTCGTCGGTCGGGTGCGCGACCCGATCCTCGACGACATCCATGAGGTAGCGCTGAAAGGCGACGAGGCCGCGGGCGTGCTCGAGCCGCTGCTCGAGCGGGACGTCCTGCTGGAGCAGCAGCCAGTCCTGTCCCCAGCGGTGGAGCCGGTCGAGGTCGACGACCGGGATCCCGAAGAGCTCGCCGAGGACGCGCAGCGGGAGCGGCCAGGCGAAGCGCTCGACGAGGTCGGCGCTCCGCTCGCCTGCGAGGCCGTCCAGGAGCTCGGTCGCGATCTCGCGGATCCGCGGCTCCAGCTCGGCGATCCGGCGCGGCGTGAAGGCGCGCGTGACGGGGCCGCGGATCCGGTCGTGCGCGGGCGGGTCGATCTCGATGATGTACGGCATCTCCGGGAACCCCTCCGCGAGCACGGCCTCGACCTCGCGCGGGAACGGCTCGGGCGTCGACTTGAGCGCGCCCTCCGAGGAGAACGAGCGGTGGTCCTTGAGGACGGCGAGCACGTCGGCGTGGCGGGTGACAACCCAGAGCCCGAGTTCCTCGGCGAAGAAGACGGGCTGCTCGCGCCGCGCCTGCTCGAGCACGGGGAACGGGTCGTGCCGCTGCGCCGCGGTCATCGGATCGAAGTGGATCGGGCACGTGCTCACGCGAGCAGCTCGCCGATCGCCCGCTCGAGCTCCGGCCAGACCGCCGAGCGCGGATCGATCACGTCGAAGTGGTCGGCGCCCGCGAGCTCGAGCAGCCGGCAGTCGTCCCCCGCCGCCCGCGCGGCCGCGGCGTAGGACTCCGAGAGCGACAGCGGCACCCGGTCGTCGGCGGTGCCGTGGGCGAGGAGCTGGGGCACGCCGAGCGGGAGCCGTGCGGCCGGGTCGGCGGCAGCGAAGGCCGCGGGGACCTCGTCCGGGCCGCCGCCGAGGTACTCGCGCACGGCCTCGTTGCCGATTCCGCTTCCTGCGGCGTCCAGGAGGTCGCTGACCGCGGCGAGCCCCACGGCGCCCGCGACGGCGCGTTCGGCGGCGAGCCAGAGCGCGAGATGGCCGCCCGCGGAGTGGCCGACCGCAACAACGCGGCTCAGGTCGAGCGGCGCGTCCAGCTCGTCGAGCTTCCTCCGCGCCGCGCGCACGTCCGCGAGCATCGACTCCCAGGCACCAGGCCCGAGGCGCCGGTACTCGACGTTCGCGGTCGCCCAGCCCGCGAGCGTCAGCGCCGTCGCGAGGGCGATCGTGTTCCGGAGCGTGTACGGAGCCCGCCAGAAGCCCCCGTGGAGGACGACCGCGACCGGATGCGGCCCCGGGCCTGCGGGGAGCCTCAGCTCCAGAAACTGGCTCTCGTCCTCGCCGTAGCGCACCGTCTCGACCGGGATCAGGGCAGGCTCGGCCCAGGCGACGAGATCGTCGAACAGGGCGTCCAGGGGATTTGCGGGAGGGGTTGCCACGTCGTGCAGAGGCTCCTGCGAGCGCGATTGCATCTCCGAGTGAGCCTTATAGACTGTCATGTCACCAGAGTCCAGTCCACCAGGGAGGCCGTCCGTGCGCACTCGAGTCCTGATCACGATCTTCATTACGGCAGCGTTCGTGCTCTCGCTCGGCACCTCCGCCCTGGCCGCTCCGAGCGCAGGGACGGCGACGGCGAGGACGACGCTGACGTCGATCACCTACTCGACCTCGTTCGGCAACTTCGGCCGGGACGCGTACGCCTGGGTGGCACTCGAGCGCGGCTACTTCAAGGACGCGGGCTTCGACGTGAAGATCGTGCCGGGGGCCGGCAGCGTCGCCGTCGCGCAGGCGGTCGCCGCGGGCTCGGTCGACTTCGGCCCCGCCGATGTCGCCGCGGTCTCCCTGGCGCGCGCCGAGACCGGTCTCCCGGTCAAGATCGTCGCGCTGATCCAGCAGAACACGATGGCCGCGTTCCTCGCGCTCAAATCGAGCGGGATCTCCAAGCCGAGCGACCTCGCGGGCAAGACGTTCGCCGATACGCCCGGCTCCACCGTCGCCGTCCTCCTGCCGCTCTACGCGAAGCGGGCCGGCTTCGACGCGTCGACGGTCAAGTTCGTCCCCTCCACCCCGCCCGCCCTCCCCTCGCTCCTCGCCTCGAAGCGCGTCGACGCCGTCGGCCAGTTCACGGTCGGCATCCCCGCGTTCCGTCTCGCCACCGGCGGCCAGGACATCGTCTCGTTGCCCTACGCGAAGGTCGTGCCGGGCCTCGTCGGGCTCGGCCTCCTCACCAGCGACAAGATGATCTCCACCCGCCCCGGCGACGTGAAGCGGTTCACCGCGGCGCTGCTGAAGGCCGAGCGCTGGGCGATCGACAACCCGGGCACGGCGGGGGCGATCCTGAACCGGAACGTCCCGCTTCAGAACCCGGTGATCGCCGCGAACGAGCTCAGGATCATGAAGAAGTACGCGGTCACGCCCGACGTGACGAAGTACGGCTACGGCTTCGTCGACCAGAACCGGATCGCCTCGACGATCAGCATCGTCCAGAACTTCTTCAAGCCGAAGAACCGGGTCACGGTCTCGGACATCTACGCGCCGGGGTTCGCGCCGACCAAGCCGCTCAAGTCGAAGAAGTAGCCCGGATGGAGGCGAGCGGAGCAGTCGAATCCGCCCTCGCCGGCGGGGGCGAGGCGCGCCGCCGGGCCGCCGGACTCGCGCTCCGGATCGTCCTCCCGGCGCTGACGATCGCGGGGCTCGTGGGGCTCTGGTGGCTGGCCACGATCGTCTTCGGCTGGGAGCCGTTCCTCGTCCCGACCCCGAAGGACGTCTGGCTGGAGCTCTCCCGGCAGCGCGACATCCTCCCGGGCCACGTGTGGACGACGCTCGCCGAGACGCTCCAAGGGTTCGGCCTCGCGATCGGCCTCGGGATCCCCGTCGCGGTGGCGATCGCCTACTCCCGCCTGCTCGAGTTGACGATCTATCCCGCCCTCGTCGCGCTGAACGCCGTCCCGAAGATCGCGATCGCGCCGCTGCTCGTGATCTGGATGGGCTTCGGGGCCGGGCCGAAGATCGCGATGGTCGTCCTGATCTGCTTCTTCCCGATCGTGATCAGCACGGCGACGGGGCTGAAGTCGACCCCAGCCGAGTTCGTGGAGCTCGCGCGCTCGCTCTCCGCCTCGCCGCTGCAGCAGTTCGCCAAGGTGCGCTTCCCCGCCGCCCTGCCGTTCGTCTTCGTCGGGCTCAAGGTCGCGATCACGCTCGCCGTGATCGGCTCGGTCGTCGGCGAGTTCGTCGGCGCGACCGAGGGGCTGGGCTACGTGATCGTCGCGTCGGGCCAGAACGCGAACACGTCGCTCGCCTTCGCCGCGATCGTGCTCCTCTCGCTGCTCAGCATCGTCCTCTTCTATCTCCTGGTGCTCGCGGAGCGGCTGCTGGTGCCGTGGGCGGGGCAGGAGCGCGGATGAGCGCTGCGCCCGTGATCGAGGTGGCCGGCGTCTCGCACGTCTTCCGGAGCGGCCGCGACCGGCTGCACGCGCTCGACGGGATCGACCTCACTGTCGGCGAAAACGAGTTCGTGACGCTCGTCGGCCGCTCGGGCTGCGGGAAGTCGACGCTGCTCCGGATCATGGCAGGGCTCCTCCCCAGCACGGCCGGCCGGGTCGAGGTGCTCGGGAAGCCGGTCACCGGCCCCCGCGCCGACGTCAGCCTGATGTTCCAGCGCTCGGCCCTGCTCCCGTGGCGGAGCGTGCTCGAGAACGTGCTCCTCCCCGTCGAGATCCTCA
>JBBQHQ010000102.1:0-9761 GCA_038324115.1 Gaiellales bacterium
AGCGGCCGCTTGCCTGCGAGCCTCCGGGCCCGCGGGGCGGAGAGCTCGACGAGGTCGGCAACCGTCTCGGCGCCGCGCTCCTGGGCGAGCCCGATCAACGCGACGAGGATCTCGGCGGTCGCCTGCGCGTCGGGGAGCGCCCGGTGGCTCGGCTGCACCGAGGTGCCGAAGAAGGACGCGAGCGAGCCCAGACCGACCCGCTTGACGCGCCCGGCGAGCAGGCGGCGGGCAAGCCAGACCGTGTCCACGACCGGGCCCGCGAGCCTCCGCCCGGTCAGCCGCTCCACCTCGACGTCGAGGAAGCCGACATCGAAGCGGGCGTTGTGCGCGACGAGGACGGCGTCACCCGCGAAGTCGAGGAAGCGGCGGACCGCGAGCTCGGCCGGAGGCGCGCCGCGGAGCCGGGCCGGCTCGATCCCCGTCAGCGCAGCGATCGGAGCCGGCAGCGGCCGGCGCGGGTTGACGAGCGTCTCGAAGGTCGCGCCCAGCTCCAGCGCCTCGACCCGGACGGCGCCGATCTCGCAGATCCCGGCGCTGCCCGGCCGGAGCCCCGTCGTCTCCAGATCGACGACGACGAAGGCCGCCGACTCGAGCGGCACCGCGGCGCCGGGAGGGTCGGCGAGGCCGACGGACGCCCCGCGCCAGGCGAGCCGCGCGTCTCCGTCGACGACGTCCGCGAGCAGCTCCCGGGCGAGCCCTGCCGGGACGTGGCGGAGCGCGAAGAGGGCCTGGGCGGCCGCCTCGCAGGGGACCGGCCCCCGCCGCGCGTGCACGAGCTCGACCAGGCGGTCGGCGGCGTCGAAGCTGAGCTGCATCGCCGGAGCATAGGCGAACACGTGTTCGTGTTCAACGGCAAAAAGAGGGCCGCCCCTCCACCTCTGCGGTGGGGAAGCGGCCCTCGAGTCCTCGGAGGAGCGAAGGGCTAGCCGCCCTTGACCGCCGCCTTGAGCTGGCTGCCGGCCGAGAACTTCGGCACGGTCGCCGCTGCGATGTGCACCTTCTCGCTCGGGTTGCGCGGGTTGACGCCCTCGCGGGCGGCCCGATCGGCCGTCGAGAACTTCCCGAAGCCGGTGAACGTGATCGTGTCGCGAGCCTTCAGCGCGTCGGTGACGACGTTGAGAAACGCGTCCACCGCATCACTGGCATCGCGCCGGGACAGATTGCTCTTCGACGCAACCGCGTCCACGAATTCCTGTTTCGTCACGTGTACTCCTCCTATCGTTGGAAAACCGCGCAGACCCTAACAGTCCTGTCGGACCGCATACAACGGTTCCTCCGCTCAACCATGCGGATTTTCGACACTTTTCGCCTCCGGGACGATCTGGCTCGCGACGAAGAGCGACCGAAGGCGGACCCCGAGCCGGGCGAGGGCGTCCGCCCCACCCTCCTCCCGGTCGACGACGCAGACGGCGTTCCGGACGACGAGCCCGGCCTCGCGCAGCGCCTCGACGGCTTCCGCGAGGGCCCCGCCGGCGGTGACGACGTCCTCGACGAGACACACGAGCTCTCCGGGCTCGAAGGCGCCCTCGATCCGGTTCGAGGTCCCGTAGGCCTTCACCTCGCCCCGCACGATCACGAAGGGCATCCCCCCGGAGAGCGAGGCCGAGGCGGCGAGAGCGACGGCGCCGAGCGCGGGCCCGGCGATCCGGGTCGCCTCGGGCTCGTGCTCGCGCACGGCCGCGGCGAGGCGCTCGCCGAGCGGCGCCAGGAGCTCGGGCCGCGTCTCGAATCGGTACTTGTCCAGGTAGTACGGCGAGCGGCGCCCCGAGCGGAGCAGGAAGTCGCCGCGCAGCAGCGCGTGCTCCCGGAGCTGGGCGACGAGGGTGTCGTCGTCCATCTAGGCGAGCGCGTCGCGGGCGAGGCCGAGCAGCCGCTCAGATCCGGGCAGGCCGTGCTCGAGCGTGATCATCGAGCCGTCGTCGTAGTACAGGTTGACCCGCTCGCGGTGCTCGTCCCGCCGGCGGGCCAGCCAGAGGACCGGGCCGAGCACGAGTAGGGCGAAGCCGAGGAGCCTACGCACCGGCCTTCTCCTCCTTGCGCTTCGGGCGCCGGCGCGGCTTCGCGGGCTCGGCGTCGACCGCCCGGAGGCACGTCCGGAGGTCGTAGAAGACGAGGCCGGACGTGGGGTCGGAGGTCGTCGTGGCGGCGATCCCGCGCTCCTCGCCGGCGACGACGAAGAGGCTTCCCTCGCGCAGCGACGCCTCGACCTGGGTCAGCGCCCGGCCCGGGCCCGTGCCCGCCTCGGCCGCCGCGTCGAGCACCTGGAGCGCGGATCGCGCGAGCCGCTCGGCGCGCGCCTCGTCCGCGCCGGTCGAGCCCAGCACGGCGCCGTCGGGTGCGAAGACGACCGCGAGCTCGATCTGGGACGAGATCTCCGACAGATCCGCAAGGGCGCTGGCGATGTCCACCCCTTGAACCTAACAGCACCCCCATACTCCCTGCGTGCGCCGCCCCTTCGCCCAGCCGCTCGCGAAGTTCTTCGCAGACCGTGGCACCCACCTCGCCGCGATGGTCGCCTACTTCGGCCTGCTCTCGTCCGTCTCGCTGATCTTCCTCGCGCTGGCGCTGCTCGGCTACACCGGGCGGGCGGAGGAGTCGAGCTACCTCGTCCGCGAACTGCAGACGCTCTTCCCCTCCAGCTCGATCCAGGACATCGTCCGCGTCGTCGACGCACTCTCGCGGAACGCGACCACGCTCGGCGTGATCGGCGGGACCTTCCTGCTCTGGACGTCGCTCTCGCTGTTCAGCGTGCTCGAGTCGGCGTTCAACCTCGTCTACGGGCTCCCGAACCGCGGCTTCGTCCGAGGCAAAGTGCTGGCCAGCCTGTTCATGATCGGCTCGCTCGTCTTCCTCTTCTGCGCGCTCGTGGTCGGCTCGATCGGCTACGACCTGCTCAAGCGCTACGCGAGCGGGTTCGTGGGCAACGGCATCGTCGCGTACACCTTCTCCGTCCTCGTCTCGACGAGCGCGGTCTTCGTCTTCCTCGTCGTGGCGTACGAGCGGCTGACGAACCTGCCGCTGAGACTGCGGCAGGTCTGGCCGGGAGCGCTCCTCGGCGCGTTCCTCCTCCAGATCACCTTCCAGATCCTGCCGCTCTTCATCCGTTTCTCCCGCGACGTGGTCGCGGTGCAGGCGCTCGGGACGACGGCACTCCTGCTCGTCTGGCTCTACGTGATGGCGAACGTGATCGTCTTCGGAGCCGAGGTGAACTGGTACCTCGACGAGCGGCGCCGCGCCAACGACACCCAGGTCGCGGGCCTCGCCTAGCGCTCGACGGCCGCCGCGAGCGCGCGGGCAGCTCGCGCCCGGTGCGAGTGCCGTCGCTTCCACTCGTCCCCCAGCTCGGCGACCGTGCGCATCTCGCCCTCGGGGATGAAGATCGGGTCGTAGCCGAAGCCCTCGCTGCCCCGGCGCTCGCTCGCGATCGTGCCCTCGAGGGTCCCGCTGCCGCGCAGCTCCCCCTCCGGGGTGATGCAGACGATCTCGGCCACGTAGCGCGCCCGGCGGTCCTCGGCGCCCTCCAGCTCCTCGAGCACGCGCGCGACCCCGTCCTCCGCCCACCGCGCCGACGTGATCCCAGGGGCGCCGCCGAGCGCCGCCACCTCGATCCCGGAGTCCTCGCCGATCGCCCACTCGCCCGGCGGCGCGTGCGCGGCGCCGTAGCGGGCCTTGATCCTGGCGTTCTCCTCGTAGGTCTCGCCGTCCTCGGACGGGTAGTCGGCCGCCTCGAGCAGCTCGAGCTCCCACCCGGGCAGGGCGCCGCGCAGCTCCTCGAGCTTGTGGGGGTTCGCGCTCGCGAGCCGCGCCTTCACGGGCGCCACTGCACCCGTTCGACCGACTCGAGGGCCGCGACGCGCTCGGCGACCCGCGCCGACTCGACCCGCCGGGCGGGCCGGAGCTTGACGTCGATCGTCCGCTCGTCCCCGAACTCGACCGCGTCGATCTGGCCTCCGAGCTGTTCGATCTGCGCGACCACCTCGGCCGCGACGGCGCCCGGCACCAGATCGATCGCGAGCTCGGCCTCCTCGGGACGGACGCGGGCGACCATCCGGCGGCTGACGATGCGCAACGGGCCGAGCGAGACGAGCACGAGCGCGGTCGCCCCGAGCGCGACCGGGTAGTAGCCGGTGCCGGCCGCCATCCCGATCGCAGCGACCGCCCAGAGGGTCGCGGCGGTGGTGAGACCGCGGACGTTGATCCCGCGAACGATGATCGCCCCCGCGCCGAGGAAGCCGACGCCGGTCACGATCTGGGCGGCGATCCTCGTCGGGTCGAAGACGACTCCCGAGCTTTGCGAGAAGGTCCAGTCGGCCCAGCCGTAGGACGAGACCAGCGTGAAGACGCACGCGCCGACCGCGACGAGCAGATGCGTCCGGAACCCGGCTTCGTGGTCGCGCAGCTCTCGCTCGAACCCGATCGCGCCGCCCAGGAGCGCGGCCGCGACGAGGCGGAGCAGCGCCTCGGCAGTCGAGAGGTCAGGCACCGGCGCTCGGCACGGGGTCTCTAAGCACGGGGTCTCTAAGCACGGGGCGCGTCGATCGCCGCCTGCTGCGCCGCTGCGATCCTCTCGATGCCGGTCTGGGCGAGGTCGATCAGCTCGTCGAGCTGCTCTCGCGTGAACGGGTCGCGTTCCGCGGTCGCCTGCACCTCGACGAGCCGGCCGTCGCCGGTCATGACGACGTTCATGTCCGTGTCCGCGCTCGAGTCCTCCGAGTAGTCGAGGTCGAGCAGCCCACGGCCGTCGACGACGCCGACCGAGACGGCGGCGACCGAGCCTGACAGCGCCTTCGAGAGCCCCATCCGGTCGAGCGCGCGGCGGGCCGCGACGTAGGCGCCCGAGATCGACGCGCAGCGGGTGCCGCCGTCGGCCTGGATCACGTCGCAGTCGAGCCAGAGCGTGCGCTCGCCGAGCGCCTCGAAGTCGCAGACCGAGCGGAGCGCCCGGCCGATCAGGCGCTGGATCTCCACCGTGCGGCCGCCCTGCTTGCCGCGGGAGGCCTCGCGCGCCGTCCGGTCGCCGGTGGACGCCGGCAGGAGCGAGTACTCGGCGGTCATCCAGCCGCGGCCCGAGCGCTGGAGCCAGCGCGGGACGCCCTCCTCCACGGTCGCCGTGCAGAGGACGCGCGTCTTGCCCTGCGAGTAGAGCACGGAGCCGTGCGCGAGCTCGATGAAGTCCGGGATCAGGTCGAGCGCGCGCAGCTCGTCGTCCCGGTGACGGCCGTCGTTACGGGCGGTCACGCCGCCGCCTCCAGGGTCGCGATCTCCACGTGCTCGACCTCCTCGATCGGTAGCTGCAGGAAACGGCGGCCGAGCGCGCGGAACGCGTCCGGCTCGCCGGTGGTCAGGAAGCGGTAGGTGCCCTCGCGGCCCGGCTCGTGCTCGATCCCCTTCCGCGCGAGCGTCTCGGCCACCTCGCGGGCGGTCTCGTCGGCGGAGAAGACGAGGGTGACCTCGCGCCCGAAGACGCGCTGGAGGATCGGCCGGATCAGGGGGTAGTGGGTGCAGCCGAGGATGACGGTGTCCACGCCGGCCTCCTTCAGCGGCGCTGCGACCTCGCGCACGGCGGCCAGCATCTCCTCGCCGAAGGACTCCTCCCGCTCGATCAGCGGGACGAGCTTCGGGCAGGCGACCGAGGTCAGCTCGGCGCCTGCGTCCAGGGTGTGCACGAGGTCGGCGTAGCGGCCGGCACGCACCGTCACCTCGGTCGCCAGCAGGCCGATCTTCCGGTTCCGCGTCGCCTGGACGGCCGCGTGGGCCTCGGGCGTGATCACGCCGACGACGGGGACGCGCAGCTGCGTCTGGAGCTCCGGAAGAGCGGCCGCGGTCGCCGAGTTGCAGGCGACGACGATCAGCTTGACGTCGCGCGTCTCCAGGTAGCCGCCGATCTCGCGGGCGAAGCGGCGCACCTCCTCGAGCGGGCGCGGGCCGTACGGGAGCCGCGCGTGGTCGCCGAGGTAGAGGAAGTCCTCGTGCGGAAGGCTGACGAGGCACTCGTGCAGGACGGTGAGGCCGCCCACGCCGGAGTCGAAAACGCCGATCGGCCGCGAGTCCATAACCGGAGTGTAGAAGTGCGGAGTGGAGAAGCGGGGGGCGTCGGCTACCGTGGGTCTCGTGCTCCGCCGCCTGCTTCTCGTCACGTTCGTCGCGCTCGCCGTTGCCTCTCCGGCCGCAGCCTTCTCGAAGCAGAACGGGACGCTGAAGATGGACGACGGGGTCGACATCTCCTACACGCTCTACGAGCCGGAGGGCGCGGCGCCGGCAGGCGGCTGGCCCGGCCTGCTCGTCCTGCACGGGCTCGGCGGCACCAAGGAGTCGGTCGAGGCGGTCTCCACCACGTTCGCGAACGCGGACTACGCCGTCCTCGCTTACGACGCCCGCGGCCATGGCGCCTCGGGCGGCGAGAACACCCTGGCGGGCCCGCGCGAGGTCGCCGACCTCCGCGCGATCCGGAGCGCGCTCGCCGGCCGGCCCGAGGTGGGCGACCGGATCGGCGCCTGGGGGATCTCCTACGGCGGCGGCCAGATCTGGAACGCGCTCGCGGCCGGCGTCCCGCTCGCCGCGGCCGAGCTGGTCGAGACCTGGACGTCGCTCTACGACGCGCTCTGGCCCCAGAACCTCGCCCGTTCCGGGATCGTGGCGGGCTTCGCCGCCTCCGTCGCGCCCCGCTCGCCCCTGATCGCGGCCCTGCGCGACAAGGCCGTTCAGAGCACCGCCCCCGCCGAGATCCGCGCGCTCGCGGCGCAGCGCTCAGCGCAGGCGCGGCTGCACTCGATCACGACCCCCGTCTACCTCTTCCAGGGCCGGATCGATTACGCCTTCGACCTCGCGCAAGCGACCACCGCCTACGCGCGGCTCGCGGGCCCGAAGCGGCTCTACGTCGGGACGTTCGGCCACACGCCGTCCACCTTCCCGGGACCCGACATCTCGACCGTGCTGGCGCTCGGCACCGCCTGGTTCGACGCCCACGTCCGCTCCCCCGGCACCGCGAAGGGAGCGAACAGCGTCACGATCGCTCGCGCCGGCGGCGGCCGTCCGGCGGTCTTCAGCGGGCTGCCGAGGACGGCGACGAAGACGGTGGCCTTCCCGGGCCGGACCACGCTGCGCGGCGGCACCGTCGTCTCGCGGACCGCGAAGCCGTTGACCGCCGCGCTCGAGAGCTGGGGCGGCGGCACCGCGACGGTCATCCTCTCGAAGCTGAAGCGCTACCCGCGCCTGGTCGTCACCGTGACGGCGAACGGGAAGGTCGTGACCCAAGGTGGGCTCAAGCCGAAAGCCGGGGTGAACAGGGTTCGGCTCGCGAGCTACTGCGTCTACGTCCCGCGGGGAACCCGGCTCCGGGTCTCCGTCGGCCCTGCCTCGCCCGCCGGCCAGTTCGCCTATCTCGGCTTCGGCGACGCGGGCTCCGCCTCGCTCGGGCCGGTCACGCTCAAGCTCTCCACGCTCACGCGGCCGATTTCCGGCTAGCCCGGCCGCCGCGATCCGGCGGTTCCGGGGGTTTTCCTCCGGCGAAGTCGGGGGATGCGACTTGCAATCCATCTTTTGTCGTACACCACGCGGGGGGAAAGACGCATGACCAAGAAACTGAGATTCACGCTGCTCGCGCTCGTCGCGACGATGACCCTGACGGCGGCCGGCAACGCGCTCGCCGCCTACAAGCCCACGTTCGTCGTCCGGACGGACAGCCAGCAGCTGACAAGCGGCGGCGGCGCCGGGATGACGTTCCGGGTCACGATCCCGAAGGACGACGACGCCACTGCGAAGGTGACCATGTACGTGCCGCAGGGCTACGGCGGCGTGCTCGACAAGGCTCCGGGGACCGATCTCGGCCCGGTCAGCGCCCGCGTCGTCGCGAAGGCGCTCGGCGGAGCCCTGTTGCCGCTCACCGGCCGCGTGGTCGCCGTCGACCCGAACACGACCGTGACCAACCCGTGCTCGCCCGGCCAGCACGATGCGGTCTGGAACCTGAACCTGACCGCCGCCGGCCAGCAGCTCGTCGTCCCGGTCTACATCGACACGATCAAGGCTGGTCCCGAGGTCGCGTTCGCGAAGTTCAAGCTCCAGATCTGCCTGCCCTCCCCGGATGTGCCGCAGGCGCAGGGTGGCGCGACCTTCGGCGCGAAGCTGATCTTCGCGCAGTTCTCGGTCAAGGGCCTCTTCAACAACCCGACCGCGCGTGGCGCGAACGTGTTCCGGGGGCTGTTCACGCCATACGTCGCCGGCGGCGGCACCCCCAACGTGGCCGGCACGGTCGAGACCCGCTCGACGAATCGGCTCCCCGCGGAGCTGACCATGACGGCCGCCGTCAACCAGCGCACAGGCCTGGTCACGATCCGCGGCTTCGTCTCGGAGTTCGCGATCGGCGTCGGCGGCCAGAAGGTCAAGCTGCGCTTCGGCAAGACGCCGCGCGGGGTCAAGATCTTTCGCACGGTGACCACGGATGCGAAGGGCAACTACTCCGCCACGCTGCGGCTGAAGAAGGGTCTGACGCGGTACCTCCGCGCCGACGTCTTCGTGCCGGTGCGGAACGACCCGAATGGCTGCGCGGGCACCTCGCTGGCCCCGGGCGGCTGCGTCACGGCCACGCTCCCGAGCTACACGCTCGAGAACCTGAAGGTGGTCAAGATCACGCGCAAGAAGTAGCTTCACCGCGCGAGCAACAAGTGAACGGACGAGGGCGCCTGCGGGCGCCCTCGTCGTTTCTCCTACGATCGTCCGGTGCGCGTCCTGGCCGTCACCCACGGGCCCACCGTCGGCCCCGGCGTCTTCGCCGAAGCAGTGCTGGCCGCCGGCCACGAGCTCCTCGAGTGGCGCGTCCCCGACTCGGCCGGGCCGCCGGCCGCGGTCGACGCCGTCCTCGTCTTCGGAGGCGCGATGCATCCGGACCAGGAGGAGCGGCACGGCTGGCTCGAGGGGGAGCTGCGCTACCTCGAGGACGCACTCGAGCGCGAGCTGCCCGTCTTCGGCGTGTGCCTGGGCGCCCAGCTCCTCGCCCGCGCCGCCGGCGCCGAGGTCGGGCCGGCACCCGAGTCGGAGGTGGGCTGGCACGAGGTCGGCGTCCTCCCCGCCGCAGCCGCCGATCCCGTCTTCGCCGGGCTCCCCGCCTGCTTCGGCGCCTTCCAGTGGCACCACTACACCTATGCGGTCCCGGCGGGCGGCGTCGAGCTCGCCCGCAGCGAGGCGTGCACGCAGGCCTTCCGGCTCGGCCGCAGCTACGGGATCCAGTTCCACGCCGAGGTGACGGCGACGATGGTCGAGCAGTGGCTCGGCGAGGACTCTGCCGACGTCCCGGACCCCGCGCGCCTGCGGGCCGAGACCGCGCGGCGGATCGAAGTCTGGAACGGGGTCGGGCGCGACCTCTGCGCCGCGTTCCTCGAGACGGTCTAGGGCTCGGCCGGCAGCGACGGGTCGCGCGACCACTCGTGCCACGAGCCGCCGTAGTTGCGTGCCTCGTAGCCGGCGGCGCAGAGCACCTGGACCGCGAGCGCAGAGCGGCTGCCGGACAGGCAGTAGGCGATCACCTCCGAGCCCGGCGGGACGCCCAGCCGCTCCTCGATCCCGGCGGGGTCGAGCCGGAGCAGCTCCTGCAGGTCGACATGGACGGCGCCGGCGATGTGCCCCTGGCGCGGGTCTCCCGGATGCCCCAGCTCGCCGGCGTACTCGCCCTGCGTGCGGACGTCCAGCAGCGTCAGCCCCGGCTCGCCGAGGCGGCGCGCGACCTCGGCCTTGGTCGCGTCCTCGCTCACAGCGACGCGACAACGTCG
>JBBQHQ010000103.1:0-9647 GCA_038324115.1 Gaiellales bacterium
GTCACGGGGGCGACCCTATCGGGCTGGCCTGGCGCGGAGGAGTCGACACTGCGATACTGACTCTACTTGATCGTTCAAGACGTTTCAGCACCGCGGTTTGCGATCCCGGGATTCCTGCCCGGGCTGCTGTTCGCGGCGGCGGGCGCCGCAGCCGGGTTCGCTGTCCACCGGGTCGTTCCGGCGGTGCCGGTCGTCCTCGTTGCCGTCGCGCTCGGCGTCGCCCTCGCGAACACGCGCGGAACGCCGCTCGTCGCCCGCCCCGGGCTCGCCTTCGCCTCGGGCACGCTACTCCGCGTCGGGATCGTCCTGCTCGGGTTCGAGTTGGTCTTCCAGGAGATGCTCCGGCTCGGGGCTCGGGGCCTCGCGATCGTGGTCGCGGTCGTGCTCGCGACCTTCTTCGGGACGCAGTGGGCCGGCCGGCGTCTCGGCGTCTCGGACGGGCTCTCGCTGATGGTCGCGACCGGGTTCTCGATCTGCGGGGTCTCGGCGATCGCGGCCGCGCGGGAGGCGGGCGGCGCCGACGAGGAGGAGGTCGCCTACGCGATCGCGCTCGTCACCCTTTGCGGCAGCCTCGCGATCGTCCTCCTCCCCGCGCTGCACGGGCCGCTCGGTCTCGACGACCGCGCCTACGGGGTCTGGGTGGGGGCGAGCGTCCACGACGTCGCTCAGGTCGTCGCCACGTCCTCCGCGGTCGGGGGCGCCGCGATCACGACCGCGATCGTGGTCAAGCTGACCCGCGTGCTCCTGCTCGGGCCGCTCGTCGCCTGGATCGGCTGGTCGCGGGGCCGGCGGTCGGGGGCGTCGCGCCGCAGCCTGATACCGCCGCTCTTCGTCCTCGCCTTCATGGGGGCCGCGCTCCTCCGGAGCGCGGACGTCGTCCCGGCGGCGATCCTCGGCCCGCTCGCGGACGTGAAGACCGTTTTGCTCGCTCTGGCGCTCTTCGCGGTCGGTGCCCGCGTCGAGCTTCGTCGTGCCGTCGCGGTCGGAACGCGGCCGCTCCTGCTCGGCTTCGCCTCGTGGGTGATCGTCGCGGCGGTCGCGTATCTCGGCGTGCGCGGGCTGTGGGCCTGAGACCTATGCTGCGGCCTTGAGCGGCAGCCGTCCGACGTTGCGAGACGTGGCCGCTGGGGCCGGGGTCTCCTACCAGACCGTCTCGAACTACGTGAACGGCCGCTTCCATCTGATGGCGGAGGAGACGCGGGAGCGGGTCGGCCGCGAGCTCGACCGGCTCGGCTACCGGCCCAACGCTGCCGCCCGGAGCCTGCGCGCGCGGCGGAGCATGACCCTCGGCTTCCTCGTCCTCGACGAGGGCGCCCGGTTCCTGGCGGACCCGATGACCGACCTGATCCTCGCCGGGATCGGCGACGTCGCGCGCGACAGCGGCTACTCGCTCCTGATCCAGGCCGCTCGACCCGATCCCGAGCGCCTGGACGGGCTCTTTGCGCCGCTGCTCGAGGAGCGCGTGGACGGCGCCTTCGTCTTCCTCTCCGGGTCGCCGTCGATCCGGCGCCGGACGATCGGGCGGCTCGCCGAGCTTGGCTTCGATGCCGTCGTCTTCGAGGAGGCGCCCCCGGGCCTCCCGCTGATCTCCGTGACGGCGGACAACCGGGACGGCGCGCGCCGGCTGACCGAGCATCTGGTCGGCGCCGGCCACCGGCGGATCGCCTTCATCTCGACGAGGCTGCCCTGGCCGATGGTCGAGGCCCGGCTCGTCGGCTACCGCGAGGGGCTCGCGGCGGCCGGGCTCGAGCCGCTCGAGCTCGCGGCCGGGATCTGGGATCCCGCGGACGGGGCGCGGATGGCGGACGAGCTGCTCGGGGCCGCCGAGCCTCCGACGGCGATCGTCTGCGGTAACGACCTGCTCGCGCTCGGCGCGATGCAAGCCGCCCGGCTGCGCGGGCTCCGGATCCCGGACGACGTCGCGGTTGCGGGGTTCAACGACTTCGAGTTCGCGCAGTACACCGACCCGCCGCTGACCACCGTGCGGGTGCCCGGGTACGACCTCGGCCGGGCCGGCGCCGAGCGGCTGGTCGCGCAGCTGGCGGGCGCGGACGTCCCTGCCGGGGACGACCGGGTGGTCCTGCCGGTGGAGTTGCAGCTCCGCGGCTCGGCGTGAGCAGCTCCTGCGTCAGCCCGCAGCGACTGCGATCGCGTCGATCTCGACCAGCATCCCGCGGCCGAGCCCTGCCTGGACGGTCGTGCGCACGGGCGGCAGCTCGGGCATCAACTCGTCGAACGCCGCGTTCATCGCCGCGTAGTCCTTCCGGTCGGCGAGGTAGACGGTGAGCTTCACCGCCGTCGCGAGCGAGGCGCCGGCCTCGCGCAGGATCGCCTCGACGTTCTCGAGCGTGCGTCTGGTCTGCTCCTCG
Organism: Gaiellales bacterium; assembly: GCA_038324115.1. Lineage (GTDB taxonomy): Bacteria > Actinomycetota > Thermoleophilia > Gaiellales > Gaiellaceae > Gaiellasilicea. The sequence continues at coordinate 2,370 of JBBQHQ010000103.1, forward strand.
ATCCCGTCGGGAAGCTCGCCCGTGGTGGGATCGTGCGCGCCCTGGCCGGCCGTGAAGACGAGGCTGCCCGCCGCGATGCCCTGGCTGTACCGAGCGACCGGAGGAGGAGCGGCGGCCGTGCTGAGCCGGCGTCGACCGTCTCCGTCTGCTCCCGCGCCTGACATGGCGCCGAGTCTTCCAGTGGGGGCGGACGGATGCTGATCGTCGGCGGCTTCCTGGTGGCGGTCGCCGCGTTGCTCGCCGGCGCCTCCGGGTTCGGGCTCGCGCTGCTCGCGACGCCGGCCCTGCTCCTCGCCGGCTTCCCGCTCGAGTTCGTGGTCACCGTCAACCTGCTGATGGCTCTCGTCACGAGGGTGTCGGTTGCATGGCGGTTGCGCGCCGCCGTCGACCGGCGCCGGGTCGCGCTGCTCGTGGGTGCCGCCGTGCCGGGCCTGTGGGCGGGGTCGCGGACGCTCGGCGCGCTCGATCCGCATGTGCTCAAGCTCGTCCTCGGCATCGTCGTGGCCGTGGCCGCGGTCGTGCTCGTCTGGGCCGACCGGCGGCCGCCCCTCGCCGACGTCCCGGCCCTGACCGCGCTGGCCGGCTTCCTCGGCGGCCTGCTCGGGACCTCGACGTCGCTCATCGGAATCCCACCCGCGCTGCTGCTCGCCCGGCGCCGGATCGCGACGCAGGCCTTCTTCGCCGACCTCTCCGTCTACTTCGTCGCCACCGCGGCGATCGGCCTCGCCCTGCTCGCCTCCGAGGGGCTTTTCGACGGCGACGCTGTGCCGGCCCTCGCGTGGTGGCTACCGGGGCTGCTCGTCGCGAACGCGGTCGGCACTGGAGTCGGGCTCCGGCTCTCGGCGCTCTCGTTCCGCCGGCTCACACTCGGGCTCGCGTTCGTGGCCGGCGTGGTCACTGCCGTCACCGCCTGACGGCCCAGCGGCGCCAGAAGGCGAGCACGGCGCCGACGATCTCGCCCTCGGCGAGCACCGGGGTCGAGACGTAGGCGACCGGCAGGATCGACCCGTCCTTCCGGACGACCGGGCGGAGGCGAGAGCACCGAGGGCGAGAAGGGAGGCTTCTTCCACGTCCCCGCCCGGGCTCGTTCACCGGGACGTGAACCCGGGTGACGAGGTGCAGGAGATCGTGCTCAACGTCGTCGGCGAGGGGCCGCTCGTCGTCAACGTGGACGGTCCTGCCGCGTCGTAGAGCCGGCAGAGTGAGTGAGAGGCACTAGAGTCGGGGCCATGGCTGCAGGCGATCGAGGAACGGCCCGTCCCACTCGGCGGCCGCACTAGTGCCGCTGCCGGCGGACGAGATCGCCTACGCGAAGAGCGGCGACGTCGCAATCGCCTACCGCGTGCTCGGTGACGGGCCCCGCGACCTCGTCTACGTGCACGGATCCGCGAGCAACATCGAGATCGAGGTCGACGAGAGCCCCGAGTTCTATGAGGCTCTCGGCCACTTCGCGCGAGTGATCACGTTCGACCGCCGCGGCTCGGGCCTGTCCGATCGCGTGCGCGAGGTGGCCAGCCTCGAGGCTCGAATGGACGACCTGCGTGCCGTGCTCGACGCCGTCGGGTCGCAGCGAACCGTCCTCTTCGGCACGTTCGAGGCCGCATCGATGTGCCTGCTCTTCAGCGCGACGTATCCCGAGCGGACACTCGGGCTCGCCCTCTACAACCCCGTGGCGAAGGGCACCTGGGCCCCGGACTACCCCTGGGCGCCGACGCTCGAGGACTGGCTCCGGCGCTCCGCCGAGACCGTGGAGAACTGGGGGACGTTCGCCCACGCCCAGGAGTTCGTCCGCGGGATGGCCGTCTCCCACGCCGACGACGTGGAGTACATCGCGCGGCTTGCCCGTCTGTTTCGGCTCTCGGCGAGCCCCGGGGCGATGGCGACGATCCAGCGGATGGCGGCCGACGTGGACGTGCGCGACATCCTGTCTGCGGTGCGCGTGCCGACGCTGATCTGCAACATGCCCGAAGCACGGGGTGAGGCGGAGTACATCGCTGCCCGACTTCCCGGCGCCCGCCGGTTCGAGCTGCCCGGGCCCGACTACATGATCAACCTGCAGACCGACACCTTCGTGCCGGAGCTCGAGCGCTTCGTGAATGAGCTTGGCGCCGGTGCCGAGCCGGAGACCGTGCTCGCGACCGTTCTCTTCACCGACATCGTCGGCTCGACGGAGAAGGTCGTAGAGCTCGGCGACGCACGCTGGCGCGAGCTCGTCGAGCGTCATCACTCGGTCGTGCGGCGTCAGCTCGATGTCTTCCGCGGCCGCGAGCTCGACACCGCCGGCGACGGCTTCTTCGCGGCCTTCGACGGTCCGATCCGCGCGATCCGCTGCGCTCAGGCGATCAACGAGGTCGTGGACGAGCTGGGGATCGAGATCCGAGCGGGGCTGCACACCGGCGAGTGCGAGGTGATCGGCGGCAAGCTGGGCGGGATCGCCGTCAACACCGGCGCCCGGATCGCGAGCCTCGCGGGTGCCGGCGACGTCCTCGTCTCCTCGACGGTGAAGGACCTCGTCGCCGGCTCCGAGATCGAGTTCGAGGCGCGGGGCACCTCCGAGCTGAAGGGGATCCCGGGCGTCTGGGCGCTCTTCGCCGCACGGTGACCACGCTCGTCGAGATCGAGGACGCGATCAGGGCGAGCTGGGGGCCGGACACGGTCGACCCGGACGACGGGTGGGACCCTGCGAACCCCGCTCGCGGCCAGTGCGACGTGACGACGCTCGTCGTCCACGACCTCTTCGGCGGGGAGCTGCTCTCGGCCGACGTGTACCGCGACGGGGAGCGGGTCGACGGGCACATGTGGAACCGGCTTCCGGGCGGGCTCGAGCTCAATCTCACCCGCGAGCAGTTCGTGGACGGCCAGGAAATCGGCGAGCCCGTGGCGAGCGCACGGCCGGCCCGCTTCGACCCGGAGCACCCGCGCCACCACCGCTACGAGGCGTACCTCGTCCTCGCGAGGCGGGTCAGTGAACGGCTCCGAAAACCGCTGGCGTGACCGAGGGCTAGCTCGTCGCGGAGAGGATCATCCCGGCGCCGACCGTGTCGTTCGTGGCCTCGTCGATCAGGATGAAGGCGCCGCTGACGCGGTTCTCGACGTACGGGTCGACCGCCAGCGGCTCCGCGAGCCGGAAGCGGATCCGGGCGATGTCGTTCAGCTCCAGGCGCTCCGGCGAGGGCTGGTCCTCGAGCGTGTGGATGTCCACGACGGAGAGGAGCTCGTCGGCGATCGCGCGGACGGTGCGGGTCGTGTGCTTAACGACGAGCCGTGTCCGCGGCTCGAGCGGCTTCTCCGCCATCCAGCACACCGTCGCCTCGAGCTCGCGCGCGACCGTCGGCGCCTGAGCCGGGTCGGCGAGCATGTCGCCGCGCGAGACATCGACGTCGTCCTCCAGCCTGATCGTCACCGACATCCCGGGGAGCGCCTCGCCGAGGGGGCCGTCCGCGGTCTCCACCGCGGCGACCTTGGAGCGCCGGCCCGACGGGAGCACGACGACGTCGTCGCCCACCCGCCAGACGCCGCCCGCGACCTGGCCCGCGTAGCCGCGGTAGTCGTGGTGCTCGTCCGAGATCGGGCGGATCACCCACTGGACGGGGAAACGGCGGTGGTCGAGGTCGCGGTCGCCGGCGATCTCGACGGTCTCGAGGTGCTCGAGCAGCGTCGGCCCGTCGAACCACGGCAGCCCCTCGCCGCGCTCGACCACGTTGTCGCCGCGGAGCGCGCTCATCGGGATCACGGTCACGTCGCGCAGCTCGAGCCGCTCGCTCGTCTCGCGCAGCTCTTGCTCGATCTCGCGGAAGCGCTCCTCGGAGAAGTCGACGAGGTCCATCTTGTTCACGGCGACGACGACGTGGGGGGTGCCGAGGATCGCCGCGAGGTAGGAGTGCCGGCGCGTCTGCTCGATCACGCCCTTGCGCGCGTCCACGAGGATGATCGCGACGTCCGCGGTCGAGGTGCCCGTGACCATGTTCCGCGTGTACTGGACGTGGCCGGGCGCGTCGGCGAGCTGGAAGCGGCGGCGGGCGGTTACGAACGAGCGGTAGGCGACGTCGATCGTGATCCCCTGCTCGCGCTCGGCGCGGAGCCCGTCCGTGAGGAGGGCGAGGTTGACGTAGCCGTCGCCACGGCGCTGCGAGGTCTGCTCGATGTGCTCGAGCTGGTCGGCGAGGATCTGCTTCGTGTCGTAGAGGAGCCGCCCGATCAGGGTCGACTTGCCGTCGTCCACCGAGCCCGCCGTGACGAGGCGGACGAGCTCGGTCTCCATCAGCTGCTCAGAAGTAACCGACACGCTTGCGGTCCTCCATCGCGGCCTCGGAGGCGCGGTCGTCGGCGCGGGTCTCCCCGCGCTCGGTGATCTTGGTCGCCGCGATCTCGGCGACGACGTCGTGGAGCGAGTGCGCCTCGGAGGCGACCGCGCCCGTGCAGCTCATGTCGCCGACCGTCCGGAAGCGGACGGAGGCCGTGAACGGCTCCTCGCCGTCGACGCGCTGGACGTACTCGCTGACCGCGTAGAGCATCCCGTCCCGCTTGAACACCTCGCGCTCGTGGGAGAAGTAGATCGAGGGCAGCTCCAGGTCCTCGCGGGCGATGTACTGCCACACGTCGAGCTCCGTCCAGTTGGAGATCGGGAAGACGCGGACGTTCTCGCCGCGGCGGAGCCGCCCGTTGTAGAGGTTCCAGAGCTCAGGGCGCTGGGCGCGCGGGTTCCACTGGCCGAAGTCGTCGCGGAAGCTGAAGATCCGCTCCTTCGCGCGGGAGCGCTCCTCGTCCCGGCGGGCGCCGCCGATCGCGGCGTCGAAGCGGTGCTCCTCGATCGCGTCGAGCAGCGTCGTCGTCTGGAGCTGGTTGCGGGAGGCGCGCGGGCCCGTCTCCTCGACCACGCGACCCTTGTCGATCGACTCCTGGACGGAGGCGACGATCAGCGTCTCGCCGATCTCGGCCACGCGCCGGTCCCGATAGGCGATCACCTCGGGAAAGTTGTGGCCCGTGTCCACGTGCATGACGGGGAAGGGGAACTTGCCGGGACGAAAGGCCTTCTCGGCGAGGCGGAGGAGGACGATCGAGTCCTTGCCGCCGGAGAAGAGGAGGACGGGGCGCTCGAGCTCTGCCGCGACCTCGCGCATGATGTGCACGGCCTCGGCCTCGAGCTCGTCGAGGTGCGAACGATGGGTCACGAACATCATCCTGCCGGATGCAGCCCGCACTCGGTCCGGTCGCTGCCGGCCCAGCGGCCCTCGCGGCCGGAGCCGGGCTGCGTCGAGTGGGTGTCGCCGATCGAGGAGTAGCCCTGGTCGTGCAGGGAGTTGTAGGGGAGCCCGCGCTCGCGGATGTAGGCCCAGCAGTCCTCCTCGCTCCAGTCGGCGAGCGGGTTCGCCTTCCACAGTTCGTGCGAGGCGTCCCAGCCCAGCTTCGGCGCGTCGGCGCGGGTCGGCGACTGGTCGCGGCGGATCCCGGTGATCCAGCCGTCGAGGTCGCCGAGCGCGCGGATGAGCGGCTCGACCTTGGCGAGCGAGAGGTAGAGGTCGGGCTTGCGCTCCCAAAGGCTCTCACCGTGCGTCGCGGTGAGCTGCTCGGCGCTCGGGCCCTCGAAGAGCTCGATCGTCGTGCCGTAGCGCCGCTCGACCTCGCGCCAGTACTCGTGGGTCTCGGGGAAGAGATAGTGGGTGTCGATCGCGAAGACGCGCGCCTTCGGCTCGATGCCGAAGAGCATGTCGAGCAGCACCGTCTCTTCCTTCTGGAAGGAGCACGCGAGCGCTACTGCGTCGCCGAACTCGCGCACGCAGAGCGCGACGATCTCCTGCGCGCTCAGCGCCTCCACGGTCGCCGTGTCAGGCAGCTGGAACTGGCTTGTCGCCAAGGAGCACCTCCTTCAGCGTGTCGCCGCGCAGACCAAGGCGCAGCGTCTCGAGGGCGATCACTTCCTCCGGCGGGATGTTCCCGAGGTTGACGTCGGCGCCGAAGTGCTTGACGAACCAGGCCTGCGAGGACTTGGTCGGCGCCTCCCAGATCAAGTCGTGGAAGTCGATCGAGTGCTCGATCTCGGCGATCAGTCCGGTGCGCATCTGACCGTCGGGACGGAAGATGCCGGAGGTGCCGCCCTCGCGCGCCTCGGTGATCACCTTCCACGCGCCGGCTTCCTTCTCTTCCTTGATCCACTGCACCCACTCGTACGGTGCGAAGACGACCTCGGAGTCCTTCGAGCCGACCTCGGAGAGCACGGTGAAGTCGCGTGCGAAGTCGGCGATCAGCTCGAGCTTGCGCTCGCGCGGGATCTCGACCGTGCCGTCGGAGATCTCCACGTGCGTGAGGCCGAGGCTCTGCAACCAACGCTTGTATTCGTCGAACGCGTTCTTGACGTAGACGACCTCGAAGAAGGTGCCGCCGATCACGACCGGCTTCTCCTTCAGCACGTCGAGCTTCTTCTGGAGGTTCTGGGTCACGTAGGACGTGCCCCAGCCGAGCTTGACGATGTCGATGTAGTCACCCGCCATCTCGAGCACGTCGGCCCAGCCGCGCGGGCCGAGGCCCTTGTCGAGGACATGGCAGAGGCCGCCGTCGCGCGGCAGGCCGAGGTCGAGATCAAAATCAGACAATGGGTTCCTCCAGCTTGGCTTGGGCGAGGCTGATTGCAGGTGTCATGACTGTGCTCACGCGCGCGCCTTCTCTGCCGCGGAGCGACCCGCACGACGACCGAAGACGACACACTCGAGCAACGAGTTGCCCATCATGCGGTTGCGTCCGTGCGCGCCGCCGGCGATCTCGCCGCACGCGTAGACACCCTCGAGCGTCGTCTCGGCGTCCGTGTCGATCACGAGGCCGCCGTTCTGGTAGTGGAGAACAGGGTAGGTGAAGATCTTCTCCCTCAGCGGGTCGATCCCCGCGCCGCGGTAGCGGCGGAGCATGTACGGCAGCGAGATCTCCGCGTCGGACTCGGAGATGCGCGTCGTGTCGAGGTACACGGCGGGGCGACCATCAGGTGTAACGACGCCACGGCCCGCGTTCACCTCGTCGACGATCGCCGCGCTGACCACGTCGCGCGGGCCGAGTGAGTCGGTGAACTCCTCGCCTTCGGAGTTGAGCAGCACCGCACCGTACGCGCGCGTCGTCTCGGGGATCGAGTAGCCCTGCATGTTCGGCGGCCACGCGCCGCCGTTCGGGTGGTACTGCAACGCGTCGAGGTCGCGCGCCTCGGCGCCGAGCTCGACCGCGAGCTTCGTCACCTCGCCCGTCGCGTTCGGATGGTTCGTCGAAAGCTCACCGCGCTGCTCGGCCTCGGCATAG
>JBBQHQ010000104.1:0-9609 GCA_038324115.1 Gaiellales bacterium
CCCGCCGAGCCCGAGGTTGAGGAGGAGCGTGTCCCGGTAGGGCCGCTTCGGCAGCGGGGCCTCCTGCGGCTGCTTGTGACCGTTCACGAACCCGATTCTAGGTCGAGAAGGCGCAGTTCGAGCACGTGGGAGGCGTCGAAGCCGTCGATCCGGAGCGCCGCACCGGCCGCCGCGAGCGCCGCGCCCGCCGGCATCAGCCCGACGAGCTCCGAGCCGACGACCTCCGCCCCGCGCGCCTCCGCCTCCTGCGCGATCCGGGCGACGAGCTCGTGCAGCGCCGCCGCCTCGTAGTCCTCGACGTTCATCGAGACCTGGACGACGCCGGCGCGCGGCAGGTCGAGCCCGAGCGCGCGGACGCCGGGGAAGCCGCCGCCGGTCTCGCGCACGAGCGCGGCGATCTCCCGCGCCGTCTCCAGGCCGCCCTGCAGGTTGACGTTGAAGGCGATCAGCGGCCGGCGCGCGCCGACGATCACCCCGCCCGCGCCCGGGTGCAGCTCGCGCGGGCCGAAGTCGGGCTCCAGCTCCCCGGTCTCGATCCTCCGCGTCAGCTCGGCGGGGCCGCCGCGCCGGAAGAACGCCGGGCCGCGACCGGGCGCCGACTCGCCGTAGAGGAAGACGGGCAGGCCGAGCTCCTCGCCGATCCGCCTGGCGAGCGCGAGCGCGGTCTCCTTCGCCTCGTCCATCCGGTCGGGCCGGATCGGGACGAGCGGGACGACGTCGGCGGCGCCGATCCGCGGGTGGGCGCCGTCCTGAGCGCGCAGGTCGATCCGGTCGCGGGAGCAGGCGATCCCGGCGAGGAGCGACTCGACGAGCGCCTCCGGCTCGCCCACGAGCGTGAAGACCGAGCGGTTGTGGTCGGCGTCGACGTGGACGTCGAGCAACCGGGCCGGGCCTTCGAGAGCCTCGCGCAGCGCGTCGAGCACGCCGGCGTCGCGGCCTTCCGAGAAGTTCGGCACGGACTCGAGCACCGGCCTACTCTAGAAGCGTGCAGGAGTACTACGAGGCACGCGCCCCCGAATACGACGACTGGTGGCTCGGCGAGGGCCGCTTCACCGAGCTGCACCGGCCCGGCTGGGACGAGGAGCGCGAGCTCCTGGCCGAGACGTTGCGTGCGCTCCCTCCCGCCCGCACGCTCGACGTCGCCTGCGGCACCGGCTTCCTGACCCAGCACCTGCCGGGCGAGGTGACCGGGCTCGACGGCAGCCCCTCCTCGCTCCGGCTGGCCGCCGCGCGGCTCCCGGAGTCGGCCTTCGTCGAAGCGGACGCGCTCCGGCTCCCCTTCGAGGACGGCACCTTCGAGCGCGTCTTCACGAGCCACTTCTACGGGCACCTGGAGGAGCCGGCGCGGACCCGGTTCCTGACCGAGGCCCGCCGTGTCGCGCCCGAGCTCGTCGTCGTCGACGCCGCGCTCCGCCCCGGTGTCGAGGCGGAGGAATGGCAAGAGCGGATCCTCAACGACGGCTCCCGCTGGGAGGTCTACAAGCGCTTCTTCACCGCCGGCGGCCTCGCCACGGAGCTCGGCGGCGGCGAGACCCTGCTGGCGGGCGCCTGGTTCGTCGCCGTCCGCGTGTGACCGTCCGCCGCTCGTCGTACCGCTCGCTGCCCTCGCTGCAGCGGGACACCGCCGTCTGCCGGGCGTGCGCCGAGGCCGGCTACCCGCTCGAGTCGTGGCCGGTGCGTGCACCGCTTGCCGGGCAGCGCGCCTACCTCTTCGGCCAGGCGCCGGGGATCGTCGAAGGCGAGGAAGGCCTCCCCTGGCGCGGGCGCGCGGGCGCGACGCTCCGGCGCTGGCTCGGCGTCGAGGGGGACGAGCTCTACGAGACGTTCTACTGCGCCTCGGTGACGCGCTGCTACCCGGGCCGCCCCACCTCGGGCCGCGGCGACCGGACGCCGACGCCGCGCGAGCAGGGCCTGTGTGAGTTCTGGCGCGACTGGGAGCTACGACTCCTCCGCCCGCAGCTGATCGTCACGGTCGGCGGGCTCGCGGTAAAACGGCTGCTCGGGATCGGGAGCCTGACCGAGTGCATCGGCAAGAGCTACACGCGAGAGGACGCGATCGTCGTCCCGCTCCCCCACCCCTCCGGCGCGAGCGGCTGGCTGAACCTGCCCGAGAACAAGGCGCGCCTCGGCAAGGCGTTGACCCACGTTCGGCGCGAAGTCAGGCGGCTCGGCGAGGAGTGACGAGCCGCCCGCGCCGCTCTCCGCCGCGGAGGAGCGTCCGCACGACCCGCCCCGTGAAGGCTCCGCCCACGTAGGGGCTGTGCGGGTGGCGGTAGCGGAGGTCGTCCGCCGCGAGCGTCCAGCGCTCCCCGAGCGCCACGAGGGCGAGGTCGGCGTCGGCTCCCTCCTCGATCCTCCCCTTCCCGGCGAGCCCGAAGCGGGCGGCCGGGGCCGTCGCGGTCAGCCGGGCCGCCTCCTCCACCCCGACGCCGCCGTGGGTGAGGAGCGCCGGAAGGAGCGTCTGGCAGCCCGAGATCCCGCCCCAGGCGGCGAAGGCGTCGTCGCCCTGCTTCATCGAGGCGGGCGCCGGCGAGTGGTCGCTCGCGACGAGGTCGATCCGGCCCGACTGGAGCTGCGCGCGCAGGTCGTCGCGCTCGACCGCGCTCCGGAGCGGCGGCGCGCACTTGCCGAGCGCCCCGAGCCGCTCGGCGTCCTCCTCGGTGAAGGCGAGGTAGTGGGGGCACGTCTCGCAGGTGACGGCGACGCCCCGGTCGCGTGCCTCCGTCACGAGCCGGACGCCCGCCCCGCTCGAGACGTGGACGACGTGGAGCGAGCAGCCCGTCTCCTCCGCGAGCCCGAGCGCCGTCTCGATCGCCGCCAGCTCCGCGCCGACCGGGCGGCTGCGGCACCAGTCGAACCAGCTGGTGCCGACGGGGAGCAGCAGGCTGCCGGGATCCTCGGCGTGGACGGCGACCGGGAGCCCGAGCCCGGCCGCGATCTCCATCCCGCGCCGCAGCGTCGGCACGTCGGCGGCCTCGAAGTCGTCGATCCCGCTCGGGGACATGAACGCCTTGAAGCCGACGACGCCGCAGGCAGCGAGCTCCTCCAGCCGGTCGGCGTTTCCCGGCACGAGCCCGCCCCAGAGCCCGAAGTCGGCGACCGAGGCCGCCTCCAGCGCCGCCCGCTTCGCGGCGAAGGACTCCGCGTCGAGCGTGGGCGGATGGGCGTTCAGCGGCATGTCCAGGAAGCAGGTGCCGCCGCCTGCCGCGAGCGCCGCGCTCCCCGTCGCCGCCCCCTCCCAGTCGGTGCGGCCGGGGTCGTTGAAGTGGACGTGCGCGTCGACGACGCCCGGGAGGACGTGCAGCCCCTCGGCGTCGAGCTCCTCGGCCTGCTCGTCGAGGCCCGGGCCGACCGCGGCGATCACGCCGTCCTCGATCGCCACGTCGGCGCGAACGCTTCCCGCGGGGGTGACGACGGTGCCGCCTCGGACGACCACGGTCAGAGCCTAGGCGACGGCTAGATTCCACCGGTGAGCGCCGTCCCCTACCGCCGCACGTTCCGCCGCCTGCTCGGCTTCCTGCGGCCGTACAAGCGCTCGCTGATCACCTCGACCGTCCTTGCGGTCGGCTCGCAGGCGGCGGCGATCGGGATCGTCGTCCTCGTCGGCGAGGCGATCGACGGGATCCAGGCCCAGCGCGGCACGCACACCCTCACCTGGGTCGTGGCGGCGATCGTCGGCGTCGGGATCGTCAAGGCGGCGCTGATGGTGGGCCGGCGGGTGATCTCGGGGCGGCAGGCGCTCGGAATCGAGCGGGACATGCGCGAGGGCCTGTACGCCCACCTGCTGCGACTCTCCTTCGGGTTCTACGACCGCCACCAGACGGGCCAGTTGATGTCGCGCGCGACCGTCGACCTGCAGGCGGTCCGCTTCTTCCTCGGCTTCGGGCTGATCTTCTTCTTCCAGCACGTGCTCACCGTCGTCTCGGTGATGGCCGTGCTCTTCGTCGTCGAGTGGCGGCTGGCGCTCGTCGCGGTCGCGATCACCCCAGTGATCATCGCGGTCGCGTACCGCTACAGCCACGTCTCGCACCCCGTGCTCCGGGATGTCCAGCAGCAACTCGGCGAGGTGGCGACGGTGACCGAGGAGTCGATCGTCGGCGTCCATGTCGTCAAGGCGTTCGCGCAGGAGGCGCGGCGGCAGGAGCTCTTCGAGCGCGCGTCGGGCGCCGTCTTCGACGCGACGGTACGCGCCTTCCGGCAGCGCGCCGTCTACGTGCCCCTCCTTTCCTTCCTGCCGCTGCTCGCGCAGGGCGCCGTCCTGCTCGCGGCCGGGCGGATGGTCGTCTCGGGGTCGCTCTCGCTGAGCGGCTTCTTCATCTTCAACCTCCTGCTCGCGATGCTGATCGTGCCGCTCCGGAGCCTCGGAATGTGGGTCGGGCAGGCGCAGCGGGCGACGGCGTCCGGCGAGCGGATCTTCGAGGTGATGGACGAGCCGGAGGGGATCGAGGATCGTCCCGGCGCGCGCGAGCTGCCCGCCGGCCCAGGCGAGCTCCGCTTCGAGGGCGTCGGCTTCGCCTACGTCGAAGGGCGCCCGGTCCTGCACGGGATCGAACTGGACGTGCACGCCGGGACGACGGTGGCCCTGATCGGCCATACCGGCTCCGGCAAGACGACGCTCGCGGCACTCGTCCCACGGTTCTACGACGTCGGCGAGGGCCGGCTGCTCGTGGACGGGGTCGACGTGCGCGAGGTCACCCGGCGGTCGCTCCGGCGCGAGATCGGCGTGATCTCGCAGGATCCGTTCCTCTTCTCCGCGACCATCCGGGAGAACATCGCGTTCGGCGTCCTCGGGGCGACGGACGCGGATGTCGAGCGGGCGGCGCGGGCTTCTCAGGCGCACGAGTTCATCGAGGCGCTGCCCCAGGGCTACGAGACCGTGATCGGCGAGCGCGGGATCACGCTCTCGGGCGGCCAGCGCCAGCGGCTCGCGATCGCCCGCGCGCTGGTGATCGACCCGCGGATCCTGATCCTCGACGACGCGACGGCCTCCGTGGACGCGACGACGGAGGCGCGGATCCGGAGCGGCCTCGCCGAGGCGATGCGCGGCCGGACGACGATCATCATCGCCCACCGGCTCTCGACGATCTCGCTCGCGGACGAGATCGTCGTCCTCGACCACGGCCGGATCGAGGCGCGCGGGACGCAGAGCGAGCTGCTCGAGACGAGCCCGGTCTTCCGGGAGATCCACGAGCACGGGCTGCTCGGCGCGCTGCTCGAGGAGAGCGCGTGAAGGTCTGGCAGCCGGGGGGCCATCTCTCCGAGGAGCGTGGCGGCGAGGTGCGCGACTGGTCGTGGCAGAGGACCCGACGCCGGGTGGGGCTGCTCGTCGGGCTGACGCTCCCCTACAAGACGCGCACGGCGCTCGCGCTCGTGACGCTGCTTGCGTACACCTCGGTCGCGCTGGCGCCGCCGTACCTCGCCAAGCTCGCGATCGACGAGGGGATCCAGAGCCGCGATCTCGCCAGGCTGACCACGATCGTCATCCTCTTTCTCGGCGCCGCGGTCGTGGCCCTCGGGTTCTCGGGCGCGAACACCTACCTGACGGGCTGGACGGGCGAGCGCGTGCTCGCCGACCTCCGGAACGCGCTCTTCGCACACCTGGAGCGGCTCTCGCTCGGCTTCTACGAGCGGAACCGGGCCGGCGTGATCATCAGCCGGATCACGAACGACGTCGAGGCCCTCGACCAGCTCGTCACGGACGGCGTCACGAGCCTCGTCCAGAACACCCTGCTCCTGCTCGGGACCGCCGTCGTCCTCTTCTTCCTCGACTGGCGGCTCGCGCTCGCGACGCTGACGGTCCTGCCGCTGATGGCGCTCGCCACCGCCTGGTTCCGAACCCGCTCGAACCGCGCCTACCGGAACGTGCGCGAGCGCCTGGGCCTCGTCACCGCGACGCTCGCCGAGGACATCGCCGGGATGCGCGTCGTCCAGTCCTTCACCCGCGAGCCCGTCCAGGAGGAGGTGTTCCAGGGGGTCAACTCCCGCTACCGGGACGCGAACTACGAGACGACGATCCTGAACGCGATCTACTTCCCGGCAGTCGACCTGCTCGCGTCGGCCGCGACGGCGATCGTTTTCGGCTACGGCGGCTGGCTCGTCTACCACGACCAGATGAGCACGGGGACGCTCTTCGCGTTCGCGCTCTACGTCTCGAACTTCTTCGACCCGATCCAGCAGCTCTCGCAACTCTACAACACGTTCCTCGCCGCGATTGCCGCGCTCGACAAGATCGTGGGCGTGCTCGACGAGCAGCCACAGGTGGTGGACGAGCCCGACGCGACCGACCTGCCTCGAATCGGGGGACACGTCCGGTTCTCCGGGGTCCGCTTCGGCTACGGGCCGGAGTTCCCCGAGGTGCTGCACGGGCTCGACCTGGACGTGCCGGCTGGTACCACGGTCGCGCTCGTCGGCCACACCGGCGCGGGCAAGTCGACGATCGCCAAGCTGCTCGCCCGCTTCTACGACCCGACCGAGGGCGCGCTCCAGATCGACGGGCACGACCTGCGCACGGTCACCCAGGGCTCGCTCCGCCGCCAGCTCGGGATCGTCCCGCAGGAGGGCTTCCTCTTCGGCGGCACCGTCTCCGAGAACATCGCCTTCGCCCGTCCGGACGCGCCCCACACGGAGATCGTCGCCGCTGCGCGCACCGTCGGCGCCGACCGCTTCATCGACGAGCTGGAGGACGGCTACGAGACGCAGCTCGGCGAGCGCGGGACCCGGCTCTCGCTCGGGCAGCGCCAGCTCGTCGCGTTCGCCCGGGCACTGCTCGCCGACCCGCGGATCCTGATCCTCGACGAGGCGACCTCGTCCGTGGACATCGGCACCGAGCGGCAGATCGAGCAGGCGCTCCGGAAGCTGCTCGAGGGCCGCACCGCCTTCGTGATCGCCCACCGGCTCTCGACGATCCGCGACGCCGATCTGATCGTCGTGCTCGAGCACGGGGTCGTGGTCGAGCAGGGCACGCACGCGGAGCTGCTCGCCCGCCAGGGCCTCTACACGCGGCTCTACGGCGACTGGGCGGCCGAGGTCGCGTGATCGAGCATGTCTTCGCGAGCTGGGGCCGCCGGGCGGCAGCGGTGGCGCTCGACGGTCTGATCCTCGCGCTGACGATCTCGATCGCCGCCGTCGCCGGGGGCATGTCCCTGACGGAGCTGAACGAGGAGGCCCGCACGGGAAGCGGTATGGTCGCGCTGCTCTTCTTCATCGTCCCGGAGGCTCTGTACGACACGTTGATGATCGGCAGCCGGAACCAGACGATCGGCAAGCGCGCGCTGGGGATCGCGGTCGTGGACGCGGGCGGACGCGGCCGGATCGGCTACCGCCGCGCGTTCCTCCGCTGGGTGACGACGAGCATCTTCTGGGCGTTCTGGCTCGTGCCCGGGATCCTCGACCACCTCTGGCCGCTCCGCGACAGCCGCCGCCAGACCTGGCACGACAAGCTCGCGGGCTCCGTGGTCGTGCGAACGCCGTGAGCGAGGAGGAGACACCCCTGGACGCCGAGACCGAGGAGCGGATCGCCGAGCCGGTCTCGGACGAGGCGCGGCTCGAGATCCGGCTCACCCCGGCGGAGGCGGTCGAGAAGATGCACCTCAAGCTGCCGGTGCGCGGGAACCGGAAGCTGCGCAAGCTGATGGAGCGCGTGGACGGCGACCGGCAGCTGAAGGGCTGGTGGCACGTCTCGAACGTGAACGCGGTCGCCCGGCTGGAGATCAACGACCACTCCTGGGTGCACATCCAGATCGTCGCGAACATCGCCCTGAAGATCCTCCGGCAGCTCTTCAAGCACGACGTCGAGCCATCGATGGTGCGCGACTACGGGATGACGCGCGAGGACGCCGAGGTCGTCGTCACCCTCTCCGCGCTCCTGCACTGCATCGGCATGTCCGTGCACCGGCACGGGCACGAGGACTTCTCGCTCTTCCTGGCCGAGCCGAAGATGCGCGAGCTGCTCGTGGGCCTCTACGAGGAGCCCGATCTGACCGTGGTGATCTCGGAGGTGCTCCAGGCGATCACGAGCCACCGCTCGGACGGGCAGCCCCTGGCACTCGAGGCAGGGATCCTCCGCGTCGCCGACGCGCTCGACATGGCGGAGGGCCGCTCGCGGATCCCGTTCGAGCGGGGCCGCGTCTCGATGCACTCACTTTCGGCTGCCGCGATCGACGACGTCTCGATCGGCGACGGCGAGTCGCATCCGGTGCGGATCGAGATCGTGATGAACAACTCCTCCGGGCTCTTCCAGGTGGATGGGCTCCTGAAGGCGAAGCTGCGCGGCTCGGGGCTGGAGCCCTACGTTGAGGTAATCGCGCACATCGACACGGAGGGTGAGAAGAGCCTCGTCCAGGTCTACAAGCTGGAAACGTGATTCGCTAAACTGGCCGCCGTTGCGGGATCGTCTAACGGTAGGACTCTGGCCTCTGGCGCCAGCTATCTAGGTTCGAATCCTAGTCCCGCAGCTCCCAAAAGGCCCCGCTCAGGGGCCTTTTTCCGTTCGGGCCCCCAATCGGGAATACCCGGCGAGGGAGCGGGCGTGATTACATCCTCCCCATGCGATTGCCGGGACGCCGCAACGCCCCAGCGCCCTACGACGAGGCGAGTGCCTACGAGCGCTCCTATGGGACGCGCAGCCCCGACGTGCGGATCGTCAAGCTCCCACCGCGGCGGAAGCGCTACGAGGAGGTGCTGGCGGACGGGGAGATCCTGCGCCGCCGCTTCGAGGAGCGGCTGGACGCCCGGGAGCCCGAACTAGGCCCGCGGGAGCGAATCGAGCCGGTGGATCCAGGCCTCGAGCCGCCCGAAGTGGCCGTTGAGCCGGAGGTGGTCGCGGAGGACCTCGTGGAACCGGTCGGGGTCCCCCTCCTCCCAGAGGACGGCGTACTTGAGGAAGGGGAACGCGGTCACGTCGGCGAGCGAGAGGTCGCCGAAGAGGAAGTCGCGCCCCGCGAGCAGGTCGTCGAAGAGCGGTAGCGAGCCGGTCACCGCCGCCCCGAGCTCGGCGAGCCGGGCGGTGTCGGGCTCGGCTTTCGCCTCCTCGTCTACGTAGTCGTTCGGCGGCCGCTTCCAGACGCGGTTGAACCAGTCGCAGAAGACGCGGATCTCCGCGCGGGCGGCCGGATCGGCCGGCAGGAGCGGCGGCTCGGGCCAGCGTGCCTCGATCGTCTCCAGGATCGCGGGCGAGTCCGTCAGCACCTCGCCGTCGAGGACGACCACCGGGACGAGGTCCTGGCCCGAGACCCGGACGACCTCGCTCCGGTCGGCGGCGTCGACCCAGACGGACTCGACCTCGAGCCCCTTGTGCGCGGCGGCGAGCGCGATCCGCTCGACGTTCGTCGAGAACGGGATCCGGTAGACCCTCAGAGCCAGACGGCGATCTCCTCGAGCGGCTTCCGGCGCAGGTCGGGGACGGTGCAGCCTTCCGCGGGGTAGCCGACCGGGATCACGCAGAAGGGCCGCTCGTTCGCGGGCCGTCCGAGCAGCTCGCGGATGAAGCCCATCGGGCTCGGCGTGTGCGTGAGTGCGACGAGGCCGGCCTCGTGCAGGCTCGCGAGCAGGAGGCCGACCGCGATCCCGACCGACTCGCGGGCGTAGTAGTGCTTGACCTTGGCCCCGTCC